>NZ_JAASHM010000023.1 GCF_019734195.1 Clostridium sp. K13 | reverse complement strand
AGGGAGGATTCGAATTCGAATCCTCCCTTTCTTATTCGGCTAGTATCAAAAGTTATTTTGATACAGCCCCTTTTTTAGTTAATTTAATGTTAACTATTTTTTAAATATGTAAATTATATGGAGATATAAGTTAATAAGTGTTAAAAAGGCACATGAAAGAAAAAGTTTGCTATATAATTCCTTTTGTAAGTAATTACAAGGGGGAATATTAAAATGATAAAAAGAACTAAAAAAGTAATGGCAGCTTTAATGGTTGCTATAATGATGATCACAACAAGTTATACTGTATTTGCTGCAGAAAATGATGGGTGGACAGAAGCACCTTATACTGAAGCTGCACAGGGAGGAGCTTGGGAAGCTTGGTGTGAAAAATGGGAAACAATTAAAAATGATTGGACTCAATTATCAATAACACCAGGTAAAAATGCAACAGAATTAAATTTTGCTTGGTATTCTGAAAAGGAAGAAACTTTACCAAAAGTAAAAATAAGCAAGAGTACAGATATGAGTAATTCTATTGAATTTGATGGAACTCAAAGTAGAGCAGTAACTAATAAAGAAACTAAAATAGAGTATGTATCAAATAAAGTAACTGTAACAGGTTTAGAAGAGGATACTACATATTACTATAGTTATGGAACTAATGAAAATTGGAGTAGTCCTGTAGTAATTAACACTCAATCTACTGATAGTTTTAGTTTTTTCTTAGTTGGTGATCCACAAATAGGTTCATCATTAAAAAATACTCCAACAGGTGAAACAGAAGCTATAGGACAAGATAGATCAGTAAGAAACGATAGTTTTAACTGGAATAATACAATAAAAAAAGCATTATCTTTAGTTCCAAATGCAAGTTTCATGATTTCAGCGGGAGATCAAATTTCAATAAGAGATAAAAAAGCTAATAATGAGCAGGCTCTTGCTTATACAGAAAATGAAATTGAATATGCAGGATATTTAAGCCCAGAACCATTAAAGTCATTACCAGTTGCAACAACATTAGGAAATCATGATGCGGTTAGTGGAAATTATTCTTATCATTTTAATAATCCTAATACTAGTACTTTAGGATCAACAGTAGGGGGAGGAAATTACTATTATACGTATGGTAATACCCTATTTATTATGTTAAATACTAATAATACAAATGCAGAAGAACATAAGCAGTTTATAGAACAAGCTGTTGCTGAATCAGGAGATGTAACATGGAAAGTTGTAACTTTACACCAAGATATATATGGATCAGGAGAGCATTCTAATGAACCTGAAATTGCAGAATTAAGATATAAATTAGTTCCAATTTTTGAGGAAAATGATATTGATGTTGTTTTAACAGGGCATGATCATACTTATGCTAGATCTAAAATTTTAAAAGGTGGAGTAAAGGAGGAAAGTACATTCTTAACAGATGATGAGTATGAAGAATTTTTTGATATAGAATTTGAAAGTGATTACACTGAATTAGTTGAAGATGAAAAGTATTTAAGCTATTTAGAAAGTATTGAAGACAAGAATGCTATAGAAACAGATTTAAGTATAAGAGGAGAAAATATTTCAAATCCAGAAGGAATATTATATATAACTGCTAACTCAGCATCTGGTAGTAAGTATTATAACAATGTGCCAAGACAACAAGCATATATTGCAAATAGATGGCAAGAAGATGTTCCAACATTTTCAACTATAAATGTTGATAATGTAAGTTTATCAATTAGCACATATAGAACGGATAATATGGAAAAGATTGATGAAACAGTTACTATTATTAAATCAGTTGAATATGGAAATTTAGTAGATAAAATTGAAGAGGCAGAAGCTAAAAGTGCAGAAAAAGAAATTTATACATCATCAACATGGACTGTATTTGAAGCTACTCTTTCAAATGCACAAAAAATAGCTGCAGATTCAGATATAAGTGAAGCAGTGATTTCAGAAACTTATGGTAATTTGAAGGCTGCTATAGATCAACTTGTATTAAGAGGTAATGTGGAGGTATTAAATAATGAAATTGCAACAGCTGAAGAATTAGCTAATAAGGCTGTAGTTGGAAATAAAGTTGGAGAATATCCGCAAGAGTCTAAAGATAAATTATTATCTGAGATTGAGGAAGCAAAAAAAGTATGTCTATCTGATGATGCTAGTCAAGTAGTTGTAGATGAGGCTATTTCTAAACTAAAAGAAGCAGTGGAAACATTTAAAAAGAAAGTAGTTACTAATAGTGGAGTTTCAGGTGGAATGGATAATAATGGAAGCAACAACGGAAATAATAACGTAAATAACAATAATGTAAGTAATAATGGTGCTGTAAATAAACCTAATAGTGGAGTAAATACTGGTGACAATTCTAATATATTAGTATATGGAATTTTAACTGCAGCGATAGTTGGAGTAGTAGGTTTAAACTTTAAAAGAAAAAAAGAAGTAGTAAAATAGGATTAAACATGGAGTAAGCTCAAAATAACTTATTACTTTTGAGCTACCTCTATATAATTTGGAGGAGTATTATGTTAACAGATTTATTAAAAAGTAGAAAGAATATAAAAAATAATATTATAGTTGGTATTATTATTATATTATTCTTTTTCTTTCTATACTTTTTTAATAAAATTGAAAAGGTAGAACTAATCAATAGAACTGGGACAAGTTATGAAAAAGCTATTGTTGTAGAAATTATAGAAGACAATCTTCAGGAAGATGGTACAAGGATTGGCTATCAAAAGGTTAAATTAAAAATATTAAGTGGTAATTTAAAGGGAAATATATTAGATGGAACAAGCTTTGCAGGATACTTATATGGTGCAGATTGTACTATAGGAATGAAGGTTATAGCAAGCATAAGTGAATATGATGGCAATGCTTCAGTATCAGTATATAGCTATGATAGGTCTAATATTATTTACGTATTTGTAGGACTATTTTTACTTATGCTTTGGATTATAGGTGGGAAAAAAGGATTTAAATCAGCAATAGGATTAATGTTTACTTTTATCTGTATAATATATCTGTTTTTACCTATGTTATATAGAGGATATTCTCCATTTTTATCAGCAGTAGTTGTAATAATATTAATAACAATAGTTTCATTATATTTAATTGACGGAATAAGCAAAAAGTCAATTTCAGCAATGATTGGAACTATAACAGGGGTAATAATTTCAGGAGTATGCGCAGCTGGATTTGGAAATATAGCTAAAATATCAGGTTATAATGTAGCAGAGGTTGAGGAGTTAGTGTTTATATCAAATAATACTAATCTAAAAGTTGGGGGAATATTATTTGCTGCTATACTTATTGCATCATTAGGAGCTGTTATGGATGTAAGTATGTCTATAGCATCAGCAATGACTGAGATATATAGTCACAACAATAATATAGGCAAAAAAGATCTTTTCAAATCAGGAATAAATGTTGGAAGAGATATGATGGGAACTATGTCCAATACATTAATATTAGCTTTTACTGGTGGTTCTATAAATACATTGATTTTAAATTATGCATATGCATTAAAATATAACCAAGTTATCAATATGTATCAAATTGGTATTGAAATAATGCAAGGAGTTTCAGGAAGTATAGCTATAATATTATCTGTTCCATTGGTATCTATTATTTCATCTTATTTATTAACTTTTGAAAGAAAAAAGTATTCTAAAAGTGAGATATGTTATGAAGATAAAATTTAAAAATATAATTAGTTTTCTATTATTTATAATAATTATCATATGCCTTACAACAATATTAAATAAAAATTATAAATATAATAAATCAAATAAAGCATATCAAGAAATTAGAGGAGTAATCAATAGTTTGGAATATAGTGATGAAGTTGATATTAAAGATAATAAGTTAAAAGCCATTAATCCAGAGTATAAGTTTTGGATTAATATACCTAATACAGTAATAGATTATCCAGTAGTACAAGGTTCAGATAACGAATTTTATTTAAAAAATAATTTTTACAAGAAAGATGATATCGGTGGTGCCATTTTTATTGATTGTGAAAATAATATTTTAAAAGATAAAAACTTAATTTTATATGGGCATAATATGAGAAATGGAAGCATGTTTTCTGATATAAATAAATTTAAAGAAAAAGAGTTCTTTGATGAAGGAAAAATACTTATAAATAAAGATAATAGGAATTATTACTATGAAGTATTCTCAGTATTTGTAGAAAAGAGCGAAAATATTATTTTAAAAAATAGTTTTGATAATAATGATGAGTTTAATGATTATATTAATAATTTAAAAGAAAAATCTATGTATAATAAGGAAAATAAAATTAATGAAATTTCAAGTATAATTACATTATATACTTGTAGTTATGAGTTTGATGGAGCAAGAACTATAGTATCTGCTTCATTAGTAGATAAAGAGGACTAGTTTTAGTCCTCTTTTTATTTTTTGAAAAAGTGTAATTGTATTAGAAATTTATAAATAAATTATTAATTAGATATTATTTTTCTTAAGTAGAATTTTAAACAAGTTGTTAAATTTTAATTAAGAAAAATAAAATGAAAGGCTAGAAGCTAGAAAAATCAAGGGTTTCAAAAGAAGAAAATAAGAACAAAAGATAACTCGAGGAAAATAAAGGAAAATGCCTATGAATAGGATATAAATACTGTTTTTAATTAAAAAACAGGGAAAAAAATACAGAAAACTGAAATTGAAAAAAAAGTTTAAAGAGTATAAAGTTTAGAGAAGAGGAGAATGGGGGGATAACAGGATGAAAAAAATATCAAGGGCAATAGCCAAAAGTAGAATTTTTATTTTGATAGTAGCCATTATTTTATTAATACCATCTGCAATAGGATATTTTAATACAAAAGTTAATTATGATATCTTGAGTTATTTACCAAATGATTTAGAAACAAGAAAAGCTCAAGCAATATTAAAAGATGATTTTGATTGTGGGTCCTTAGCTATGTTAATAATTGAAGGTATGGATAATAAAGATGTAGCTAAACTAAAGGAAAAAGTAGCTAACGTTGATGGGGTATCTGAAGTCATATGGGTAGATGATGCACTAGATATATCTGTTCCTAAAGAAATATTACCGGCTGAGATAAGAGATATGCTTTTTTCAGATGATTCAACACTTATGATTGTTAAGTTAACTGATACTGATGCAAGTGAAGCAACTGAAAAAGCAATAGAAGAAATAAGAAGTATTACAGGTAAACAAGCATTTTTAAGTGGAATTGGTGGTGTAATAAAGGATACTAAAGATTTAGCTGATAAGGAGACACCTATTTATGTTTTAATAGCTGTTATATTATCAATAATAATTTTAAGTTTAACTATGGAATCATTTATAATTCCAATTATATTTATGTTAAGTATAGGTATAGCAGTAATTTATAATATGGGTACAAATATACTGTTTGGAGAAATTTCATATATAACAAAAGCCTTATCAGCTGTATTACAACTAGCAGTAACAATGGACTATTCAATTTTTTTACTTAATAGATATGACGAAGAAAGAATAAATCAACCAAATAAGACGGAGGCTATGGCAATTGCAATAGAAAAAACTATATCATCTATTGCAGGAAGTTCATTAACTACAGTCGCTGGATTCTTAGCCTTATGTATTATGGAATTAGGATTTGGAAAAGATATTGGGTTTGTAATGGCAAAAGGTGTTGTATTTGGGGTTATATGTACTATAACAGTATTACCAGCAATGATATTAACATTTGATAAGCTTATTCATAAGTATAAGCATAAAACTTTACTACCAAGTTTTAAGAAAAGTTCAGTATTTGTAATAAAGCATCATAAATTATTTGTTATTGTTGGAGCAATTGCTTTGATACCAGCCATTATAGGAAATAATAATACAAAGGTTTATTATAATTTGGATGAATCATTACCAAAGGATTTACCTTCTATTATAGCTAATAATAAATTAAAGTCAGAGTATAACATGATGTCAACTAATATAATTTTGGTGAGAGATGATTTAGAAGGTTATAAGGTTGATCAAATGATTGATGAATTAAAGTCTGTTGAAGGAGTAACATCAGTAGTAGGTTTAGAAGATATATTAGGTCAAAGAATTCCTCAAACTTTTATACCAAAGGATTTATTAGAAAAAATAAAAAATGGTGGATATGAAGAAGTAATGCTTAACTCAGAATATAAGGCGGCATCAGATGAGGTAGGTGTTCAATTAAAGAAAATAAATAATATTGTTAAAAAGTATGATGAAAATGCATTAGTAGGTGGTGAGGCACCATTAACAGAAGATTTAATTACAATAGCAGATAGTGATTTTAATAGGGTTAGTGTAGCATCAATTTTAGCTATATTTATAATAATATTATTTGTATTTAAATCAGCGATAATTCCTATATTGTTAGTTTTAGTAATAGAATTAGCTATTTTTATAAACTTAGGAATTCCTTTCTACATGGGTACAAGTATTCCATTTATATCATCAATAGTAATAGGAACTATTCAATTAGGGGCAACAGTAGATTATGCAATATTGCTAACATCTAGATTTAAAGAAGAGCTAGCTTTAAATAGTGATAAGAAAAAAGCAATGACAATAGCATTACAAAGTTCATCAAGGTCAATTGTTACTAGTGCATTAACTTTTTTTGGAGCAACTGCAGGTGTAGGAATTATATCAGATATGGAAATGATAAGTTCCTTATGTACTTTAATGGCTAGAGGCGCAATTATAAGTATGTTTATAATACTATTTGTATTGCCAGGAATATTATTACTTTGTGAAAAGTTAATAGTTAAAACAAGTAAAACTTTTGTTGAATGTGTTGAGGGAGGAAAAAAAATATGAGAAAAGGAATATCAAAAAGATTAGCATGTTTAGTTGCATTAATAACAGTTACAACTAATTCTGTAGCTTTTGCTCAAGAGATTAAAAAGGATGAAACTGTATATGTAATATTAGATGAAAATGGAAATCCAACAGAACAAATAGTTAGTGATTGGATTAAGGGAAGTGAAGCTTTAGGAGAATTTACAGATAAGTCAACATTAACAGATATTAAAAATGTAAAAGGTGATGAGGAGCCAACTAAAAATGGAGAAAATTTAAGTTGGAATATAAATTCAAATGAGCTTTATTATCAAGGTAAGAGTAGTAATAAATTACCAATAACTATTTCAGTTAATTACGAATTTAATGGTAAGAAAGTAGATCCTAATGATGTTTTAGGAAAAAGTGGTAAATTTAAAATTTCAGTTAATATTAAGAATAATGAAAGTAAAACAGTTTTTATCAATGGAGAAAAAAGAACAATATATCTACCGTTATTAACAGCAGCGGAACTTACTTTGTCTAATAGCAATTTTAAGAATGTAGAAATTACTTCAGGTAAAGTTCTTAATGATGGAAATAATTCATTAGTAACTTTTGTTACAATACCAGGCCTTAAAGAATCATTGAATTTAGGAGGTTTGTTAGATGATTTATTAGGAAGTAGTAGTATTGATTTAGAAGATTCATTTGAAATTACGGGAGAAACAGAGAAATTTGAAATACCTGCAATAATGGTACTTGCCACTACTTCTAGTGAAGATATAGATGAAATACAAGGAATAGATAAGCTTGATGACTTAAAAACTGCATTAAATGACTTGCAAAAGGGCGGAGAGGATTTATTAAGCGGCTCTAAGGAGTTATTAGATGGGCAGACTGATTTAGCAAATAGTTATTCTATATTTGATTCAGGGGTAGATACTTTAAATAGTGGTGCAATTGAATTAAAAAATGGGATAAATAAATTAAATAGCAATGTTCCAACATTAGTAAGTGGTGCTAACTCATTGAACAGTGGAGCTAGTGAATTAAATACAAAGTATTCACTATTTGATACAGGTGTATCAAGTTTGGCATCAGGTGCAGGAACTTTAAATGATGGAATTAATAAATTAAATGGAAGTGTTCCAACATTAATAAGTGGTGTTGATTCATTAAATAGTGGAGCTAGTGAATTAAATACAAAGTATTCACTATTTGATGAAGGTGTATCAAGTTTAGTGTCAGGTGCTGAAACTTTAAGTGGCGGAGTTGCTACATTAAATGCAAAAACTCCAGAGTTAAATAATGGTGCAAATGAGCTAGATAAAGGTGTAAACCAACTAAATGAAAAGTATGTAGAATTTGATAATGGAGTAAAAGCAATATATTCAGGAGCACAAGATTTAAATAATGGGGTAAAGGAATTAAGTAGTAAGGCACCTATATTAATTAAAGGAATAAATGATATAAATAAAGGACTTGCTAATATAGAATCACAAAGAGAAATGTTTTTTGGTGGAGTAAGTAGTTTTGTAAATGGAACAAGTGAAGTTGAGAAAAAATACGAAGAGATTGATGGAGGAATAAAAGGTGCATTATCTGGAGCGGAAGAATTAAGTAATGGACTTTCAGGTGGAGTTTCAGGACTTGATACACTTATAAATTCAGCAGCACAGTTAGATGACCTTGCGGCACAGTTAGATAATATTGCTGCAGGCTTAGCAGAAAGTAACCCAGACCTTGCAGAACAGTTAGTTGCTATAAGTTCAGGTGTAAGTAATGTATCATCAGAACAAAATTTAGGATTAGTACAAGTGAAAAATGGAATTGAACCTGCAACACAAGGGGCAAAAAACTTAAAAGAAGGATTATCAAATCTTTCAGATAATTCAAGTCAATTAGTTAGTACTTTTCAAGGTGTAGTGAATGCTGGAGCGGAATTGACAGCTGGAGCAGAATTTATGTCTCAAGGGATAAAGTCACTTTATGATGGAAGTAGTCAATTAGCTGGAAGTACAGGAGATTTAGAAGAGGGAATTACAGCATTATTAGATGGAAGTAATAGTCTTGCAACTGGAAGTACTACTTTAAATAATGGATCAACACAAATAAGTGATGCAATGGGACAACTTTCTGAAGGAAGTAGTGAGTTAGCAAAAGGTACAGGGTCTTTGTTAGAAGGTACAAAAGCTTTAGAAGAAGGAAGTAGTACATTAGTAAGTGGTGCTAAGGAATTAAATACTAATTCTAAATTAATAAGTTCAGGAATAGGAGAATTATATGATGGAACAAATAAATTAGCAGAGGGCGGAAAGACATTAGCTGATGGAGCTAATGCTTTAGCAAGTGGTAGTAATTCATTATTAAGTGGCGCAAATGAGTTAAATGTTAATTCTAAATTAATAAAATCAGGAATAGGAACATTATATAATGGAACAAACCAATTATCAGAAGGGGGAAAGACATTAGCTAATGGAGTTACTTCTTTAGCAGAAGGTGGGAAAACATTAGTAGATGGTACGTTAACATTAAAAGATAATTCTAAAAAGATATTAGATGGAACTGAGAAGCTTAAGAGTGGCACACAATCACTATATGATGGTGTTGATAAACTGAAATCTGAAGGGTTAGACAAAATTAATGAAGAAGGTAGTAAGGCTTTAGATAGCATTGATGGATTTAGTGATGTTAAGGATGAATTAGTTAAAATATCAAAGGATTATGGTGTATATTCAGGTTTGTCAAATGATATGACAGGATCTGTTAAATTTATAATGAGAAGTGATGCAGTGGAAAGTAGTAATAGTAAAAATGATACTAATGAAATAAATGTAGAAGAAAATGAAAAAATTACAGATTCAGATAGTAGTAATAAATCATTATTTGAAAAAATTAAGGATATATTTAAATAAAAATAATAGGAGCGTGAAATTAAGCATGCTCCTATTATTTTATAATGATATAATAATTTATATTAATAATTATTATAAGAAAGGTCAATGTTATTATGAGTTTTAGTTATTATGATAGTGAACTAGGAAAAATTAAAATTGAAGTAGAAGATAAATATATAATTGGAGTTAATTTTGTTAGTGATATTGATTTACCAATGGATGAAATAAATAATGAAAATGAAAAAAGTATAATAAGTAAATGTAAGAATCAATTAGAAGAATATTTTAATGGAGAAAGAAAGAACTTTGAATTAGAAATTAAATTTATAAAGGGTACAAATTTTCAAAAATGTGTTTGGAGTGAATTATGTAAAATTAATTATGGAGAAACCCTTTCTTATAAACAAGTTGCTGAAAGAATAGGAAAACCAAATGCATATAGAGCTGTAGGTGGAGCAAATAATAAGAATCCAATTGCAATTATTGTGCCATGTCATAGAGTTATTGGAAAAAATGGAGCAATGGTAGGATATGCAGATGGAATAGATAAAAAAGAGTTTTTATTAAAACTAGAAAGAAAATAATTAAATTTATAATTGGGAAAAGCTAACTAATTTTAATTTTTAAATTAGTTAGCTTTATATTTTAATTTGATAATTCTTCAAGATTATTAAGTAAGAGTTTACTATTATAACTTATTAGAAAAGTAAAAATACTACTAGCAAATAGAATAGTTGTTCCAGGACTTACTTCAAATAAAATCATACAGAATAAAAGAATTAATATATTTGATATAGTTATAAGAGGTCTAGTAACAGCAAGTATTAAGGCGTTTTTTATCAAAGCATAACTCTTTAGTGAAAACCTACTTATTAATAAATAAATGTATGGTGTTATTAATAATAATATAATAAATAATGTTATAAACATACAATTAAATAATAAGCTAAATTCATATTGTGTAAAGAATCTGACATTTATTGATAAAATAAATATTATAAATAACTCACAGCACCATAATAAAATCGATTGTTTTATATTTAGTTTTATTCCCATATATATGTCATAAAATAAATCTAAATCTTTATATTTAATTATTTTATTCATACAGTAGAATAAAACAGTTATTGAAGGCATTAATGGAATTGAACAAACTAGAAATAATGGTAAGTAAGTTACAACTTGATCTAAGCCAACAAATAGAAAAAATAATACTAATGGTGTATTAAAAATTAGAAAAAATATATTTAAGCAAAAAAACCAAAATATATAATTAAAAAAGTCTAGTATTTTTTGAAGATTAAACGTATTCATAAAGTCACATCCTTTGGTATTTTTATAAGACAATTATATTTTAATAAAGGAGTTATATAAAGTAAATTGTTGATAAAAGTGAAAAATTTAAATAAAATATATAATTTTTCCATTAGAAAAACTTTCGAAAATTTTATATATATGGTTTAATATTTATAGAATAACTTAAGGAAAAAATATAGGTATGGGTAAAATCATGAGAATAAAAAATGGAACAATGTATAAAAAAATAATTATAATTTATACAAGTATATTGGTTATAGTAATATTAATTTTAGATGCATTTTTTGCAGGAAAGGTATTAAATAATATACGAGAGAGTCAATTATATATAAATGATAAAGTTATTTATGATATTAATGAAGAACTTATAAATATTAATAATGCAGTAACTATAGCAACCACAAATATGTATAGAGACAATGATATAATTACAGATATTATAGATTTTTTAAACTTTGATAATATAAGCTATCTAAAAAATAAATTAGATAATTATGCTATGAGTAATGATAGTATTTATAAGGGAGTAGAGTATTTTGTAGAAGGATGTATAAATTTAAATCCCAATTTAGAAAAAATAGAATTTGTTAGTTATAGTAGAAATGAGGTTACCTCTTTTAATAGAGACAAGAAGACAAGATATGAAAAGATCACAAAGGAGTCAATTGAAGAGAGATATAAATATAAAAATACTTTAAAAGATAAAAATTATATTTATAATATTAGAGAAATTAATAATCCGTTAACATATAAAAATGAAGGGGAAATAGTATTTGTATTTAATTTAGATTTTATAAGTAAAATTTTAGAAAAATATGATAATAAGTATGAGACTTTAATTTTAAATAAAAATGGATTTTGTATTTATGATTCAACTGGAAAATATACAAATTCTCACTATCCATATAACGATGGATTAATAATAGGAAAAAATCAATTTTATTTAGAGGAGAATTATAGTATTAATTCAATATATAATAATTTAGATTTAATAACCATTGGAAGGATAAAGAAAAAGAATACAATAAAATTGCCCATATCATTTCATATATCAGTGTTTTTTATAGACGTAATTGTATTTGTGATTGCAGAAATTTTCTTTTACTTTAAGATTAAAAATATTAGTGATAGAATGAATAAACTTTTATTAGCTATGGATAAAGTTAAACAAGGTGATGTAAATGTTGTAATTCCAGTAGGAAAAGAAGTTGATGAAATAAATATTATTTCGGAAAATTTTAATGAGATGTGTACTCAATTAAATGATTATATAGAAAAAAGTTATGTATATGAATTAAATGAAAAAAAAGCAGAAGTAAATCAGAAAAAAGCTGAGCTTATGGCATTACAAAGTCAAATTAATCCTCATTTTTTATATAATACTTTAGAATCAATAAGAATGAAGGCTATATGCAATGGAGATAAGGAAGTTGGTAAAATGCTTTATATTTTAGCATTCTTATTTAGAAGTCAATTAAAGGATAAGGATATAATATCTATTAAAAATGAAATAGAATATTGTGAAAAATATTTAGAAATTTTTAAGTTTAGATATGAAGACAAGTTTGAATTTAATATAAATTGCCCTAAAGAGATTTTAGATAATCAAATAATAAAATTTACAATTCAACCATTGATAGAAAATTATTTTGTCCATGGAATTAGATTAGAGGATGATGACAACAAACTTACCATTTCGATTGAAGAAGTAAATGATAAAGTTTTAATATATATTGAAGATAATGGAAGAGGTATAGAAGATGAAAAATTATTACAAATGAATAGAATGTTAACTGATAAATATGGGACAGGCCAGTCTATAGGAATTACAAATGCAAATGAAAGAATAAGAATTTTATATGGTAAAGAATATGGTATTAAAATTGAAAAAGCAGTAGAAAAAGGGTTAAAAATTATAGTAACAATACCAAGTAGAAAGGTTGATTAGAATGTATAAGGTTATGTTAGTTGATGATGAAAAGTTAATTTTACAAGGAGTATTAAATATAGTAGATTGGGATAAACTTGGATTAAAGATTACGCACATGGCTCAAAATGGAAAAGAAGCATTAGAAAAGTATGATGAAGAGCCTGTAGATATAATAATTACAGATATTAATATGCCTGTTATAAATGGATTGGAGCTTATTAAAAGGATTAAAGAGAAAAATAAAAAAGTAAAATTTATTGTATTAAGTGGATACGATGATTTTTCTTATGCCAAAACAGCAATGAAGTATGGGATAGAAAATTATATATTAAAACCTATAAATGAAGAAGAATTAGAGGAAGCATTAATAGATATTAATAAAAAAATAGCTGCTAATAAAGAAAAAGAAAATAAATTGTTAGAAAAAAATAATACATTTATGAAAATATTAAATGGAAATGCTGATAAAGAAATCTTAGAGGAAATAACTGATATTATAAATATAGAATTAAAAGATAAATGTTATACAGTAACTAATATATTATTTAATAAAAAGAATCATAGAAGAAAATCTGATATTAATGAACTAATTAATGCAAATACATATGAAGGTTATGAAATATTGTATAGATTTAATGGAGATATTATATTAATTAATTCATGGGAAAATAATATTAACATAGAAGAGATACGAAAGTATTATGGAAAAATATTAGGCTTATTAATAGATAATATTGGAGAAACCTTTATTGCTGTAGGAGATAGTGTATACAATATAAATGACTTACAAAAGAGTTACAATATATCAAATAATGTAAAGAAAAATATAATAACAGATGGATATAATAAATGTTTATATAGCAATGATATAGATAATATATCAGGTGCAAGTTTTAATTTGAATAAAGAGTTAGAAATACTAAATAAAATTATAATAGAAAAAAACACTGATGATGTAAGATCTTATATTGATGAATTATTTAGAAGTAATACTTTTTCTCCACAAGAAATTTATGATTTAGCAATAAAAACTATATTATTAGCTGATAAAATTGCAGATGATTTTAAAATTGATAAGGAAATTAAAGAGGAAAGTATAAGTAATACAATAATTAATATTTATAATGCTAGCAGTATTTCTGACATTATTACATATATAGATAAGCAAATTATTGATTTATCAAATATGATGAAAAATAATTCTGTTAAATATACTCCGATAATTCAACAAGTAGTAAATTATATTAATAAAAATTACTACGAAGAATTAAGTTTGAAAACTTTATCTCAAAAATATAAGATAAATAGCTCTTATTTAGGACAATTATTTGCAAAAGAAGTTGGATATTCATTTTCAGAGTATTTAAATAAAGTAAAAAATATGAAGGCTAAAGATTTAATTTTAAATACAAATATGAAGATAAATGATATAGCAAAAGAGGTAGGCTACTTAGATACAAGCTATTTCTATAGAAAGTTTAAAAATTTTTATGGAGTATCTCCAGCAACGTTAAGAGAGTTTAAAAATTATTAAAAAATTAGATACAGATAGTATACGATATTAATAAATTGTATGCTATCTGTGTTTTTTTTCAATTTGTACACTAAATCTAAATTTATTCAACTATAAGCATAATAGGTAAATATGGTATATTTTATTTAGATAAACGATTACAAAAAAGGGGAGGAATTTATATGAAAAAAGCAAAAGGCTCAGAGTTTGTTATAAAAAAGAGCAAATGGAAAACATTAAAGGAGAATAGAGAACTTTTAGGATTAACTATTCCAGGAACGATTTGGTTCCTAATATTTGCATATCTACCTATGGTAGGGGTTGTAATAGCATTTAAGAATTGGAGAATTCAAGGCGGGTTTATAGAAAGTTTATTTAATAGTGAATGGGTTGGATTAGCTAATTTTAAATTCTTATTTCAAAGTAGTGATGCTTGGTTAATTACTAAAAATACAGTTTTATATAATATTACTTTTATAATACTAGGAATAGTAATTCCAGTTTCATTAGCAATATTACTTAGAGAGCTTTTTAATAAGAGGTTATCTAAATTTTATCAAACAGCAATGTTTTTACCATATTTCTTATCTTGGGTTGTTGTAAGTTATTGCTTATATGCATTCTTAAGTCCAACGCAAGGTTATGTAAACAATTTACTAGCTTCTTTTGGTCAGGAAGGTGTATCTTGGTATACAGAAACAAAAGTTTGGCCATTTATACTTGTATTTATGAGTCAATGGAAATCAATAGGATATGGAACAGTAATATATTTAGCATCTATATGCGGAATAGATAAATCATATTATGAAGCAGCAATGATTGATGGAGCTACGAAATGGCAACAAATTAAAAATATAACAATACCATTATTAAAGCCAGTTTTAATAATAATGTTTATTACAGCTGTAGGTGGTGCATTCAAATCAGACTTTGGACTATTCTATCAATTACCTAAGGATTCAGGAGCATTATATTCCGTAACAAATGTTATTGATACTTATGTTTATAGAGCACTTATGAATCTTGGAAATATTGGAATGAGTACAGCAGCAGGTTTATATCAATCTGTGGTGGGATTAGTTTTAATATTAGTTACTAATGGAATTGTAAGAAAAGTAGATAATGAAAACGCATTTTTCTAAAAAATATAGGTGGTGAGATTAATGGAATCAATTAAGATAGAACAACAAAAGGAAAGTAAGGTAAAAGCATTAAAAAGTAAAATGTCAGATAGGAGAAAATCAAAAAAAGAAGAACAAGAAGACACAGTTAGTAGATTTAATAGAGTTTCAAAACCAACAAACTTTATATTAAATATAATATTTGCGCTTATATCTGCAGCATGTATTATACCATTTATATTTGTTTTGATAATATCATTTACAAGTGAAGATTATATAAAAACAAATGGTTATTCATTTTTACCAAAAGAGTGGAGTTTTGAAGCTTATGAATATATCTTTTCATCAAGTGCTTCTATAATAAATTCATATGGTATTACAATTTTTGTTACAGTAACAGGAACAGTACTTGGGGTTTTAGTAATGGCAATGTTTGCTTATGCAATATCTAGAAGAAGTTTTGCATATAGAGGCTTTTTCACAAAGCTAATATTTATTCCTATGTTATTCTCAGGTGGTATGGTTTCAAGTTACTTAGTTATAACAAAATTCTTAGGGTTAAAAAATAGTTTATTAGCTCTTATATTACCGATATGTGTTAGTTCCTTTAATATAATTATTTTAAGAACATTCTTTAAAACTTCAGTTCCTGAAGCTATACTAGAATCAGCTAAAATAGATGGAGCATCTGAGTGGAGAACATTCTTGAAAATTGTATTACCAATTTCAATACCTGGTATTGCAACAATTTCATTATTCTTAGCATTAGGATATTGGAATGACTGGTTTAATGCAATGTTATATATAGATGAAGGTGCATTAATGCCATTACAGTATATTCTTATAAGAATTGAAAAATCAGTAGAATTCTTAGCTACTAACGCATCTGCATTAGGATCAAATACAACATCTATTGCTGCAACATTGCCAAAAGAAACTTCTAAAATGGCTATAGTTGTTATTTCAACATTACCAATTATAATAACTTATCCTTTCTTCCAAAGATACTTTGTAAGTGGATTAACAATTGGAGCAGTTAAGGAATAATAAATATTACTTTATAGAAGTTTTATAATAAAAAAAGTTGTTTAAGAGGTGTAATATGCATTACTTATTAGAGAGACTAGAAAAAATATGTAGAGAAATAGATAAAAATATATATTTTTTATACTTATGCAGAAAATTGGGACAATGTTACTAATCCACAATTTATATTATTTGTAAATGGAGAAAAGCTTCAAGGATTGGATGTAAATCATCAAGAATTTATATTAACTCATGATGCAGTTCCAGGTACTAAATATGAAATAGATTTACATGCATATGCAGGTAGAGTCTTTGATAGAAAAGTAACATTAGGTGGGAAATTAGTAGTAGATGAAGAAGGTAGAAAATTATATTTCAACTTAAAAGTTCCAGTAGATGTATGTAAGCAACTTGATAAAGATGATAAAAAAAGAATAGATATGATTAGGGTATTAAATGATTCTATAAATTTAATAGATTTTAGGACACCTAAATCTGAAGAATATGATGAAAGCTTAATAAGAGCAAATAGCAATGATAGAAGGTGCAAGATATCCAGCAAATGAGATAAGAAACTCATGGGAAAAGATATTATTAAATGAATTCCATGATATAATACCAGGTTCATCTATAAAAGAGGTATATGATGTTACAGATGTTGAATATAAGGAGTTATTGAAAACTGGAGAAGAGATAGTTGATAATGGTATTAATTATATATCTTCTAATATAAGCTTAGATAAGAAAAGTGTAGTAGTCTTTAACTCTTTAGGCTTTGAAAGATCTGATATAGCTACATTTGAAATTCCTAAAAATATAAATAATGTAGGATTAATAGATGAAGATGGAAAATCAATTGTTTGCCAAAAAATTGATAAGAATAAAGCTATTTTCTTCGCTGAAAATATACCAGCTAATGGGTATAAAACCTTTGAATTAGTTGAGAGTACAGTAGAGTTAAGAGATAATATTATTATTTTAAATAAAGAACTAGGAGAAAATAATTTTATAAAAATAGGATTCGATTCTAAAGGTCAAATTAAATCTATAATAGATAAAAAGACAAATAGAGAAGTATTAAAAGAAGGTGCTATTGCAAATCAAATACAGGCATTTGAAGGTAAGCCTATGTGTTTTGATAACTGGGATATTGATATATACTATAAAGAGAAAATGTGGATAGTAGATGATATTCAAAGTATAAATGTTGTTGAAAGAGGTCTAGTAAGAAGTACTTTAAGAGTTGAAAGAAAATTCTTAAACTCAAAAATAATACAAAATATTTATATTTATAATGATATTCCTAGAATAGATTTTGATTCCTATATAGATTGGAAGGAACATGATATTGTATTAAAAACAGCTTTTCCGGTTGATATACACACTAATGAGGCAACTTATGAAATTCAATATGGCAATATAACAAGGCCTACACATGAAAATACATCGTGGGAATTAGCACAGTTTGAATCTGTTGGTCATAAATGGGTTGATATATCAGAGGGGGATTTTGGTGTATCAATGTTAAATAATTGTAAGTATGGATATGACATTAAAAATGGAAATATGAGATTAACTATGCTTAAATCAGGAACAGATCCAAATCCAGTTGCAGATCAAGAGGAACATAGATTTACTTATTCTATATATGTACATGAAGGAATTTGGAAGGAAGCTAAAACTACACAATTAGCATATGGATTAAATACTGAGTTATTTACAAAAGTTGAAGGGTCACATAGTGGAGTATTAGATAAAAAGGTAAGCTTTGTAAATGTAGATAAAGAAAATGTAATTATTGAAGTTATTAAAAAAGCTGAAGATAGTAATGAAACTATAATTAGGCTATACGAATTTGAAAATAAACGTACAAATTGTAAATTAGAATTTATGAGAGAATTAGAGTAGGTATATGAATGTGATATGTTAGAAAACAACGAAAAGAAATTGGTAAGTAATAATAAGGAGTTTAGTTTTATTATAAAACCTTATGAAATAAAAACATTTAAAGTACAATTAAAATAATAATATATAGATATTATTAAAAATAGCAAAGGATGTTGTATAAAATACAGCATCCTTTGCTATTTTTAGTTAACAAAATTATGAACTTATATATTAAAGAAAATTAATATTGGAGATATTCATAAAAGTAGATAAAAAGATGAATTAGATACATGTAGTATTGGAAAGAGGTTATTTGAATTTTAAGTTCCTACTATTATAGTTGAAAGCATGAATCTATTGTATAATATGAGAGACTACATGTATATTAGTTATATTCCAGAAGTGTGGTAAAAGAGTGCTCACGGAACTGAGAGTATAGTTATCTTTAAGTATGGTTATCTCAACTTTATTGAAATATTGTGATCATATGACTGGAGGAGAAATGATAAGTTTTTCAATCATAATATAGTTCTTATTATTAGAGCTTAATGGTTTAAATCAAGGTGAACAACATATTATAGGAATTTAATAAATATCAAATTTAATAAAAAACTTATAAGGTGAAAATATTCAAATAACGTATAGAATTTATCAACTAAATATAGAAAATATACAATATGAAAATCCTGTGAAGCAAGTTATAATAAAAATGTAAACAATATCAAAGAGATGTTGTAAAGAATATAAAAAGTGTTGAGAAATATGGGGGAGGAAAAACATATGAAATTTAAAAAAATAGTATCATTAGCTACATGTGTAGCAACTGTCTCAACTATGCTAGTTGGATGTGGAAGTAATTCAGGAAATAGTAGTACAGCTACATCAGGTGGAAAGGATGAGAAGCCTACAGAATTAGTTTGGTATTGTATAGGAAATGAGCCAAACGATTTAACAGATGTTCAAGCAAAAATAAATGAATATTTACTTGAAAAAATGAATGCAACAGTTAATATGAAATTCTCAGGATTTGGGGATTACAGCCAAAAAATATCTATGGTTATTAATTCAGGAGAAGATTATGATATAGCATTTACTTGTTCTTGGGCAGGTGATTATATTGGAAATGCAAGAAAGGGTGCATTCTTAGATTTAAGTGAATATTTAGATACAACTTTAAAAGAAACATATGAAGCTGTTGATAAAAGATTCTGGGATGGTGCTGAAATAGATGGTAAAATTTATGCAGTTCCTACTCAAAAGGAAATTGCAGCTGCACCAATGTGGAGATTTACTAAGGAATATGTAGATAAATATAACATTCCATATGAAGATATACACTCATTAGAAGATTTAGAACCATGGTTAAAGCTTATAAAGGAAAACGAACCAGATGTAGTTCCACTTTATATAGCTAAAGGAACACGTACACCACAATTATTTGATGAAATCGTAGAACCAGTTGGGGTTGCTTTTGATGATGAATCATTAACAGTTAAAAACTTATATGAAACTGATTTCCTTAAGAGTCAACTTGAAATTATGAGAAGATTCTTTGAATTAGGATATATAAATGGTGATGCTGCTACAACTGATGGTGATGAATCAGTTAAAAGATTTGTAGATAAAGCTGATGGACAACCTTATGCTGATAGATTATGGTCTGAAAACTTAAAATATGAAGTTGTTACTTCAAATGTTACTGATGCATATATCACAAATGGTTCAACTACTGGTTCAATGATGGCTGTTTCTGCAAACTCTAAGAATAAAGAAAAAGCTATTGAATTCTTAAACTTATTAAATACTGATGAATACTTAAAGAACTTAGTTGTTTATGGAATCGAAGGTGTTCATTACGAAAAAGTAGGAGATAAGACAATCAAATATACAGAAAAGCATGCAGATTACGATGTTGCTCACTTTGCTTTTGGTAACTTATTCATTAACTACGTTCTTGAAGGAGAACCAGAAACTAAATGGGATGACTTCCAAAAATTCAATGATGAATCTATAGCTTCAGAAGCTTTAGGATTTAAATTTGATATATCAAATGTTACTAATGAATTAGCTGCTATTAGTAATGTTTTAAGTGAATTTAAGTTCGCATTATATAGTGGTTCTGTTGATATTGATGAATATTTAGATAAAATGAATACAAAATTAAAAGAACAAGGATTACAAAAAGTTATTGATGAAATGCAAACTCAAATTGATGCATGGAAAGCTGAAAACTAATATAATCTTGTAAATATGAGCTCTTCAAAAGAAACTTAATATAAGTTATTTTGAAGGGCTCTTTTTTATTGATTATACTAAATGTATAAAAGTTAGAGGAAGTTATTAATACGAAAACTGTAAGTAGCTTTAAAAAAATAAGTAAACAATTACAAAAGTGAAAAAAGTTCAATAAATATAAAATTTGTCAACTATAAAGAAAATATTCAGTATGGTATTCTTAACTCAAAGAAAGATTTAAATATAAATCTTATAAAAATATTATTTTTAATAAAGGATGAGAATTATGCGTTATATATTAGAAAGAGTTAGAAAAATAGCAACAGACATTAAGGAAAATGTATATACTAACAAATTAGAAATAAAAAATTTTCAATATAAGGAAGGAAATTTTTTAGGAATAGAAGCAATAAATAGTGACACTAGTGAATGGATAAATTTTAATTCTGATAAAGATAATTGGGGAGGAACTGATGATAAACATTTTTGGTTTAGAACTTCAGTAACAGTACCACAAGAGTTTGAAGGACAAGTTTTAGCTTTAGATATATATGCTTTTGAAGAGGGCTGGGATGCTGTTAATCCACAATTTATTCTTTATGTTAATGGTGAGCATATACAAGGATTAGATATAAATCATAGAGAAGTTATTTTAACTAATAATGCAAAAGCAGGAGAAGTATATGAGATAGATTTACATTCTTATACAGGTAGAACTTGGGATAAGAGACTTACTTTAAATGCAAGCTTAGTAACTATAGATTTAGCAGCAAGAGACTTATATTTTAATTTACAAGTACCAGTATGGAGCTGTGAAAAAATAGATGAAGATGATAAAAAAAGAATAGATATGCTTTTAGTATTAAATGATGCTATAAATTTATTAGATTTAAGAAAAGTATTTTCAAAGGAGTATAATGAAAGTATAAAAAAAGCAAATGAATTCTTAGAAGTTGAATTTTATGAAAAGTTATGCGGACATGAAGATTATGTAGCTACTTGTGTAGGACATACTCATATAGATGTAGCTTGGTGGTGGACTGTAGCACAAACAAGAGAAAAAGTTGGAAGAAGTTTTTCTACTGTTCTTAAGTTAATGGATCAATATCCAGAATATATATTTATGTCTTCACAACCTCAATTATATAAATTTATAAAAGAGGATTATCCTGATATATATGAAAAAATAAAGGAAAAAGTTAAGGAAGGTGTTTGGGAACCAGAAGGAGCAATGTGGCTTGAAGCAGATTGTAATGTAACTTCAGGTGAATCACTAATAAGACAAATTCTTCATGGAAAGAGATTCTTTAAAGAAGAGTTTAATGTTGAAAATGAAGTTTTATGGTTACCAGATGTATTTGGATATTCAGCAGCACTTCCACAAATATTAAAGAAGTCAAATGTTAATTACTTCATGACTACAAAGATTGCATGGAATCAATTTAACAAAATGCCTTATGATACTTTCATGTGGAAAGGAATAGATGGAACAGAGATTCTAAC
Organism: Clostridium sp. K13; assembly: GCF_019734195.1. Taxonomy (GTDB): domain Bacteria; phylum Bacillota; class Clostridia; order Clostridiales; family Clostridiaceae; genus Clostridium. The sequence continues at coordinate 30,272 of NZ_JAASHM010000023.1, read as the reverse complement.
ACATTTTATAACTACAACTGATCCAAATCAAGATAAAAAATGTCACTTTACAACATATAATGGAATTTTACATCCAGGATCTATTAAAGGTGCATGGGATAGATATCAACAAAAAGAAATTAATGATGATGTATTAGTTTGCTATGGCTACGGAGACGGTGGTGGCGGAGTAAGTTATGAAATGCTAGAAACAGGTAGAAGAATGGCAAAAGGAATACCAGGAATGCCTAAGGTTAAGCTTGGAAATTCATTAGATTACTTTAAAAAATTAGAAAAGAAAGTTGAAGGAAATAAGAGATTACCTAGATGGGTTGGGGAATTATACCTTGAATATCATAGAGGAACTTATACTTCAATGGCAAGAAATAAGAGAGACAATAGAATAAGTGAGCAGCTTTATGAGTCAACTGAAAAGGTTAATTCATTAGCAATGCTATTAGGAAAAGAGTATCCAGCAGAAAATATAAATAAAAATTGGGAAAATATTTTATTAAATCAATTCCATGATATTTTACCAGGAACATCTATTAAAAAAGTATATGATGTTACAGATGAAGATTATAAGAGAATTATAGGTTCAGGAAAAGAAATGCTTGCAGATGGAATTAATTACATTGCAGAAAATATTAGTTTAAAGAATAAATCAGTAGTTGTATTTAATACTTTAGGCTTTGATAGAGATGATATTGTTGAATTTGAAGTTCCAAGTGATATTAATATGCCAGCTGTTTTAGATGGAAATGAAGAAATTGAATGTCAATTAATTGATGATGGAAAAGCAATATTCTTTGCTAAAGGAATTCCAGCAAATGGACACAAAGCTTTTGAGATAATTGAAGCTACTAAATCATCAAGTACTAATTTAACTATTGAGAAAAATTATATTGAAAACAAATTCTTTGATATTAAAATTAACGAAGAAGGAAATATAACTTCTATAATTGATAAGAAATCAAATAGAGAAGTATTAAAAGAAGGACAAACAGCAAATGTTTTACAAGCCTTTGAAGATAAACCAATGGATTATGATAACTGGGATATCGATATCTATTATGATGAAAAAATGTGGTTAGTAAATGATGTTCAGCATATTGAAGTAATTGAAAGAGGAAATGTTAGAAGTACTTTAGAAATAAAGAGAAAGTTCCAAGACTCAACAATAATTCAAAAGGTGTATATTTATAATGATATTCCAAGAATTGATTTTGATACAAATATAGACTGGAAAGAGTCACAAGTATTACTTAAAGCTGCATTCCCAGTTGATATTAACTCAAATGAAGCAACTTATGAAATTCAATATGGTAATGTAAAAAGACCAACTCATAGAAATACTAGCTGGGATGAAGCTAGATTTGAAGTTTGCGGACATAAGTGGGTTGATTTATCAGAAGGAAACTATGGAGTTTCACTTATGAATAATAGTAAGTATGGCCATGATATTTTAGATGGAGTAATGCGATTAACTTTATTAAAGAGTGGAATTTTACCTAATACTACAAGTGATCAGGAAGTGCATAACTTCATATATTCAATTTATCCTCATACTGGAGATTATAAAGATGCAGGAACTGTTAAAATGGCATACAATTTAAATGTTCCTCTATATTCTAAAGTAGAAGAAGCTCATGAGGGTAGTTTAGAAAGCAAGTCTTCACTTGTAAAGGTAGATAAAGATAATGTAATTATAGAAGTTATTAAAAAGGCTGAAGATTCTGATGAATTAGTAATAAGAATGTATGAATGTCATAATATGAGAACTAATGTTACTTTAGAAATGATTAGTGAGATTGAATCAGTTAAAGAGTGTAATTTAATGGAAACTGATATTTCAGAGTTAAGCAAAGATGGCAACAAAGTATCATTTGAAATGAAGCCATTTGAAATATTAACATTAAAAGTAAAATTAAAATAATAATTTAAAAGGGTATGCAAATTATAATTGCATATCCTTTTTACTATAAATTAAGTTAAGTGAGGAGAGAGTTTTATGGAAAAGTATGTAGCTATTGATGTTGGTGGTACATCTATAAAATATGGATTAATAGAAGGTAATGGAGTAATCTTGGAAAGGGGTAGCATAAGTACAAGAGGAAATGATATTAATGAATTAATAGCTGATATAAAGGAAGTTGTTTGTAAATATAAAGAGAAATATGAGATAAAGGGTTTAGCTTGTAGTTTTCCAGGTGCCGTAGATCCAAAGAGCGGATTTATTGGAGGTGGAAGTGCTGTAGCATGTATACATGGACCTAATATTAAAAAATTATTAGAAGAAGCAACTGGATTAGTTACAGCAATTGAGAATGATGCTAATTGTTCAGCATTAGCAGAATGTTGGATAGGTTCAGGGAAAGATGTAGATAGTTTTGCAAGTGTAGTGTTTGGTACGGGAATTGGTGGAGCTATAGTGATAAATAAAAGAATTTTTAGGGGAAGGAATTCTCATGCTGGTGAATTTGGATATATGTTAACTACAGATAGTAATGAAAATTTAGGGCCTTTCTGGAGTTGGATAGCATCAACAGGCTCTATAGTTAGAAGAATTGCAGAAGTGAAAAATATACCTGTAGATGAGTTAAATGGTAATATAGTTTTTGAAATGCAGAAAAATGATGAGCAAGTTAAAAGAGAGGTTAAGGAATGGTATAAGCGTATAGCAAAAGGTATATATAACATTCAGTATATATTAGATCCAGATAAAATATTAATTGGAGGAGGAATATCAGCAAGGGATGAATTCATTGAAGGAATAAATGAAGAATTAAAATTAATGAAGGATGAAATTGCAACATTAGATATAACTGTAGAAAAATGTAAGTTTGGTAATGATTCAAATCTTATTGGAGCATTATATAATTTAATTTTTTGTTAGTAAAATTAAATAAATAATTAGTTAAATATTAATATGGAATTAATGTGAAAAAAGTACAACAAATATATAAAAAATTCACTATATATGGAAATAACAAGCATTTATAATAAATATGTAAACATATACAAAGGGGGCAAGAAATAGGAGGAGTTTTATAGGTTAACTTAAAAATATATTTTAAGAATATTATAGAAGTAATGATGGTATAAATTTATGAAGTTTGAAGAGAAAATTAAAAGAAAAGATAATTTAAAAGTTAAATCGCCAACTATTATCAATATCTATAATTTTATAAGAAAAACAGTTTATCCAAGTGGTGAATTTGTTCAAGATGATTTTGAAACAGTACTTTATCAAATAGAACTGTTAAAACAATATCATTTGCCGGCTACATATGCACTAAAATATGATGCTCTAATAGATGAACGTTTTAATAAGTTGATTAAAGAAAATGTTGATGAATATGATGAGGTTGCAGTTTGGTGGGAGATAGATAAGCAATTGGCTGAGAAAGCTAATGTGTTATGGAAAGGAAAAACTCCAGTAGATGATCATGTAAATATAGGATATTCATTAGGATATTCACCAGAAGATAGAATAAAAATGGTAGATGTCTATATGAAAGATTTTAAGAGTATATTTGGTTATTATCCTAAAACTGTTGGCTCATGGGTAGTAGATATAGTTACGCTGAAATACATGAAAGAAAAATATGGAGTAATTGGTGCGGTTTTATGTAGAGATCAAATAGGAACTGATGGATTTACATTATGGGGAGGGTATTATAATCAAGGATATTATCCAAGTAAGATTAATGAATATATTCCAGCACAATGTGAAGATATGCAAGTTAAATTGCCTATTTTTCGAATGTTAGGACCTGATCCAATTTATGCTTTTGAAGATGGATTAAGGAAAGATGTTAGTGAGGTATATACATTAGAGCCAGCATCTGTTATAGGGAAAAATGAAAAATGGATAGAATGGTATTTTGATAGGTTAACTAATGAAGACAATTTAGGTTTCTCATATGCACAAACTGGACAAGAGAATACATTTTTATGGAATACAATGTACAAGGGATATGAAAAACAAGTTGAAATTATTTCGAAATTAGAGAAGGAAAAAGTGATAAGAGTTGAAACTTTAGAGGAGTCTAGTACTTGGTTTGAAAATAGATACAAGCTAACTCCGCCAACTACATTTATTGCTTCGAAAGATTGGAATGAGAAAAATAATCTCAAAACCCTATGGTACAATAGTAGATTTTACAGAATAAGTTTTTTATTGGAAGAAGATATATTATCTATTAGAGATGTACATTTATTTGATGAAAGATATAAATCAAGATATTATGAGAATACTTTAGAGGAAAGTGAAAGTATTTTTGATGCATTACCTATTTTAAATTCACATTATTGGAGTAATGAATTTAAAAGAGCATCAATAGATTTTAGAAAAATAAATAAAGATGAAAGTAGTGAATTTTTAAAGTGTGAAAATTTATTCTTTAAGGCTATTGATGATGCAACATATAAATTAAGTTGCAAAGTTGAAGGTGAAGCCTTTGATATTATATGTGAAGAGGATAATATTAAGGTTAAGTATAATAACGTATCTAGTGTTAAGTGGGAGATTAACATAAATATGATGCCGGTATTAATGAAATTAGAGGATAAAAAAATAATATGTTCTCATAATGATTTTTCATATTTATTAAAGTTAAATCACGGAATATTTAAAAAGAATGAGGATGGAAGTGTTTCAATTCTTCCTGAAAAAGATTTCATTGAAATATGTACTAATAACATAGATGAATATATAAAGTGTGACTTTTTCCAAAAATCATATTTAGCAAATAAAGAATCTATAGATAATTTTATTCCTAAATATAAACAAATTGTTTCAGAATCAAAAGTTAAACCAAGAGCATTTAAGCCTATTGTTAATAGAAAGGCTATTTTATCTCAACGACCTATTAATGAAAAAATAGAAATAAAAAATCCAAATATAGATAGCAATATTTATTATACATTAGATGGAAGTGAACCAAATGAAAAATCATTTATTTATGATAAACCTATTATTATAAATGATACTTGTATAGTTAAGGCAGTTGCAATTAAAGAAGGCTATAAACCAAGTGAGACTATAGAGGTTGAAATATTTGCATCAGAACCAATAAAGGATATAAAGGGCTTTACTAATCCAACAAAAGTAAAAAAGTATAATAAAAATGGTGTTTATGATCTTATTGATGGTAAAAAAGGAACTAAAGATTATACTGATGGTTCTTGGTTAGGATATACAGAGGATTTAGATGTAGTAGTTGATTTAGGAGAAATAAAAGAAATAAAAAATATTATGATTGGATTTCTTCAAGATACTAGAGCTTGGATATATTTTCCACAGTACATTACTTTTGAAATATCTAAAAATGGATTAGATTATAAGCCTTTGGGGGAAGTTAAGGAATTACAATCTGTTCCGAGAAGAGAAGTTGAAGTTAAAAATATTAAAGTTAATAGTAATGAGTCATTCCGTTATTTAAGAGTTTTTGCTAAAGGCGAAGGTGATTGTCCTAAATGGAGCATAATGGCTGGAGAAGGACCAGCATTTATGTTTGTCGATCAAATAACAATAGATTAGATTATGGTATAAATTAGGGGGAAGAAAAATGGCAAAAAGAAGTATTAGAAAAAGAAGACATTTACAAAAGGTAGCATCTTGTGCAATAGCTATTGCTATTGGAACTACAATGATATCAGGGTATTCTTCTAGTGTTGGAGCTACTGCTTTAGAGAGAGCAGCTATAGTAGAAAATTACAGTGTTTCAAATTCACTACAACCTACAGGAAATGCTTATAATATTCAAAGTTTATTAGACTGGAGTCCAGAAAGTGATACAGCTGCAAGATATAATAGAGCAACTATTAAGCTACAAGATAGATTTACTGGACCTGTAGTTAATGCAAATGCAAATCCAAATGCTAAAATAATGAATTGTGCTTTAACAAATCCTCAAACTGATAATGCACCATCTCAAGGTGGGGATACAGAAAATGCATATGTATTCTCATATTGGCAATATATTGATTCTTATGTTTACTGGGGAGGTTCAAGCAGAGGAATATTTGTTTTACCTACAGCAGATGTAATTGATGCAGGCCATAAAAATGGTGTTCCAGTATTGGGAACTGTTGGATTCCCATGGGGACCAAGTCCAAATGGAGATAATGCCTATGTAGAACAAATAAAAGAATTTTTAGTTAAAAATGAAGATGGAAGCTTTCCGGTTGCTGATAAAATGATTGAAATGGCAAAATTCTATGGCTTTGATGGATGGTTTATAAACCAAGAAAGTTATGGTTGTGGTAAGGAAGAAGCTGATTTAATGGTTGAATTCTTCACATATATGCATGAAAAAGAACCAAGTATAAGAATTGGATGGTATGATTCTATGACTACAGAAGGTCCTGTTAAGTACCAAGATTCACTTAATCCTTTAAATGTTGGATTCTTCCAAAAAGATGGAAAAACTGTAACTGATGAATTTTTCTTAAATTATAACTGGGACAGAGAGTCATCATCATTCCCAGAGTTAAGTAAGGTTGATATGAGTATAAAAACTGCAAATGAAGCAGGAAGAAGTCAATATGATGTATTTGCAGGGGTTGAAGTTCAACAAAATGCATATAATGATAAATTCCCAGTAGAACACTTATTGGATGAAGAAGGAAAATTAAAGCTTTCATTAGCAATGTATTGTCCAAACTCAACTTTCTCAATGGCTAAAGATATAGAAGACTTCTATAAACATGATCAAAAGTTCTGGGTTGGTGGTTCAGGAGATCCTTCAAGCTCTAACACAGAAGATAAGTGGGTAGGACTTGCAAACTATGTTGCAGATAGATCAGCTATAAATACATTACCATTTGTAACTAACTTTAACTTAGGACATGGACAAGCATATTATATTGACGGTGAATTATCAAGAGATAAAGAATGGAATAATAGAGCAATACAAGATTATTTACCAACTTGGAGATGGATAGTAGAATCTAATGGTTCTAAATTAACTCCAGATTTTGATAGAACTGATGCATATAATGGTGGAAGTTCACTAGTAGTTAAAGGAAATTTAGAAGCTGCTAATCCAAATCATATTAAGTTATATAGCACTAGCTTAAATGTTACAGATGCTTCAACAGAATTATCTATAACTTATAAAACTCCTTCAGATAAGAATAATATGCAAGTTGGATTATGTATTGGAGATAGCTATGATGAATCAAACTTTGTATTCTTAGATGTAGCTGATGGTACAGCAAATGAGTGGAACACAGTTACTATACCATTAAATGAATATGTTGGAAAAACAATATCTGCAATATCATTAAAATTTGATAGTGAAGAAGATGTTGCTGATTTTAAAATAAATATAGGAAATATTTCTATAGAAGAATCAAGTAAAAACACTAAATTACCAGCAACAAGAAAGATTACTTTAGATGATCAATTATTCCATAATGCACAAAAAGCAGAAGCAAGAATTTATTGGGAAGATGTAGCTGGAGCAGATTATTACGAAGTATACAGAGTAAAACCAGATGGAAGTAGAGAATTTATAGGTGCTACTTATAATGATTCTTATTATATATCACCATTTAAGAGATATGGTAATGAATCTTCTTTCAACTTTGAAGTTGTAGCAGTTGATAAAAACTTTAATAGAGGGGAAGCTCAAACATTAAAATTCAAATGGAATATGGATGCTAATGATACAGAAGTTCCAGATGAAATATCTCCAGTAAATCTTGCATTAAATAAACCAGTTAAAGCAAGCTCTGAAAACTCAGGAGAACCAGCAATAAAGGCGGTAGATGGAACTGTTGAAAATAATAGTAAATGGTGTACAACTTCAGGAATGTATGGTGGATGGTTAGAAGTAGATTTAGGTGAAGAAAAGACTATCCAAAGATGGGTTACTATGCATGGAGAAGCTGGTGGAGAAGCTAAAGATACAAATACTAAAGACTTTAGATTGCAAGTATTAAAAGGTGAAGAATTTGTTGACGTGGATGTAGTAACAGAGAATGAAGAGGGAATAGTTGATAGAAACTTAGCAGAACCTGTAACTGGACAAATATTTAGATTATATATAGATCATCCAGGAATTACTCCTTGGAAGGCTATTAGAATATATGAATTCCAACTATTTGAGGACACATATGAACCTACTACAGAGAATATACCAATGCATACAGTAAAGGCAACAAATAATGAAGGTGCAACTGATGAAGTATTATTCCAAGAGGTTCCAGCAGGATATGAAGTATTATTATATAAGAATATAGATGATACAGAAGCTTTTGCAAGTACTATAGCAGGAGAAACTGGAGAAGTTAGGTTTATGAATTTAGACTTCGGTACTGAAGAAGGAAGAATTTACTTTGCTGTAAAAGAAGAAGGAAAGCAACCAAGTATTAAGTTAAGCGTTTCTTATGATAATGAAGCATGGGATGTAGCTAAAATACCAGGTGAGTTTACTATCTCTGAATATAAAGTTAATCCAAGAGAAATATTACAAGGAAAGTATTATGCAACATTAGAAATTGCTGATTTACAACCAGGTGATATTGTAAATTACTATGATAGCATAGATGATGAATTCCCAAGTAAGGTAAGTGTACCTGTAAGTGACGAAGAAAATTCAACAGTATTAAAACCATTATTATTAGATTCAAATGGTGGAGAAATAATACTTGAAGTTAAGAGGGCAGGAATGAAAGCTACTCCTAAATTCAAGGTAGTATACAATGAAGATAGAGAAGCTGAATCAAAAGGTAAGTTACAAATAAATGTTAAAGATAATAATGATGAAGCTGTAAAGGGAGCAAAGTTTGAAATTTTAAATGGTGATGTTGTTATTGAAACAATTGAGACAACTGAAGTAGGAGAAGTTTTAGCTAAACTTGATCCAGGTACGTATACTGTAAGATATACAGGAAACCTAGAGTCATATGAAGCTCATGAGGAGGTATATGAAATAACTATTGAGGCAGCATTTGATGAAGAGGAAATAGATTTAACATTAGAAAAAATAGAAAAAGATGATTCAGATGATGATTCAAATGGAGGATCAGATGGTGATTCAGATGATGATTCAGATGATGATTCGGTTGAAGTAAAGCCAAATAAGCCAAATAAGCCAAATAAGCCAAATAAGCCAAATGGATCTCTTCCACAAACTGGGGATTTAGGAGCTATAGGGTTAATAGGACTTTCAGGAGCTTTAGCAGCTATTGGTAGAGTATTTCTTAAAAAGAAAAAATAAAGAATTATTATAATTAATTTAGGAGAGATATTTAATATCTCTCCTTATTACTAAAATATAAATCAAGGGAGAAAGCAATATGTATATTATACCTAGACCACAAACATTATTTGAAAATGAAGGTAGTTTTAAATTAAAAAGAAATACAGAAATAAATTTAGATTATATATGTAGTTTTAATGACTTAGAGGCAGTAATAGAATTACAAGAAGAAGTTAGCTCTAAGTTTGGATTTAAATTAAATATAAATAAAAACTTAAAATCAGATGTAGTTAAGAATGCTATAAATATAAGAAAAATTAGTGGTTTAAGTGATGAGGAATATAAAATATTTATAGAAGATGAATATATATTAATAAATGCTAGCGAGTCTAAAGGGATTTTTTATGGGATTCAGACTTTAATTCAAATTTTAAAACAAAGTACATCAAATATACCTAAATTATTTATTGAAGATAAACCATATTTTAAAAATAGAGGATTCTATCATGACGTTACTAGAGGAAAAGTACCTACTTTAGAGACATTAAAAGAAGTAGTAAAAAAGGCGTCTTTTTATAAAATTAATCAAATTCAATTATATATAGAGCATACATTTGCCTTTAAGGGAATGAGTGAAGTATGGATAGATAAAGATCCTTTAACAGCAGAGGAAATAATATTATTAGATATGTATTGTCAAAAAAGAAATGTAGAGCTTATACCATCACTTTCAACATTTGGGCACTTATATGAAGTTCTTAGAACAAAATCCTTTAAAGAATTATGTGAAATGTCAGGAATGGAAAATGATATTTACTCTTTTATTGACAGACAAGCTCATCATACATTAGATGTAACTAATAATAAAAGTTTAAATTTTGTAGAAGGTATGATAGAACAATTCCTACCTTTATTCACATCCGATAAATTTAATATTTGTTGTGATGAAACTTTTGACTTAGGAAAAGGTAAAAGTAAAGAAGTTGCTGAAGAAATTGGAACAGGAAAACTATATTTAGACTTCTTAAATAAAATTGTACATATAGTTAAGAAGTATGATAAGAAAGTAATGTTTTGGGGAGATGTTATATTAGGTCATCCAGAATTATTAAATGATATTCCAAATGATTTAATTTGTTTAAATTGGAATTATTCATGTGAAGTAACTGAAGAGCAAGTAAAGAAAGTAGCTGAAACAGGTAGAGAACAATTTGTTTGCCCTGGAGTCGGTGGATGGAGTCAGCTAATGAACTTTATGGATAATGGATTCGAAAATATTAGAAGAATGGTTAGATATGGAGTAGAATATGGTGCTACAGGAGTATTAAATACAGATTGGGGTGATTATGGACATATTAATCTTTTAGCAAATTCAATTCCAGGAATGGCATTTGGAGGAGCATTAGCTTGGAATCCAAGCTATGAATATAGTAATGAAGAGTTTTATAGTGATTTATCATTAATTGAATATGAAGATAAATCAAGAAAATTAGTTTCTATATTAAATAAGTTATCTAAAAATCAAAAAGCAGGATGGTCTGAATTAGTTATATGGAAAGAAAGATATAATACAGATGAAGAACTTAGAAATAAAATAAATAGTATAGCTCCAAATGATTTAATTAATGGCTATAATACAGCGAGTGTAGTAGAGGAAGAGTTAATAGAGTTAGCAGGAGCTGTTAATAATAAAGAAGATATTCAAGAATTTATTATTTCAGCGCAAGGAATAAAACTAATCAATCTTTTCTTTGTAGAATTATTAAAAGATAAATTTGAAGAAGCTGATATTATTAATTTATATGATAAAATATCATTAGCTGAAGAATTAGAAGTATGGTTTGATGAATATTCAAAAGTATGGAGAAAAAGAAATAAGGAAAGTGAACTTAATAGAATAAGAGAAGTTATAAAATATTCAACAGCTTATTTAAGAAGCATATAACAAAAAAAAGGTCTTGCCATAAAATTGTTTTTGGCAAGACCTTCAATTTTTAATTAAGATATTTTTTCTTTCTTAAACCATTTTAAAGCATTTCTTAGTTTAATAGGATTTCCATATATTAAAGTACCTAATCTATAAATCTTAGCAGCACCAAGAGCAGTTAATATAGTTGAAATTAATAATATAATAAATGAAATTATTATTTCAAGGTTAGATACAGTACCCATTGCAACTCTTATAAGCATTGTCATTGATGAACTGAATGGAATAAATGAAGCTATTTTAATAAGTAAGCTATCACTATTTGTTAATCCAAACATACTTATAAAGAAGACAATAACGAAAATCATAGTTATAGGACCTATACTAGAGCTAATATCTTCAGTTTTAGAAACTAAAGATCCTAAAGCTCCGAAAATAAATGAATAGAATAAGTATCCAATAGCTCCGAATAAAATAAATGTTAATAGTATATTACTTGGAACTTTAAATACCCCATCTAAAATACCATTCCAAGCCTTACTATTTAAAGAGTAAGTTATCATTCCTGAAGCTAAAATTATTCCAACTTGAAGGAAACTAGCTAAGGCAGCTGCTATTACCTTTCCGAAAATAAGGCTATTACTACTAGCACTTGTAACTAAAACCTCTATAGCTCTATTGCTCTTTTCAGATGTGACAGAAACTGCAATAAGCTGTCCGTATAATAAAATCATCATATACATTGCAAAGATAAATATATATACATAAAAGAAGTTATTAGCACTATCTTTTCCTAAGATAGTAACATCAGATTCAAATGAAGGATAAATTACAGATTGTAAATCATTTATATCTAAATTATGTTCTATAGCATAAGTCTGTTGATTTAAACTAGATAATAAATTTTCAAAGATCATTTGATTTGTATCAGTAAATCCAGAATTATCAACTAGATATGAATATTTATTTAAACTTTCAAGTATAAAACCAGCTTCAGCATCTCCAGCTTTAATTATGTTTTCAGCTTCAGCAGTAGTATTTACTTTGGTCCAACTAGAGTTTGTAAAAGCTGTTTCAAGAGTATTTAAATCAGGTAAAATATTATTGTTGTCTACAATAACATAATTAGCTTTATTTTCATCTATAACTTCATCAGGAGTTACAGATGAAGATGGATCTTCAGAAGAAATAGGAGCTAGTTGTGGTATAAGTTTTGACATATCAAAAAATGATGGTAGTGATAAACCTATTACTAATATTATTGAAAAAAGAATAGTTGTAATCATGTATCCTTTATTTTTAAAATAATTACTTAATTCAAAACTTAATACGTTAAAAAATTGCTTCATTATTCATCACCTGCCTTTAATACAAAAATATCTGTTAATGAAGGTTCATATATTGAAAATTTTTCGATATCAATATCAGAGTTAATAATAGTTTTTAAAAGCTCGTTTTTAGTAGAGTTTTTAGAAAGTTCTAATACTAAAAAGTCCTTTTTTACTTCATAAACAATAACTAAATTAGAAAATTTGCTTTCACAAATTTCTTTTAGTTCTTCTAGTGTGTAATTATTTGCGCTTAGTATAATTCTATTTCTACCAAAATCCTTTTTTATCTCTTTTAAATTTCCGCTTAGTGCAATATCACCTTTATTAATTATTGCAATATCTTCACAAAATTCTTCAACATAACTCATTTGATGACTAGAAAAAATAACAATTTTATTATCAGTAATTAAATCATTAACTACATCTTTTAAAATTTGAGCATTAACAGGATCTAAACCGCTAAATGGCTCATCTAATATTACTATTTCAGGATTACAAACTAAGGTTTGAGCTAATTGTACCTTTTGCTGATTACCTTTAGATAAAGTATCTAGTTTTCTATTCTCATATTCTTCAATACCTAATCTTTTAAGCCATTTTAAAGTATTTTCTTTGGCTTCTTTTTTACTAATACCTCTTAAAGATGCAAGATATACAATTTGTTCTGTAACTTTCTTCTTAGGATATAGGCCCCTTTCTTCAGGTAAATATCCTATTTGATAATTAGTAGGTTTAAAAGGTTTACCATCAATTAAAATTTCTCCAGAATCACCTTTGAAAATATCCATTAATATCCTGATGGTAGTTGTTTTACCGGCACCATTTTGACCTAACAAACCAAGTGCTTTTCCGCTTTCTACTGAAAATGAAATTCCGTGTAAAACTTCATTTCCAGAGAAACTTTTACGTAGATTTTTTATTTCTAGTTTCATGGAAATAATCCTCCTTATTACATTAGATAAAATAAAATAACTCTAAAAAAGTTAACATCAATATTATTAAGAGTTATTTTATAACTTATTATAAAGTAAAAAATATAGAAAATCAATACTTTGTTAAGAAAATTTTAACAAAATATACAATAAACTAACAGAACTATTTCCAAAATTAAGAAAGAATTAAGGTTAGTTATGTAAAGTAATAAAACTGTATCAAAAAATTATTCTATAAATTAATAAATTTTTTTGATACAGTTCCATAAATATTTAAACAATATACTGTTTTTAAACTAAAAAGAAAATAGCAAAAATAGTTGTTACAGCTAAGCCTATATATACAGGTAATAAATTTTTTCTAGCTAACTCAAATGGAGAAACATCACATATAGCTGCAACAGGTATTACTGCTCCAAAAACTTTAAAAGCAAATTGAAAGCCATTAACGATATAAGGAGTTATTTGTTCCATAGTGTTAAACTTAAAGCTACCAATAAAAATTATTATTAGTAGAAGTAAAGTTGTTCCACCAACTAGTGCAGTAGCATCTCCGCCAGTTAATGAAAATATTATATCGATAAGATATCCTACGAATACTAATAAAGCATAAAATTTCTTTTTTTTGCAGGATAGCTTGATAATAGGAGTTTCTATATCCTTACATTTATTAGTTGGACCTCCTATGTCTGTATCTGATAAAGGATTTTTTTTGAAATCTCGTACAATTATAATAAAAGCTATAATGGTAGTGGTAAGTCCCATAACTATCTCAAGTGGAATAAGAGTGCTGTTTAGCTCTGAAATAGTTATTCCAGCAGAATTAGAAGTAAGCCTTGAAGCACCTTGAAGTATGATGTCACTTGATAGGGCAATACCATGTCCAAATAGATTCATTGCCATTGCAGCAGAAAGTTTTGGAAGAACAACCTTTTGAGCTACAGGAATTAGTACAGCTCCAATTAAAGCTACTGCAGGGGAAGGCCAGAAAAACCAAGATATAATCATCATATATTGATTAATATATTACAAAGTATGAGAAAATTTTACAATATGTGATTCTAGTGAATAATTTATAGTAGATAGTTTGAAATATTCTTTTTATATATTATAAAATAATGTATATTTATATTATAGTAAAAAAGATAGATTTATGAGTAAAAGTTTACAAAAGATATACAATTATAAACATAAAAAATGTTAAAATATAAATAAGCATTTTGATGAAATTAGGAGGAATAATATGAATATTTGTATCATAGGAGCAGGAAATATAGGAACATATTTAGCTGCATATATTTCAATGAAAGAAGAGAATAAAGTGTGGTTACATACTTCAAAGCCTGAAAGCTTTAAAGAGACTATTGCCCTAATAGAGGAAGAAAAAAATATAACACATGATGTGAAAATTCATTGTATTACATCAAGTTATGAAGAGGCTGTAGGAAATGCAGATTATGTATTAATAACATACCCTTCATTTATGATGGAAAAAACATTTAATACAATACTGCCATTCTTAAAGAAGGGAACAGTTATAGGAGCAATTCCTGGATTTGGAGGGAAAGAATATTTAATAGATGCTTTAATAGAAAAAGGATGTATTTTCTTCGGAACTCAAAGAGTACCTTCAATAATAAGATTAGAAAAGTATGGCGAATCAGTAATATTAAAACAAAAGAATCCATTTATGAAAATTAGAGTAATTCCAGGTGAGTATTCAGAAAAGATAGCAGAGTGTATGACTAATTTTATAGATATTCCATGTATACCATTAAGCAGTTACCTAGCAATTACTTTATCGCCATCAAACCCAACAATGCACCCATCAAGATTATATGAATTATTCCATGATTATGTTGAAGGTGAAACAGTATATGATAGAAATCCTTTATTCTATGAAGAATGGGGAACTATGGCATCATCTGAATTGTTGAAATTAGATGAAGAGTTAGAATTAATATTTAACGGATTTAATGAAAATAATGATTTTAATCCAGAGGATATTGAGAAAATAAAGTTAAGATATAATATACAAAAGCCAGAGGAGTTAAGCCGAAAGATAAATACAGCACCAGGATTTATAGGAATTGATTCTCCTATGATAGAGGTTGAGGGAGGATATATTCCAGATAAAAATTCAAGATATTTCATTGAAGATATTCAATTTGGATTATGTATTTTAAAAGCTTTTGCAGAATTATTAAATGTTAATACACCAGAAATAGATAAGGTTGCTACATGGGGACAAAATTTCTTAGGAAAAGAATATATAGTAAATGGTAAGCTTTCAGGAAAGGATGTTTCTGAATTAACTATTCCTCAAAATAGGGGAATTAATACTAAAGAAGAATTAATAAAATATTATAAGAATTTATAGTATTTTATTAAGGGTAATATATTTGCAAAATTGAAAGTTATATACCGAATTAATATAAATTTTGTTATAATATAGTAATAAGGGGATTTAGGAGGAGTATAAAGGTGGAAGAGGTTTTTGAACAATTTATTGAATGTGACAAAAGAAAAACTACAAGTAATATTTTAAAGGGATTGGCTATGGTTTTCTTTGTGCTTTCAGCATTCTTTTTAACAATATCACTACTAGTTTCAATAGTTATGGGAGTAATAGCATTAGCATTATTTATTTTAAGTTTTTTAAGTTATGTAGAATATGAATATGAGTTATTCAATGATACTATAAATATAAGTAAAATATATAATGAAAGCAGAAGAAAAATTGTTAAATCAATTTCTATTGCAGATATTAGAAAAGTATATGAAAATAATGCTAATAATAATAAAAATAACAAAGCATTTTATAATAGTAATATTAAAGGATTATCAGTTTATACCTTTGAGTTAAATGATAATACAAAAATTGAGCTTGCGTTAAATGATAAATTAAAGAGAAGAATTGGAATTGTTTATGCACAAAAAATAGTTCGTCAATTTTAGAAAATTTTAAAATAAACTTCTACATGATAATTTTATTATGTAGAGGTTTATTTTTTTATAAAACATTTTAGTAATTTTTTATTGATATAAATTTTATTAGTAGAATTAAATTTTGAGTTTAATTTATAAAGCAACTATTATCAAAATTCTTATTTATAAATAAAATTTAAAACTATTGAAGATAATAATTTATGGAAATATAAAAAAGAAAGGATGAAAATCATGATAAGTAAACAGGTTAAAAAAATAATTGCATATGCACTTGTCGTTTTTTCATTAATTTCTACTATGGGATCAATAAAGGTTTTTGCTGAAGGTAGCAATCCTAAGGTTACTGATTTTGTTAATGTATTAGACGTAACTGGGAATCCTAAAGTTGAATTAAATGATGACTATGATACAAATGTAGATAATCCATTTTCAGATATGGGTGCTTGGCATGCATATTATTTAGCAAGAGATGGTGTAACAAATCTTTATGGAGGATTTCCTGGACCATTAATTATAGGGCAAGAATATCCAATAAATATGTCAGATATATTTAGTAAATTAACTATAATTAATTCAGAAAATAATACACCATATGACTTGTCAACTGCAAAAGTTACTTTTAATTCATATCCAGGTAAGTTAGTAGAAACTTATGAACTACAAGACTTTACTCTTAATTTACAACTTATATTTGCTAATGATAGAACCGCACTAATTAAAACTGAAATTTCAAATAAATTAAGCAATGATTTATCATTAAACTTACAGTGGTCAGGTGAGATATTTAATAAGTCACCATATACAATAAGTAAAGATGAAGCAGGAAATAAAAATTATAATTTAAATCAAACCTTAGAAGCAACAGATAAAGGGATTCAAGTAAATTTTGATGATATAAATTCACAATGGAGTTTCTTCTCAACTAAAGAAACTAAATTTGTATGTAGTCATGAAGGAAAGGTGGAAACAACTGTTGATGGAAATACTTATACAAGTAAGTTAGTTGATGCAGTTAAAATAGCACCAAATGAAACATATAAGACTTTCTCAACAGAATCATATACATTTACTAATGATGAATTAGATAAGGAAAAAGGTAAAGTTGATGAAATTATAAAAAATGGAGATAAATATTTTACAGATAATGAATCAAGATGGCAAGGTTACATAGATAAAACTTTTGCAAATTTAGATAAGGTTCCAGATGTAAGTTATCAAAATGCCGCAGTAAAATCTATTATAACATTAATTACAAATTGGAGAAGTCCAGCTGGAGCAATAAAGCACAATGGTGTTATACCATCTCTATCTTACAAATGGTTTGTAGGAATGTGGGCTTGGGATTCATGGAAACAAGCAGTAGGAACATCACAGTTTAATGGAGATTTAGCAAAGGATAATATTAGAGCATTATTTGATTATCAAATTAAGAGTGATGATAAAATTAGACCACAAGATGCTGGAGCTATTATAGATGCAATTTTCTATAATCAAGATGAGGCAAGAGGTGGAGTAGGTGGAAATTGGAATGAAAGAAACTCTAAGCCACCTCTAGCAGCATGGGCTGTATGGAATGTTTATAAGGAAACAGGAGATAAAGACTTTTTAAAGGAAATGTATCCAAAGTTAGTTGATTATCATAATTGGTGGTATACAAATAGAGATCATGATAAAAATGGTATATGTGAATATGGTGGTATGGTGCATGACCTTAATAATAGCGATGAAGAAATTATATTAGCAGCAGCTTGGGAAAGTGGAATGGATAATGCAACTAGATTTGATGTAGAAGGTCAAGGTGCTGATGATATTGGAGTTAAGGTATTTGAAAATAAAGATAAAGATGGAAAAGTTATAGGATATTCAATAAATCAAGAATCAGTTGATTTAAATGCATATCTGTATGCAGAAAAAGGATTTTTAAAATCAATGGCTGATGAGTTAGGAAATAAATCTGATTCTAAAAAATATGTAACAGAAGCAAAAGCATTAAAAGATTACGTAAATAATAATATGTATGATAAGGAAACAGGATTCTATTATGATTTACAAATTAATGAAGATGGAACAGAAACAAAACTTCTTGTAAATAGAGGAAAAGGAACAGAAGGATGGATACCATTATGGGCTAATATGTCAGAAAAAGAGCAAGCAGAAGGTGTTAAAAATAATATGATGGATCCAAATGTATTTAACACATTTGTTCCATTACCAACAGCAGCAAAGGATAATCCTAAGTTTGATCCAAATAAATATTGGAGAGGACCTGTTTGGTTAGACCAAGCATTATTTGGAGTAGAAGCATTACAAAATTACAATTATTATGATGATGCAGTGCAACTTTGTGAAAAATTATTTAATAATGCTGAAGGTGTAGTATCAAACGGACCTATTAGAGAAAATTATAATCCAGAAACAGGTGTAGGATTACATACAAAAGACTTTAGTTGGTCAGCATCAAGTTACTATTTAATGTTTAGGGATACTTTAAGTAGAAATATAACTACATCACAGGTTGGATTAAAGGAAAGTACAAATGGTACTGAAGTAGTTGTTAAAGAAAATAACAATAATACAACAATTATTTTAGTAACTGTTGGAATAATAGCTGTTATAGCTATTGGTGGCTATATATACTATAGAAATAAAAATAAAAAATAGAAAAATACTATAAAATAAAGCCTTTATACAGCTTATATTTATCTGTATAAAGGCTTTATGTAACTTTATTTTAAAATTAATAATTATAAATATAATGATATATTGAAACAATAAGATTATATGAAGTGAGGTGATATTATAATGACAGAAAAAAGTGATGAAAAAAATTATAGTGATGGTTTAGTTGATGGTGTAATATCCTGTGAAGAAGAAGAGAGAAAGTTAAGACATGAAAATGATCCTAAATCAGCTAGTAAGTTTTCTAATATATTTAATTTTTTTAATTTAAATTAACATTAAAATACCCACTAATATATTTGTTTAGTGGGTATTTTAAAATACTATTTTATATTAAAGTTGAGCATCAAGTTGATTTTCATTAGAATAGAAAGTACTTTCATTAAGTTCCCCTTCTTGTTTAGCAACAATAGTAGTGCATATAGCATCACCAGTAACATTAACTGCAGTTCTAGTCATATCTAAGATTCTATCAATACCCATAATTATTCCAATACCTTCAACTGGTAATCCTACAGAATTAAGAACCATAGATAATGTTATAAGACCAACACCTGGTACACCAGCAGTTCCTATTGATGCAAGTGTTGCGGTTAAAATAACTGTAAGATATGCATTAAGTCCAAGTTCTATTCCAAAGGCTTGTGAAATAAAAACCACAGCTACTCCTTGCATAATTGCAGTACCATCCATATTTACTGTAGCACCTAATGGAACTGTAAAGGATGATATTTTTTCAGAAACACCAATTTCATTATCTAGAGTTTCTATACTTAATGGAATTGTAGCATTTGATGATGATGTAGAAAATGCAAAACTCATAACCGGGAAGAATTTCTTTAAAAATGTTAAAGGATTTAGCTTTGCAAATATTTTTAACATTGCCATATATGTTATTAAGCATTGGATAAATAGTGCTAGCATTACAGCAAATATATATTTTAACATTGGAGCAAAAGCACTCCAGCCTATGTTAGAGAAGGTAGTAGCAATTAGACAAAATACTCCAATTGGAGCAACCTTCATAACTATCATTGTCATTTTCATCATAATTTCATTAAACTCACTGAAAAAATTAGCTACTGTTTTAGCTTTTTCATTAAGCATAGCAAGGATAATACCTACTAATATTGAAAAGAATATAATTTGAAGCATGTTCCCATTTGAAAGTGCAAATATAGGATTGGTAGGAATTATATCTAAGATAACGTCAGATACAGAGTTTGCTTCACTTACTGTAGTTTCAGCCACTTGAATATTACTCATATCTAATCCTATACCAGGATTAATTAGTTTTCCTACACCAATAGCTAGTGTAATTGCAATTGCAGTAGTAACAAGATAAAACAATATAGTTTTTACACCAACACGACCTAGTTTTTTCGTATCACCTATAGCCATACTCCCACAAACTAATGAGCAGAATACTAATGGTACAACAAGCATTTGCATAGCTCTTAAGAAACCTTTTCCAAGAACTTTAAATATACCATTAATTAATATATCATCTCTTATTACTCCAGCTGGTACTAAACCATAAAGAATAATACCACAAATTGCCCCAAGTATTAAACCGATAAAAATTTTTGTTGTTAGCCCTAATTTTTTTTCATGTTAGCCCCCCTTATTGTAAGAAAAATGCATTAAAAAAAATAAAACTTGCATTTTTATAGATTTTACCATATAAATCAAAAAAATACAATATTCTGATAAAGCCTTTTTTATATATAAATATATAGAAAAGGCTTTAAATATGGGAAAATATATGAATAAAATAAAAAAAAACTTTCATTTTACATAAATGATTATAAAAAGTATGAATAAATTTAAATAAATTGTTAAATATAAATATGGTGATGTTTATGTTTAATTTAATATATTTAATATTAGGAATTTACTTGGTTAAGTTAATTACTATTAGAATCAACATGGAATATAAAAGAACAAAAAATAAGGGAAAATATGAAAGTAGTAATTGGATTAAAATTTCTAAAGGTAAAATAGAAGACTTAATCAATGAAACTAACAATATTTTTAGAAATAATAAAAATAATAATCTAGAAAAGGCACAAGATAAAATACAAGATAAAGAAGAATGGAATTTGAAGCGTAAGGAAGCATTGCAAAAAGCAAAATATAAATGTGAAGAGTGTGGAAATATAGCTAATTTAGATGTATATGAAAATAATATTAATAATAATGAAGTAATTGTATTATGTAAAAAATGTTACGAGGAGTCATTTGAAAAATTAAAGTTACATTATGAATAATAAATTTAATAATATTAACAAAAATAATATTTCGAGTAGGGAGTTTTTTGTATGAGTAAAGATATATTAGATAAATTAGAGTTGAAAAATAAAGAAAATCTTTCAAGTAATAGATTTAATGATGATCCCGTTAGAGCAATGAGTAGAAATTTAGAAGATTTAAAAATTAGTGACTTTACATCAAATAATGACTTTGTTCAAGATGATTTTGGTGTTATTGAAGAGAATTCTTATATAGAGTTAGAAAATATAGTTGAAGATGCTGATAAAGTAGTAAG
This sequence comes from Clostridium sp. K13, assembly GCF_019734195.1. Lineage (GTDB taxonomy): Bacteria > Bacillota > Clostridia > Clostridiales > Clostridiaceae > Clostridium. Next base: position 8,712 of record NZ_JAASHM010000023.1, on the reverse strand, counting down.
TGAGAATAAAGATAGTAACATAAGTGGAATACCTTTTAGAATTGATAAAATTAAATAATTAATATAATGAATAAACTGCGAACTAAAGCTTAAGTCTGCAATTTAAGCTTAATCCCCCTAGAGTTAACGACTTGTCATACAAATTTGTAGCAAGAGTCGTTAACTATAAGTCGGAGAACTAAGAAAAACAATGAAGAGAAAAAATTAATATTCCATTTTTCGTTCTCACTGTAGTTCGCAATTTATTTAAAGTATGAAAATAGAATTTGGATAAATTACCTTTTTCCTTTAATTACTAAAAAGTTCATAATTAATTTTCGAATTATCTACTCCAAGCTCAATTAAAATACCTTCAACAGCCTTCATAAAAGGAGGTGGACCACAAAGATAAAAATCAGAATTTAAGTTTACGTTATTTTTAAGAAAATCTTTATTTACATAACCTGTAAAATCGTAATTAATGCCTTCTTTATCAGTATCTAAAGGGTGAGAGTAGAAAACAGTATTCTCTATTCCTCTAAATTGAGCTATTTGTTCTATATCATTTTTAAATGGATGTAAAGTTGAATTTTGAACTGCTTGTATAAAATGAATATTATTTCTATGAGAAGATTCTTCGTATAACATAGATAATAATGGTGTAACTCCAATTCCTCCAGATAATAAAACTATATCATTATTTTTATTATTTATAGTGAATAATCCAGTTGGAACCATTGCCTCAATAGAATCACCTATATTAAGATTTTCATGTAAGTAAGTGCTAATTAAACCACCATTTATTTTTTTTACACTTATTCTGTAAGTATCATCATTAGGAAACATAGATAAACTATAAGTTCTTATTACATCTTTATATTTAGGATCATCAGTTTTTATTTTGAAGGGTAAAAATTGTCCAGCTATATGTTTTACAAGTTTGCCTCCATCTTTTGATTTAAAATAAAATGAAATAATATCAGGGCATACCTGAACCTTGTCTACTAATACTAATTCTCTGAATCCGTTCCAAGAACCATTTAAAATATTACTCATATAAACATCCTCCCTACTATTAACTAATAATAATTATCTACTAATAATAACTTAAAGTCAAGTTCTTTATGGTATTTTTGACAAAAAAAGTTTATATAAAATACTATAATTATTTTAATGTATTTTATATAAACTATTCTTATTTATAATTTAATATTAGTTTTTTTAAGCTTTTCATTAAGATTAATTTCTTCCATAGAAAGTGAAGTTTTATTAATTAATCTAACATTAAATAGATAAAATAGTATTTGTCTTAAAGTTATAGGAAGAGTAATCATGATAATTAGACAAATGACTAATACAAAATTATTTTTAATATAATTATCTATAGTGTTAAAGAGATTTAAATAAACTTCTAAAGCAAATATTGAAATAAAACCTATCCAGCATATTGTTTCAAGAAAAATCTCAAAGTGGGATTGACGTTCGTATTTTGTTTCTTTATTAATATTAGGTAGTGTTTTATCAATTTTATTAGAAAATATTAATCTAAAATAATTTATTAATTTTCTAAAAAATTTAAATGGCGATAATGCTTGGATAAGGAAATATCCTAATATTATAGCAATAAATATAAGCAATGTATTTAAATTTAAATAGCTAGATAGATTATACCATTTACCAAAGTTAGTAAATAAAATAGTATTAAAGGATAAACTTATAAAAAACATAATGGTCCAATAGACTATTTTTTTTGATATTTCAGTTTTATTAGTTCTTATTTTATTTTGTAAAATAAAAACGATTATTCCAACTATGATTATTAATAATTCTAATTTAAACATTATAATAGCTCTCCATTCATAATATAGTTTTCATCAAGCTTATTTAGTGAATCTATATATTGATTATTTAATGTTAAAGAAACAATTTTATCATTTGCCCAAATCATAAACTTAGTTTTTATTAAAACAAAATTTTCATCTTGAATGTCAGGTGTTTGATCATTAAAGAATAATTCTTTAGAGCTAATTATAGTTGCTAAATTAAATTGACATAGGGTTGCTAAAAAGCCTTGGTATTCCTCTAAGCTACTTAAAGGACAGTACATAGAATATCCATTTTCCAATGCTTCTGTTAAAAGGTTAAAGCTTGAAACAAAGTTTTTTAATTTTAATAATATTTTTTCAACTCTTTCTTCATCACGGCTATCTATATCAGAAGATAAAAGTGAAAGCATTAGTAAGTTTTCAATTGAATCTTTAGACCTACCGACAACTTCTTTTGTAGATTTCGCAAATAATGGAGTTTTTTCTTTACCTTCCATTATGGCAAATATTATAGTTAGACCATCAATCAATATTGCAAAAATTAAACAAAACCAAGACATACTTATTTCTTCATTTAAAGTAAATAGATTAAGAACTGGTAAAACATAAAGATTATGAATTATATAATCTTCGTTATTAGAGTTAATTTTTTCTGTATTGCTAGAAATATGATTTAAAGTATATAGTGCACTTTTAACTTCAGAATTCATTAAAGAGTAAAGTTCCATGGCATTTTCTTCTGTAAGAGTTACATTATCAGAATAGTTGTTTCCTGTTGAATTTGTATAAACTATAGATTTTAAATCGGAAAAAGACTTCATAATATCTGAATCTTTTTTATTTAAAATTAGAAATTCATTTATTTGAGTTTGTAAATTATCAATAGAGGATTCATTTTTAATTATTAATATTTGAGAATTTAAATTTAATAAAATAGTAGTGAAAATATCTTTATCTCCATTAATTCCTTGGATATAGTTTTGGCAGTAGTCTTGTATTTTTAATAGTTTTTCATCTATAGTAAGAGAGTTTTCTTCAGAAGAGATTAAAGTATAAGAGGTATTTACCCCTTTTTCTAATTGTTCTTTTTTACTTTTAGTATCTATGCTTTCAGCAGTAAATTCATCAAGAGATTTACCACCTAAGATAGAGTTTACTTGAGCATTATATAATTCATTTTTTAAAGAAGAATCTTGTTTAGTACTATCTGTAATCATATTACCTATTGCAGCATTATATTTAGCCATATCTGAATAATACTGATCTAAATTATCACCATAGTTATTTATGTTAGGTTTGCTAACACTATTAGTTTGAGAATTTATGATGTTATTATCTATAGAAATATTAGCTATATCTTCTGATAACTTATTGTTATTATCAACTTCCATGCTTAAAGACGCATAGCTTGTACTTAAATCATTTATTAGATTAAGCATAGTTTTTGTTATAGAGCTTTTATTTGTTTCTCTTAAAGTTTCATATTTATCAGAAATATTACTATTTATTTGAGTATATCTTTCTTCTAAATAATTTAGAGGAGAATTAATATAATTATATATTCCTATATATGAAAAATAGGTAGAGCATAATGTGGCTAGAATTAAGACTATTAAAAATCCTTTTCTAAAATTAGACCTTAAAGTATGACTTACACAAAAAACAATAAGTTGAATTGATAAAGCAAATAATAGTGGAGCACTTAGGTTAAAAGGTAAGTTAATTCCACCAAAATAGACAATACTACCTTTGTAAGTAGTTGCTAATGAAATTAATTGTAATAATAATGTTACTAGTACAATTAACCATGCTAAAGATGTTTTATTAAAAATAATACTAGTTGAGTTTTCATCTGAAGAAGTAATCATATTTTCATAAAAGCGTTGTTGTTTTTTTATTTCACGTTTGTTATGACTATTACTAAATTTTTCTTTAAACTTATTTTGTAAATTCATAATATCCTCCTCAATGGTATATAAGTTAAATTATATATATTTTACCTATAATTTCCGAGAGAGTGTATAGGATTAATGTTTTTTTAAGAAAGTTTTAATAAATTATAAAGAGGTTATAAATTAATTATTAGAACCACAGTAAGTGAAAAATAAATAGAGTGTGGTGCTTTTTTGATTTATAAATAATTCATACAATAAACAGAGAAAAAGAAAATTAGGAGTGATAATATGAAAATTGGTGTAATTATGGGGGGGATATCTTCTGAAAGAGAAATTAGTTTGAAGTCTGGAGAGCAAGTAATTAAAAACTTAAATAAAGATAAATATGAAAAAATAATACCGATAATAATTAATTCCCAAAAAGAAGTAATAGAAAAGGTCAAGGAAATAGATTTTGCTTTTATAGCATTACATGGTAGATTTGGTGAGGATGGAACTATACAAGGGACATTAGAAACTATGGGAATTCCTTATAGTGGATGTGGAGTATTATGTAGTGCAATTTCTATGAATAAATGTTTAACAAAGAGATTGGTAAAAAGTATAGGTATAGAAACAGCATCTTGGATTACAGTGAAATCACTAGAAGATATTAATTATAAAAAAATACAAGAAATTGGATATCCAGTATTCATAAAGCCTAATAATGGAGGTTCTAGTGTAGCAACATTTTTAATAAGAAATGAAAGTGAAATAGAAAATGCAGTGAAAGAAGCTTTAAAGTATGATAAAGAGGTAATGATAGAAAAATATATAGATGGAGAAGAAATTACATCATTTATTTTAAATGGAGAAGTTTTTCCTACAGTTGTTATTAAGGCAAATATGGGTGAATTTTTTGATTATAAATCTAAATATGAAGAAAATGGTGCAAATGAAGAAGTAAGTTTTTTAGATAAAGAGCTTCAAAAAAGTATTAATAAGATTTCAAAAAGTATATGGGATGTTTTGGGTTGCAAGAGCTATGCACGAATTGATATGATAATAAGTAATAATATTCCTTACTTTTTAGAAATTAATACACTGCCAGGAATGACTACATCAAGTCTTATTCCTAAGAGTGCAAGAGCAAGAGGATATAATTTTAGTGAGCTTTTAGATATGATAATAGAATACTCACTTATGTAGGAGTTGAAAAGAGTGATATTTTCTAATATAGATTTTAATGATAATGAACCAATTTATATGCAAATAGAAAATTATATAAAAAAAATGATTGAAAATAATATGGTTGTTAATAATGGAAAGCTTCCTGCAACAAGGGAGCTTTCTAAAATATTAGGTGTAAGCAGAAATTCTATAATTACAGCGTATGAAAATTTAGAGGATCAAGGTATTGTTTATACTGTAAAGGGGAAGGGAACATTTATTTCACCAAATAAGTCAAAAGATAAAAATGGGTGGAAAATTAACTGGGAAGAGAAGGTTAATACTTATGGAAAAACATCGTATGATTTAGATATAATTAAGCATGAAATACCATGGGAAAAGAATTTAATATCTTTTAAAAGTATATCACCAGATGGTGAATTGTTTGATATGGAAGAATTTAAAAAAGCCTTTTTAAATAGTATTTCCATTGAAGGACATAAAATTTTAAATTATGGGTATGCAAAAGGTTATAAGCCTCTTATGGAATATCTTTTAAATTATATGAAAACTAAGGGTGTAGATATAGAGGGAAAGGATATTATAATTGTTAATGGATTTACAGAAGGATTAGAAATGATTCTTACGGCATATACAAATCCTAGTGATAAAATTATTTGTGAAAATCCAACTCATAATACAGCAATAAAAATTATGAGAGTTCATGAACTTGATGTAGTAGGTGTATCTATGAATGAAGAGGGAATAGATACTAAAGAGTTAGAAGAAAAATTAAGTAAGGGTGATATAAAACTAGGATATTTAATACCTTCATATCATAATCCAACAGGAATAGTAATGAAAGGTGAAAAAAGATATACTGTTTATAATCTATTTAAAAAATATAATGTTCCAATTATAGAAGATGGTTTCAATGAGGAACTTTTATATAATAGTACGCATGTATCTCCCATAGCAGCACTTGATAATGGCGGTAGTGGTGTTATTTATATAGGGAGTTTCTCAAAAATATTATTTCCGGGAATAAGAGTAGGGTGGATACTTGCTGATAAAAAAGTTATAGATATTTTAGAAAGTGTTAAGCGTTGTAAAAATATTCATACATCATTTTTAGATCAAGGGATACTTTATGAGTATTTAAGATCAGGTGCATTTGATAAACAGATAAAAAAAGTTAGAAAAGTATATAAGGAAAAGTATGAGTTTGCTTTAGAATGTATTAATAGATATGTTAAGCCAACTTTTGTATGGGGAGAAGGTGGGCTCCATATTTATATAGGGATAGAAGGCATAAATTCTAGGCAACTATTAAATGGATGTTATGAAAAGGGGGTAATATTTACTCCAGGTGATATTTTTTCAGTAGATAACATTTCTAATAATACTTTAAGGTTAGGATTATCAAGACTAACTCTTAATGAAATTGAAGAAGGAATTAAAATAATAGGTAGTATAAAGAATGAGTTAAAAAAATAATAAATTTTAATAAGATGAGAATAAACCGAAGTAGGTAATTAATTATTTAGTGAAGAGTTTAATTCTCATCTTAAAATTTGTTTTGCAAAAGACATAAAAAAATGTTATTCTATTTAATTGTGAAATAAAATGTTAGGGGGCGATAATTAGATGAAAAATAATATGACAAATGATATGACTAAAGGTAATCCTGTTAAGTTAATATTACTATTTTCTATACCATTGCTAATAGGAAATATATTCCAGCAATTTTATAGTATGGTAGATACAATAATAGTTGGTAGATTTGTAGGTGTTGATGCTTTAGCAGCTGTTGGTTCAACAGGATCTATGGTGTTTTTAGTAAATGGATTTGCAACAGGGTTAACTAGTGGATTTGCAGTTTTAGTATCACAAAGGTTTGGAGCAAAGGATGAAAAGGGTCTTCGTAAAGCTGTTGCCAGTGCAATAACTTTAACAGTTATTTCAGTAATTATAGTAACATTAATAAGCTTATTAGGAGCAAAACCTTTATTAAAATTAATGAATACTCCTGAAAATATCCTAAGTGATGCTTATACATATATAAAAATAATTTATGGTGGAGTTGTAGCAACTGTTGCATATAACTTAATAGCAAGTATATTAAGAGCATTAGGTGATAGTAAAACACCATTATACTTTTTAATTATATCTTCAGTTTTAAATGTTATTTTAGATTTAGTATTTATAATTAATTTCAAAATGGGTGTTGCAGGTGCAGCATATGCAACAATTATTTCACAAGGTATTTCGGCTATACTTTGTTTAGTTTATACTTATAAGAAATTTACTATATTAAGACTTAAAAAAGAAGATTTTAAGGTTAAAAGAAGATATTATCATAAACATTTAAAGATAGGAATTCCAATGGCACTTCAATTTTCAATAACAGCTATAGGAATAATGACAGTTCAAGGAGCTTTAAATGTATTTGGATCTACAGTAATTGCTTCTTATACAGCAGCATCTAAGGCCTTACAGCTTGTTATGCAACCAGCAATTACTTTTGGTGTTACAATGGCTACTTATTGTGGACAAAACCTTGGTGCTAAGGAATATGGACGTATAAAGCAAGGGGTTAAGGAATGTACTAAAATATCTATTATTACAAGTATTGTTGCAGGAGCAGTTTTAATATTCCTTGGGAAATACTTTGTTATGATGTTTATAAGCAATCCGGATGCAGAAATATTAATGTATGCACAACAGGTACTTAATATATCAGCTATATTCTTTATACCTTTAGGCTTAATATTTATATATAGAAATGCACTTCAAGGAATAGGTGATTCCTTTGTTCCAATGATGGCTGGAGCATATGAACTTATAGCAAGAGCTATAGTTGCCTTTACACTGCCAAGATATATAGAGTTTATAGGAATATGTTTAGCGGATCCAGTAGCTTGGCTTGCGGCATCAATTCCATTAGGAATTACTTATTTCAAAAGAATAAAAAGTTTATTAAAACATGGACATATAAAAGCATAAAATAAGTTAATTAAAGATGATATGAAATAATACTAAATTATTTTATATCATCTTTTCTTGAGGAGACATATTACTTGTAGAGTATAATAGTGTACTTGATGGAGAAAATTATGAAATAAAATACTAGGGTTTTACCAATATAATAAGATTTATAATGATAATATTAGTAAAATTAACTTAAATAAATAGAATTAGTATAAATTTGTAACAATGTTTGTAATTTTGCCGTATTATGAAGTGTTAGATAAGTTATAAGGGGAAAGAAAGTTGAGTACATCGGGAACAACGGCAACTTTAAATGACATTATTAATAACTTAGATGAAGATGATTTAAAAGAACTTTGTTCAAGTTATTGTGATGATACTAGCGCTGTTAATGAGCAAAATGAATTTTATACTTGTCAATTATTTAATTTATTACAATGTTATGGCTGTCAATTTATGAAATTGATATTGCTATTAATATTTTTATATGCATGGAATAATCAAGCGATTAATAACTATTTAATGACATCAAATTGTCAACTAACAAATGCTATTAGTGATATGTTACAAGATTGTATGGAGAATAATTGTAATAGTAAGAAGAAGTAAAGAATAACGTTTTCGTTATTCTTTACTTATTATATACATAATATATAAGAGAAATATTTTATTTGATTATAAGATAAAACTGTGAGTTATTAAATCAAGAAATGCAGTTAAGATTTTAAACTATATGATATATTATATAGTAATGGATTTAACTAAAATATTGAAAAAATAAATTAATATTATTAATTTTTTTCAGACTGTTGACAAAGTGTCAACAGTCTTTAATTTTATACAAATATGTAATATAATATAAAATATATTAA
>NZ_JAASHM010000022.1 GCF_019734195.1 Clostridium sp. K13 | reverse complement strand
AATTAATATATTTTATATTATATTACATATTTGTATAAAATTAAAGACTGTTGACACTTTGTCAACAGTCTGAAAAAAAGTATTTTCTCATTAAGAGAAAATACTTTTTTACTTTTATTTTAATGCTTCATTGATTTTTTGAGCTGTTATTTCAGCTAATTTCTGCTGATGGCTATCTTTACTTACCTTTGTAGCCTCTGTTGGATTAGTTATAAATCCATTTTCTATTAATATAGAAGGCATTAAAGTATTTTTACAAACGTATAAGTTGCTATCCTTAGCTCCTCTATTATATAAACCTAACTCAGTTGAGGCTGTATTAGTTATAACTGTTGCTAATTCCTTACTTACCTTAACTTTTTCTTCAATATTTCTAGTTCTATATGATTTTCTTTCTAAAGTTAAATCTCTTCCATCTTCAGTTATTAAACTTCTTGCTATCATATTATCAGAAACTGGAGTTCCTGTACTATAATATACTTCAAATCCATTTGCTGAAGGACTAGTATATGAATTATGATGTATTGAAACAAATAAGTCAGCATCCATTTCATTTGCAACCTTAACTCTTTTCTTTAAGCTTTCAGTTGAGTCTTTATCTATTATTAGACCATCATATCTTGTCATATAAACTTCTATTCCCATGGCTTCTAATTGAGCCTTTAACTTAACAGCAATTTGTAAGTTTAAATTTCCTTCTACATATCTAATTCCATTATGAGTAGCTGATGCCCCTGGATCTACTGATTCAATTTCATGTCCTGGATCTACTACAACTAACTTAGCTTTTCTATAAACAAAATTTCTTTCTATAGTTTGAGTAGTTCCGTCATTTGCTGTTATTTTTACTTTTAACTTCTTATCTCCAGTAGCCATTCCACCTAAGTTAACAGTACCTTCAAATCCTGCATTATTTCCACTTGGATATCCTGGATACGCATTATTTACATCTGTTCTTGTAGTTCCATAGTTAACAGTACCTAAATCTTTTCCATCTATATATACTCTTACTTCTTTAACTCCACTTGATGCTAAAGCCCATCCTCTAAGCATTAAGCTTTCTGATGATACATGATTATTACTTGGATTATCTAACCAACTCTTTGATTCTAACTTCTCTACCTTTATTGTTCTTTCAATACTTTGAGATGTTCCATCATTTGCTGTTATTTTTACAATTACCTTTTTAGTTCCTGCTGATATATTTGATAGATTAACAGAACCTTCAAATCCAGCATTATTTCCACTTGGATATCCAGGATGTGCATTGTTTACATCTGTTCTTGTAGTTCCATAGTTAACAGTACCTAAATCTTTTCCATCTACATATACTCTTACTTCTTTAACTCCACTTGATGCTAATGCCCATCCACTTACTCTTAATGTTCCTGATGATATTGAATTATTATTTGGATTATCTAACCAGCTCTTTGATTCTAATCTCTCTACCTTTATTGTTCTTTCAATACTTTGAGATGTTCCATCATTTGCTGTTATCTTTACGATTACCCTTTTAGTTCCTGCTGATATATTTGATAGATTAACAGAACCTTCAAATCCTGCATTATTTCCACTTGGATATCCTGGATATGCATTGTTTACATCTGTTCTTGTAGTTCCATAGTTAACAGTACCTAAATCTTTTCCATCTACATATACTCTTACTTCTTTAACTCCACTTGATGCTAATGCCCATCCACTTACTTTTAATGTTCCTGATGATATTGAATTATTATTTGGATTATCTAACCAGCTCTTTGATTCTAATCTCTCTACCTTTATTGTTCTTTCAATACTTTGAGATGTTCCATCATTTGCTGTTATCTTTACGATTACCCTTTTAGTTCCTGCTGATATATTTGATAGATTAACAGAACCTTCAAATCCTGCATTATTTCCACTTGGATATCCTGGATATGCATTGTTTACATCTGTTCTTGTAGTTCCATAGTTAACAGTACCTAAGTCTTTTCCATCTACATATACTCTTACTTCTTTAACTCCACTTGATGCTAATGCCCATCCACTTACCCTTAAGGTTCCTGATGATATTGAATTATTATTTGGATTATCTAACCAACTCTTTGATTCTAACTTTTCTACCTTTATTGTTCTTTCAATTTTTTGAATTGATCCATCATTAGACGTTATTTGTACAACTACTTTCTTATTACCAGATGTTAAATTTGATATATCAATTGTTCCTTCAAATCCAGCATTGTTTCCACTTGGGTATCCTGGATATACCTTATTTACATCTGTTCTTGTAGTTCCATAATTAACATTTCCAAAATCTTTTCCATCTACAGATACTCTTACTTCTTTAACTCCAGATTGATCTAATGCCCATCCTTTAATAGTAAGTTTTCCGTTTGTTATAATTTTATTATTGCTTGGTTCCTCTAAATTGTTCAATTTAGGTAAATTAACATTTTGTTCTTTTATAACTATATTTCTTTTATAACTTTGAGTTTCACCATTTCTAGCAACAATAATTACTTCAACAGTTTTATCTCCTGTTCCAAGTCCGCTTATGTCTATAGTCTGATCAAAACCAGAAACATCTCCATTGAAATACCCTGGATATGTTGAATTAACATCTGGTCTACTAAGTCCTGTGCTTATAGTAGCAACTTGAGACTTATCAACTAAAACCTTAATCTCCTTAATTCCAAATGCATGTAGTGCCCATCCCTTAATTCTTAGTTTACCATTAGTAATAACCTCTGAATTAGAAGGTGATTCTAAATTACTTTTTGCCGGTAAATATTCAGAATTAGTTGCATCGCAATATAATCTAAATAGTTCTATTCCATAGTTTGGATCTGATGCCCAACTTCCAGTTAAACCTAGAACATCTTTTGCCTTACCTAAAATTCCACCAGTAGTTCCAAACCATCCTACATGTCTTGGATCATAAGTTTCATTTTCAGCTAAGGGTTCATCTTTCCAATTCTTAAGATAGCTTGTTTTAGGAAATCCATCCGCTGCTGCATATAATGCTAAATGATCTAAATGGGCTAATACTCCTTGCTCCCAATTATCAAATTTCTTATGAGCACCTGCATCATAATCATCTCCAGCCTCTGGATTTTTTAACCCACATGGATTATGATATGATTCATCTAATACTCCACCAAATTTTCCATAACCAGTTTCTTTTGCAGCTTGTACATACGCTACTACCCAGTTTACTCCGCCTCTTAACTCAGCATATTTTTTATATAACTTTGCTAAACCAACAAAAGTTTCAGTAGCATTCTTACTTCTTGCCCAAGCCTCAACACGCTCTAAAGAAGTGTCTACAGTTGAAATAATATTAACATTTCCAATTGCTCTACTGCTTGTCCCGCTATTTAATGCATAAACATTAAATGTAAATGAATTAAGCATAAATATTAAACATACTAATAGTAAAAATGATTTATTTTTTTTCATTTCATTCCCCCATTTTTATTCATAATATACTAATTTAATAGTAACATATTATAAATATCCTTGTAAACAGATGTCACATTTATTATTAAATGGATATTTAAAGTTATATTATGGATAAAAGTCTCATTATTTCTTATTAAATATCTCTTACTTGAAATAACTTGTACATTATTGTTATATCTTGCTTAATCATATATACTAATATAAGGAAAGAAAATATGTAAAAGGAGATTATCATGAGTATCTTTACACCTTTAATAATTATTTTTATATTATTATTAAATTATTATTTATATAAAAGAAATTCATATTCAAAAAGTTTCTTTTTGATATCTAGTGGTTTTTTAATAATTTACGCTTTATTTTCTATAATTATTTATTACAATAATTTATCCCATGGCTTCGAACATGGAATATTATTTGGAAATGTAGCTAATAATCACTTTTGTGATGAATATAAATATTACATAGATTCTGATATATTATTAAATCATTTAAAAAATGGAGATGTTAGTGCATGGTTACATAAAGAATTACCTATATATGAGTTTGTTGATCCAGAAGGGCATGCTAGTTATGGAAACTATAATATATTCGTAATATTCTTAAGCTTCCTTAAAGGTATAGGAATTAAGTCTACTTTAGACTTAATATTAATAAAACTATTTGTATACATACCAACAGCAATATTTTTATATAAAACATCTAAATTATATTTAAATGAAAAGCTTTCTTTAATAAGCGTAGGAATTTTCAGTATATTGCCAGGATACATATTATGTAATTCATTACTTATGAGGGATAATATAATAATTGGAATAACTATAATATTAATTTATTATATACTTTCTCAAAAAGTAAATTATAAATCAATTATTTTAATTCTACTTTTAGCAGTACTACTATTAGAGTTTAGATCTTATTCATTATTAGTTCTTATTGCATGCATTATTTTTACTTTTAAAAATAATAAACGTATTTTTAGCTTTAAGGATATAATTTACTTTATTGCAATAATTGCTACCATTTACTTTTTTGTAAACTTTAATTTTCAATTACAACATTCAAACACATTTTTCTCCTTCTTCCAAATTACACACTTACAAGATATCTTTACCGCTCAATTTGGAAATGGACCTAAAATGATACTTAATTTATTTGCTCAATTAGTGATACATGTTATATATGATCCACCACTATTTAATTTCTTAACAACAGGATTAGTATATTTAATTCTATATTCTTTAGGTAATATTTTAGGAGTAATCTTAAGTGTTGTTTCTTGTTTAGCATTTGTATACTTTACAATAAAAGTTAAAGATAAAAAAGCAATATTATTATTTAAGTTTACAGCTTATTATACAATACTAACTGGTTTAGTCGTGTTAGCTAAGGACTTATTTATTATAAATAGGATAGCTCTTATGTGGTTACCTTTATTTATAATAATATTACTTTATAGTTTAAACGCATTTATAAATAAACCATCAAAACATTAAATAAAAAAAATAAGCCTATATTGAAAGCATAATTACTTTCAATATAGGCTCTTTTCTAATCTTAATATGTTATTAAAAATAAAAGCTGGCATAAAGCCAGCTTTCTTAAAGCAATCAGAAATTACTTATACATTTCATTGTAGTAGTTCATGTATTCACCTGAAGTAACGTTTTTCATCCATTCTTGGTTATCTAAGTACCATTGAATAGTCTTCTTAATTCCAACTTCAAATGTAGTTTCAGGATACCATCCTAATTCTTCTTTAATCTTAGTTGGGTCGATTCCGTATCTTCTATCATGACCTTTTCTATCTTCAACATATTTAATTAAGTTTTCAGTAACTTCTTTATCTACATTTTCATTTAAGTAAGCAATTACCGTCTTAACTATTGTTATGTTAGTTCTTTCATTATGTCCACCAACGTTGTAAACTTCTCCATTTCTACCATTGTTTATAACCATATCGATAGCTTTAGCGTGGTCTTCAACAAATAACCAGTCTCTTATATTCATTCCATCACCGTAAACTGGTAAATCTTTATGATCTAAGCAGTTGTTGATTAGTAATGGTATTAACTTTTCTGGGAATTGGAATGGTCCGTAGTTATTTGAACATCTTGTTATGTTCATTGGCATTTTATATGTATCATGGTATGCCTTAACCATTAAATCTGATCCAGCTTTACTTGATGAGTATGGGCTATGAGGATCTAATGGAGTAGTTTCCATGAAGTATCCTGTTTCTCCTAATGAACCGTAAACTTCATCTGTTGAAACGTGTAAGAACTTAACTCCTTCTTTCCATGTTCCATCTTCATTTTCCCATGCAGCCTTTGCACAGTTTAAAAGATTTACTGTTCCCATAACATTTGTCTTAGCAAATACTTCTGGTTCTCTTATACTTCTATCAACATGAGATTCTGCTGCAAAGTGAGCAACGTAGTCTATTTCATATTTTTCGAATAAAGAATTAACTAATGCATTGTCACAGATATCTCCGTGTACAAATATATGTCTTGGATCATCTTGAATTGACTTTAAGTTTTCTAAGTTTCCTGCATAAGTTAACTTATCTAAGTTTATTATTCTTATATCCTCATATTTATTTAACATGTATAATACAAAGTTTGAGCCTATAAATCCAGCCCCACCAGTTACTAAATAAGTTTTCATAATTAAATTCTCCTTATATCTCCAAATTTTAAGTTTATCGATAATTACTAATTATTTTTCAACATTATCCATGAAAGTCTTTAAAGCATCCTTCCAATCTCTCATTTCATCACCAACAGTACATCTAAGCATCATATTATCAAGTGATGAATATGCTGGTCTGTCAGCTGAATTAGGATACATTGCTTTATATTCTGCTGAAGTACATGGATTTACCTTACAATCTCTTCCTGAAAGCTTCATTATTTCTGATGCAAAGTCATACCAACTGCATTCACCTTTTCCAGTACAGTGGTATACTCCATACTCTTCTGTTTCAATAAGTTTTAATATGTGATATGCTAAGTCATTAGCATGTGTAGGATTTCCAAGTTGGTCATTTACTACACTTAAAGTATCTCTATCTTTTCCTAGCTTCATCATTGTATAAACAAAGTTATGTCCTACATATCCATAAAGCCAAGCTGTTCTAACTATATAATACTTTGATGAGAATTCTCTTACAAATTCTTCACCTAAAAGCTTAGTTTTTCCATAAGAACTTACTGGTGCAACTATATCTGCTTCATTTAATGGTGTATCACCAACACCTCTAAATACATAATCAGTTGAAACTTGAACTATTTTAGCTCCTATTTCTTCACAAACCATAGCTAAATTTCTAGCACCTAAAGCATTAATTTTAAAAGCTAAATCCTTATTTGCTTCACATCCATCAACATTTGTTGCTGCTGCACAGTTTATAACTACATCTGGATTTACTTCCTTTAAAACAGTTTTAACTTGTTGTAAGTTAGTTATATCTAATTTATCTACATCTACAGCAAAAACTTCACTGTTTTTAATTTCTTCTGAAACTGCTCCTATTTCTGCTTTTCCTGTAGTTATTATTTTTTGAAGTTCATTTCCTAGTTGCCCATTTGAACCAGTTATTAAAATTTTCATTTAATTACCTCCTAGCCTTCGTACACAAAAGGTAAATCTAATTCTTTAAATTTCTTTTGCTTCTTATCCTTTTCAGATAATAAAACTTCTTCAATTCCATCTAATGGCCATTCTACAGCAACGTCTTCATCATTCCATAAAAGTCCGCCATCATGTTCTGGTGAATAGAAATCTGTACATTTATAGTTAAATGTTGCAGTTTCAGATAAAACTACAAATCCATGTGCAAAACCTTCTGGTACATAGAATTGTCTCTTATTTTCTGAACTTAAGTATACACCTTCCCATTGTCCATATGTAGGTGAACCCTTTCTTAAGTCAACAGCAACATCCCACACTTCTCCTTCTGTACATCTTACAAGTTTACCTTGTGTATGTTGAGTTTGGAAGTGTAATCCTCTTAAAACACCTTTTTTAGATCTTGATTCATTATCTTGTACGAAAGTCATAGTTAATCCAGCTTTATCAAAATGCTCTTTATTATAACTTTCCATAAAATATCCTCTAGCATCTCCAAATACCTTTGGCTCAACTATGTATAAGTCAGGTATTTTAGTTTCTATAAATTTAAAATTTCCTACTTCAACCATCTCTCTACTCCTCAATTATATCTATTAAATATTTTCCATATTCAGTCTTCATTAAAGGTCCAGCTAATTCTCTAACTTGCTCTTTTGAAATCCAGCCTTGTCTATAAGCAATTTCTTCTAAACAAGCAATAAATGTTCCTTGAGTAGTTTGTACCGCCTCAACAAAGTTAGACGCCTTTAACATTGATACATGAGTTCCTGTATCAAGCCAAGCCATACCTCTACCTAATAAATCAACTTTTAAAGTTCCTTCTTCCATATAAACCTTATTTAAATCAGTTATTTCTAATTCACCTCTTGGTGATGGTTTTAAAGATTTTGCTTTTTCAACTACTGAATTATCATAGAAATAAAGTCCTGGTACAGCATACTTTGATTTTGGTTTTTCTGGCTTTTCTTCTAAAGAAGTTACCTTTCCACTTTCATCAAATCCAACTACTCCAAAGGCTCTTGGATCTTGAACATAATATCCAAATACCATTGCTCCTTTTTCTAATTGTGCTGCTTCTTTTAAATGAGCACTAAAGCTTTGACCATAGAATATATTATCTCCTAATATCATAGCTACATTATCATCACCAATGAACTCTTCACCAATAATAAATGCTTCTGCTAATCCATTTGGTTGTTCTTGAATTGCATATTCAATGTTTAAACCATATTCAGATCCATCTTTAAATAACTCTTTAAAGTTAACTATATCTCTTGGTGTTGAGATTATAAGAATATCTCTTATACCTGCTAACATTAATACTGACATTGGATAATAAATCATTGGCTTATCATATATTGGAACCATTTGTTTTGACATTGCCTTTGTTACTGGATATAGTCTAGTTCCTGATCCACCTGCTAAAATAATACCTTTCATAACAAAATACCTCACTTTTTATTTTTTATAAAATTTCATCCCTATAAAACGTGCACCAAAATTAATTATTGCATCTGCAATAATTAATGGCTTTTTATCTTCTATACTTCTTTTTGCTATATATTTAAGAACAGTGAACCCACGTTCTCCTGCACTATACTCTTTTAAATATGGATTTTCTTCAAAGAATTTTCCTATGTCACCATATCTTTTTAATGTTTCTTTAAAGGATAAATCATGAGAATGAATTATCTTAGAGTCTGCTGCATATTCAATTCTATATCCATTCATAATAAGTTTGTATGCAAAATACATATCTTCATTTGTAGGTAAATTTTTATTGTCATATCCATTTAACTCTACAAATATCTTCTTAGAAATGGCACTTGATGCATCTGAAAAGAAGAAAGTCATAAGTCCCAACTTATCAATATCATCCTTACTTACTATTCTAGTTTCACTTGGATAATTTATTTCTCTTGTATATCTTTCAACCTTATGATTCTCATAACCTATTTGTCTACTAAAGGCAGCTTCACACTTACCATCAATTATATCTTTAGTTAAATAATATAACCAATATTCATCTGCTATTTTTATATCTTGAGTTATAAATACTAGTATATCACCTTCAGCCTCAAATGCCGCTTTTTCTCTAACTAAACTATGTGAAAATTCTTTTTTTGAAATCTTTTTATAATTACATTTTAATTTTTTTAATTTCTCTTCTGTATTATCACTTGATTCAGTTAAAATAAACTTTATTCCAGCAATGCAAACATCCTTTTGCTTTTGTATATTCAAATATAAATCTTCTATATAACCTTCAGCATTATAAAGAGGACATATTATGGATATTTTCATCTACTCTTCCTCCAATTTCAATGTGTTAAATTGCACCTTCACCTCTAATTACAGAGCCAAATGTTTTAAAAATTATTTTTAAATCTAGCCATAAGCTTCTATTATCTATATAATACATATCCATTTTTATTCTTTCCTCATATGTAGTATCACTTCTTCCATGAGCTTGCCAATATCCTGTAAGTCCTGGAACAACTGAAAATAACTTTGGCGCATATTCTGCATAAAGTGCAACTTCTTTTTCAACTATTGGTCTAGGTCCAACTATGCTCATTGTACCATTTAATATGTTTATTAATTGCGGCAATTCGTCTAAACTAGTTCTTCTTAAAAAATCCCCAACTTTAGTAACTCTAGGGTCATTTTCCAATTTAAAATTCTTATAAAACTCTTCTTTTTGCTCTTCCGTAAAGTTATCAAATATCTCCTGAGAATTTTGATACATAGTTCTAAACTTATAGACTTTTATGTCTTTGCCACCCATTCCTTTTCTAGTATGGCCAAATATTATTGGGCCTTTCGAATCTAACTTTACAGCTATTGCAACAATAAGAAAAATCGGACTCAATAGTATTAATCCAATTAGAGAACCAACTATATCCATTGCTCTTTTGAAAAATAAATAGAATCTTAATCCCATTTTCTCATCCCCTATATCATTAACTCTAAAATCAGTCATATTATCACACTCCATATGAATCTCCGTTAATACTCCCTATATTTATTATTATCAAAATCGATTATAATTACTATAATTAAAATTAATATTTAAATTTAATATAAGTATATTTTATCTAAACCCCCTTAAAATATATTTAATTTCTCAAAATCACTCTCTATATTATTCCATATAGGTTTATATTTTTCTACAATTTTCAAGTTTTTCGATTTTATTATACCTTAAATTTAGATTAATTTCTAATTATAGTCATACATAAAGTAAATCTTACTATTTAATAATATCAATGTCAATATAAAAGGTGCACTATACAGTGCACCTTAAGTAAATCTTAATAATTTATATATTAAATTTTAATTCTTTTAATCATATAATTGTATTAAATAAACTTCCATAACTAATACAAAGAATACTGATAAACCTGCAATATAAGGATTAGTAATTGATGATGCTAAAATCGACATAGTTCCTATAGTCCATCCTACTAGCATTTGCTCATCTCTTTCTCTTAATCCTTTCTTAAATAGAATTAACATTAGTTTAACAAAGTTATAAATTAAATATCCAAAGAATATTAATACTCCAATTATTCCAGTTTTAAATACTAATTCAACATAATATAGCTCAAAGCTACTACTATTAACACCTTGAAGCCCATTTTCCTTCATGTATTGAGGATATTCATAAATATGAGATCCAAATCCCCAACCTAAAACTGGCTTTTCTTTTATCTTATCAACTAAAAATCTAAGTTGAATAGCTCTAACCTTATTAGATTCATCATTTTCAAAATCCCCAATAGATTCTATTCTATCTTTTATACTTCCTGCTGAATCTGGTAAGTTTTGCTCAGGTGAAACAGCAACAATAGTTTTAGGAATTATTACAGCAACTAAAATTAAAGGAATTATAGAAATTAAAACATTCTTTATAGTTAATCTATACTTTTTAACTCTCCATAAATAATATGCAAATGATAATACTACAACTCCTACAGTTCCTAGCCAGAAACCTCTTGTATTTGAAACATATATTCCAATTAAAAGTATTGCTAATTTAACTATTCCGAATATATTTTTCTCTTTATTAAATAATTTAATAAACATAATCGCTACTGCAAGTTGCATGAAAATACCATTATATAAATATACTCTAGCATAGTTATTCGATAATACTAATCCACTTATTAATCCATATTGTAATTTAGTATTTAAATTATTGTATGCCACTATTATTTCTAAGTTATTAGGTAAATAAATTCTACTTACAACAAATAATATAATAGTAATTATTGAAACTATAGTTGCACAATTTACAAAGATATTTAATAGCTTATTAATGTTTTCACTTCTACCTTTTATATAAGCAATTAAAAGTAATATGTATAATATCCCTAAAAATGAGTTTACATCTGAAAATATATCCCCAAGACTATTTCCATTTATTAAGCCAATTACACTACCATATGCTATATAAATACATACTACAATAATTGGAATTAAAAATTTCTTTTCAACTCTTATTCTTTCTCTAAAAATCATATATACTGAAAAAACTATTCCTACAGCAAATAATCCTTTTCTAATTGGAAGTCCTAATATATGGCCAAGACCCCCTAATACGAATTCAATAAAAATTAAAGCTGTAACTATATTAAAAATATTTCTTATAGTGTCCTTCTTATTTTCCATCTTTTTTCTCCCACTCTACTATATTATTAATTAATTATTAAACTTACCAAAAATATTATTTCTATAATCCTTTATACCTTTTTTAATATATTTAAATTTCTCAATTTTATTATCTTCAAATAGAACAATTTTCAAATTTTCAGTAATGAATCTTCTCTTATCAGTTAATACCCATGACGGAAAATCTTCTTTATATTTATCCCAAATATAATGTCTATTTCTACTCATATAATATCTTCTTAAAGGACTATGATTGGTAGGAATCATTTTTAATCCTAAAACGCTCTTCTTAACACTTTCACCAAGATTATGTATTAATGTAGCATTATTAACTTGTATTATTTTAAATCCCTTTTTATTTAAAGATAAACAATAATCATGATCGACTAAATCAATAAATAATTTTTCATCATACATTCCAACATTTTTATATATTTCAGCTTTTGTTAATGCTCCCGAAGTAATTTCTGTTAACACTTCTATATAAGAATTTGAATCTTTTTCTTCATTAATATTAGAACCATTTTGATACTCTTTTTCCTCAACATGAACTGGCACAAGCATTGCCACTTTTTCTTTTAATTCATTATTAAGTCCCTCATAGCAAGTTAACATATTTTTAATCATATTATCTGTTATTATGCTATCATGGTCTAAAGTTAATATCCAATTATATCCCTTTTCAATTGAATATTTTATTCCTTTATTTAAAGCACTTGCAATTCCCTTATTATCTTCTAAGTATATAACAGTTACTTCCTTTTCTAATTCCTTTAGCATATTAATTGTTTCAGCTTTAGAACCATTATCAACTACTATAATTTCATCAACTTTACCCTTAAGCTTATTAATACGCTCCTTAAAATCATTTTCTACATTATATGTTATAATAACCGCTGCAACACTATTCAATGTTATCCCTCCATGTTACAAATCAAATAATTTATATATCTCTTCATCTGATATATTTATATTCTTTAAAATTTGTTTTCTCTTTGTTTCCATTAGAGCCTTTTTACTCTTTACTTCTTTAACATATTTTAAGCATTTCCAATCAAATGCCATAAAGAATACAAGATACTTCATTGCTCCTATATATATCTTGCTTTTATCCTTTTTAAATGCGTAACTTGTTTCATTTTTCATAATCATTAAATAGTGGTTTCTAAAGGAAATTCCCTTTAAGAATTCTGATTGACTTCTTCTGTTCTTTATTGTATTTATTACACCCTTACTGCTATTCATACCTCTTCCATGATATGCAATAGCATCATGAACATAATAACATTTAAATCCATAAAGATTTAATCTCCAACATATATCTATGTCTTCCTTATATGCAAAGAAGTCATTATCAAAGTATTCTCCACTAATCTTTATTTTTTCTAATACATCTCTCTTGAAAACTGCAGCAGCTCCGCAAACTCCAAAGACTCTTTTATCTTCTTCGTATTTACCTTCATCAACTTCATTTTGACCTATATCAATTCCTTGTCTATAATGATTGAAAGCTATTCCTACAGAATCAATTACATTTAATTTTTCATCTGTATCAAAATCATATTTTAGTAACTTACCAGTTACTGCCCCTATAGTAGGATCTTCTTTAAACTTCTTAATACAGTTTTCTATATAATTATCTCCAAATACTATATCTGGATTTGCTATTATTACATAGTCACCTTTAGCTAACTCGATCCCCTTATTAGCCCCACCAGCATATCCTGTATTTTTATTCCTACATAAGATAACATCATTTTTAAAGTTATCTTCAATTATCTTTACTGAATTATCAGTAGAATCATTATCTATAATTATTACTTCTATATTTTTATATTTTTGATTTAATAATGATTTTATACATTTATATAAGTATTTTTCTCCATTCCAATTAACTATTGCTACAGAAACTAATTCTTTCATATAACTCTACACTTTCTACAATTAATTATTTATTTTATAATTACTTTAATTTTTCTAATTAAACTTAACTATTATAAGTCCATTCTTAAATTGTACACTATTTGTGCTTGGCCACGAATCCATATCTTTTGCAAGTTCATAACCTTCGCTAGTTTGTTCTTGATTTGGTTCTATATAATTATATCCTAATGTATTCATGAACCCTATAGCTCTTAAACTATTTCCACCAAACTCAAACCAAGATCTTCCTATAAATTCTCCAACTACTTTATTAGGTATATTACTTGTATGACTACCAACTAAAACTACTGGATACTCTGGATATTCTCCTAATCCTAAGCTTTCAATTCTATCTGAAATTTGATTAGCAAGTTTAACATCATCTTCATATTTTAATTGTTCACTTGTAAATAATTTTACTACTGTATAACTTTGATTCATGGCAATACATAAAATAATAACTATAATTATAGATTTAACTCTTTTATCTTTAAATATCCATACTAAAATATATAAAATAAATGCAATTACAAATTGATAATTAAACTGCATTCTAGGAATTAATCCATTTCCTATGTACACAGCAAGTAAAAATGGTGATGCAATAAATACCCCTACAGCAGCTAAGAATAAAAATTTATCTTTATTTTTTGTAAACATATTAGCTATAGCATAAATAGCTAAAAATACTATACAAACTAAAAATACCTTACTATAAAATAATCCATCTCCAAATAATCCATATCTTATATATCTTAAAATATTTTTTATACTTTCAATAGCAGGCTCTGTCCCCCATTTAATCATGCCATCCACATACGCTGACGCACCATAAAAGCTTCTTACAATTTTATCTACTATAACGTAACCTACATATCCTAAAATAAAAGTACCTAAATATTTAAAAACAGATATTAAAAAATAATTTTTCTCTAATTTTATATTACCTTTTTTATTTGCAATATAAATTAAAATATAACATCCTAGAACTCCTGATATATATAAGAAAACAATTGCCTGATAAGTTCCAAATCCCCAAATCATACTTATTAATGAAATAATAAGATATATAGTATTTTTACTATTAATAGTCCACTTTGAAATAAAAAACACTGCAATTGAGCATAATATTATAGCAAAGGCTACCTCAAAACTTTGTAAGATAAAGTTAAATTGCTCTGTAAATAACGGTGCTGTAATAAATATTATTGGAAATACAGCTGTAATTATTGATTTTTTATTTTTCTCAAAGGAAAAATAGCTTATTACATAGCTCCAAGTTATTCCAAATATAATCATAGCAATAACCATCAGAAAACATGATATATATACATTAAAAGGATTAAGACCAAACAACTTTTTAGTAAATACTAGTCCAAATCTTCCAAATGATGCCCAAGTATCAAGTTGCCAATTATATTCATTTATTAATTTTTCAGTATCTATAGAAATACTATAATTAAATATTTTTATTCCATATGTCATTATAGTAAATATTACTATTAAAATTATACTTTTTGTATTTGCCTTACTAAACTGAAGAAAGTCTTTAATATCATTTTTCAGTTCTAAAGCATTACTTTTCATTTGATATTTGCTCATAAAAATCACACTACCTTACATAATTAAAATTAAACTTCATTCTCTTCACTATATTCATCAATAAAATATAACGGTCTATTTTTCACTTCTATAAATATCCTTCCTAGATATTCTCCTATTATTCCTAGAGAAACTAACTGAATACCTCCTAGTAATAACATTATACAAACTAAGCTTGCATACCCTGGAACATCAATTCCTCTAATTATAGTTTTAAAGAATATAAAGACCATATATATTAATGAACCAATTGCACTTACTATTCCTAGTATAGTAGCAATTCTTAATGGCGCCACTGTAAAAGATGTAATTCCTTCTATAGCTAAATCAAATAATTTGAAATAATTCCATTTTGTTTTACCAGCAATTCTTGGGTCTCTATCAAACTCTATTGCCTTCTTCTTAAATCCAATTAAACTAAACATTCCTTTGGTATATCTTTGTTTCTCTGGAAATGCCTTTAATGCCTCTACTGCTCTTCTACTTAAAAGTCTAAAATCACCTGTATCTTCTTGAATTGGAACATTAGAAACACTTCTTAATACTCTATAAAAAGTGTGAGATGTGAATTTTTTTATTATCGTTTCACCTTTTCTACTTCTACGTTTTGCATAAACATCATCGTAGCCCTCTTCATAATACTTTAACATATCAATTATTAATTCAGGTGGATCTTGTAAATCTGCATCTATAATTGCAACTACATCACCTCTTACATAATCAAGAGCTGCAGCCATAGCAATTTCTTTTCCAAAATTCCTTGATAAATTTAAATAACAAACTCTATCATCATTTTTCTTATATGCCTTAACTATATTTAAAGAGCTATCTTTACTACCATCATTGACAAATAAAAATTCCATATTATATTTATCAATTTTCTCCGCTAATTTTACTAATCTCTCATAAAGATAAGGCAAAGACTCTTCTTCATTATACATAGGTATTATAATAGATATTAATTCCTTCATACTCTTATATGCTCCTTTAAACTTATTCTAAAATATTCTTTAAATATAAAATAAAACTATTATAAGAAATAAAAACAAAAGTTAATATTACATAAATATTCATTTTCCATTTTCTTAAAACTTCATTTAATAATAATACACTTGATATAATTAATAATATATCTGTAACAAAAAACACTCTTTCACCAGATGCATATATGGTTGGTGATATACTTATAGATAATGCTGAACATATTGCTGCTAAGTATAATATTATTGAAAAATACTTCATTTCAACTTTATCAAATACAAGTATAAATATTACTGGAATTATTAATATTACACATAGTAAAATAGAGGTCGGTAAAAATATTTTAATTTCATTATAATTTAATATATTTAAATTTTGAATATTAAGTAACTTAAACATAAAGAAATCTGTATTGATATTATGACTATTTAATTGTATTTCAATAAATTTTATAATTACAGCTCCCATAGGTATAAATGCTAATAATCTAATAGCCATACTCTTATACTTTTTCCAAATAGCTATATTAAGTAAAATAACTAATAAAGCTATTAAAATTATGTTTTTATCAAAAATATGCTGTAAAAACAAATTAGTTCCCATCATTAATTTAACAGGCAAAGATATCATATCCCATTGTCCAAACCAACTTACAATTTCTTTATTTGCTCTTTCATAATTACCTGGCGCTAAAAATAATATAGCTGTATTTATCAATATAAATATATTAAATATAACTAAACCTACATTTATCTTTTTATCTCTAATAAAAACATACATATTAGTTATTAAGGCAAAACATAGTACCACTAAAGATACTTGTTCCATATTACAACCTAAAATAACTGTAAATACTAATAGCACATACCACCTTTTATCAAATTTTTCATTAAATAAAGCATATTTAAATGGTAATATTGATAAAATTCCACAAGCCATTGTCCATAAATAATTATAAGAACCAGTAATCCAGGATATAGCTGATGAAAACACATCATCAGGTAAAGAAAATATTGAAATACAAATTATACTTTTAATTAATAATTTTTTACTACTTGATAATTGCTTAATATATTTATCTGGAATTAACTTATATATTCCTAGAGCTAAAATAATAGTCATTATAGTATTTAAAATACGCCATATCCAAATGTTATAAGCAAACATAGGAACCATTATTGATTCTATAACAATTCTACCAGTCCACCCAGTATATCTTTCTTTTAAATAAGCTAGTAAACTTCCATTAAAACTCTTATCTAAAATTGCAGAAAACCATTCATCATCTCCAGAAGTTATTGTTACTTTTGTAAAAATCCAAAACATCATTAAAGCTAATATTAAATATGGAATATTTTCTATTTTAAAAACTTTTTTAAATATTTTTTTCATTTTTCATCATCCTAACTAATCTCAATAAACTCTCCTGTAAAAATCACTTGTTCTTTCTCATCTTGACTAATAACCTTAAAACCAATTTCATACTTTTTATTAGATATTAATTCACTATTCCTTACTCTTCCTATAAGTCCACATCTATTATAATTAGTGGTATCTGTATTTTTTTCATTTAAATCAGGTCTATTTTCTGCTTCTGTTTTTATAGCAATAATATTTCCGCCTTCATCTTTTAGTAGGATAGCTCTATTAATATATTGATTAGTACTATTAATCTCTGCTAACCATCCTTTAATAAGAACATCTTTATCTAGATAAGTAATATCTTCTATGTCATACTCTAAATCTGTATTATAGCTATTCACTGTATTTTCAATCTTTTTAACCTTAGAAAAATCTTTTTCTAAGAGAAAATAACTACTAAAACTAGCAATTAAAATAACTACTAGAGATGATACTACTATTTTCTTTTCCATTAACAACATTCTCCTTATTTACCCATTTTTATATTATTTTTCTTTAAACACCCAAATTTTATTTACTATATAGTTAATAACCATAACAATAACTGTAGTAATAACCAATGCTATTAATTTATTAAGTCCAATTAAATCTACTAATAAATATAGAATCATAGTATTTAAGGCTAGTCCTGCTAAATTCAATAATATAAATTTAGTTGTAGTTTCTTTTTTATCTTCTCCTTTATATTTGAATACCCATCTCGAATTCCAAATGTAACTATTTATAGTTGCTATAACATAGGCAATAACGTTAGCAATTATATAATATACTCCTACGAAATTTAGCACAGCGAATATTATCCAATTTATTAAAGTATTTAAAACTCCTACCAATCCAAATTTTATAAACTTACCTATTCCACTATCTGTAAAGTCCATTTAATCACTACTCCTTTTTCCATTTTAGATTATTTAAACTTTATCTCTACTAAGTAATTATTATACATGTAGATTACATAAACTATCAAATTTTTGTATTAAAACATAATTTACTCTAAAAAAAGTGGTAAATCCACTTTTTTTAGAGTAAATCTTAAATAAAAAGCCAATAATATTACTAATTAGATTTTTTCAGCTTACCTTTTACTAAATTAAAAGAATTCTTAAGCATCTTATCTCTTAATATTATTAATATTCCGAAGTATACTACTACACCAATTATTATTTGTCTTGCTAATATTAATACATTTCTATGAACTCCTTCACCTAAAAGAGAAACTACAACTAACATAGCTATTCCAGAAATCCAATACTTATATGTTTCCTTAATCCAAGATATATCTAATATCTCTCTAGAATACCATAATTGAATTAATGCAATTGAAAGTTCTGCTGATACTGTTGCAATTACTGCTCCCAAAGCCGAATATTTTGGTATTAATATTAAATTAAGAACAAAGTTAACAGCAGCTCCAACACAAACTGAAATAGTATATTGCTTATTTTTACCTACCGCTATCATATACTGTGTTCCAAAAACATTCCCTAATCCTATTATTATTATTAAAACTGAAGATATTTTTAATAGAGGAATTACACTAAGATATTCATATCCAAAGAACATAGGAATAAATCTGTCACTTACCCCCATAATTCCAAAAGCAATTGGCACTGCTAAAAAGCTTATTACTGTAAAAGATTTTTTTAACGTATCTTTTACTAAATCATGTTGATTTTTACTAGTTAAACTAGCTATTCTAGGCATCATTACCATACCTAGAGAAGTAATTATTGTAAGTAATATTCTAACTATCTTTTGAGATTGATCATAATATCCAACTTCTACAGTAGCTGAAAATACCCCTAACATTGTTTTATCTAAAACAGTATAAATTTGTGTTGCCACTTGTGGTATAAAAAGAGCTAAAATAGGTAACATATGTCTCTTTAACTTTAGCTTTCCTAAAGTCTTAAATGAGAAGGTACTCTTATCCACGTATATCCACATTACGCATTGACCAACAAACATAGTTAAACTATTTATAAGTATATATTGCCATAAATCACCACTATCTTTTACAAATATAAATATTAAAACTACTGATATTACCTTAACAAAAAAGCTTCTTATTGATGCATTTTTAAAATCTTCTATTCCAATAAAATACCAAGATATATCAATAGCACTTGATAAAATAAAGAAACCTTGTAGCATGTAATATACGCCTAATGAACTATTTATTCCTAAAATTATAACAAAAACAACATAAGAAATCATACATCCAATAAACTGTATAGCAAAAATTTCCCAAAAAGTTTGTCTTAGCTTTCTTCTATTCTCTCTAACTGTTGCAATTTTCTTGGTTGCATACATAGTTATTCCTAATGTTCCAATTAACATAAAATACTGAGTATTTGCATTAGTTAAACTATTAGTTCCAACACCATGTGGTCCTAAAACTCTAGATACATATGGCATAGTTATTAATGGTAGTAAAATAGCAGTAATTTGATATATCAAATTATATAAATAATTTGTTTTAACACTTCTAGCCATACTATTCTCCTTTTCTTGAACTTATTCTATCTAAAATTCCAACAAATTCATCAGTAGTTTTTTCCCAGCTTAACTCACTTAAATATTTCATTGAGTTTTTATTCATTTCTTTTAACTTATTAGGATTATTTATAGCTTCCTTAACTTGCTTATAAAAATCATTATAATCAAATGTAGTTACTATTGCTGTATTATCTGGGAAGAAGTATTCAAAAGTTCCTTCTTTAAATTCTATTACAGGTAATCCTGTTGCTAACATTTCATATGGTACTAGTGAAATATTAGTTAATGATGCAACTAGTCCAAAATCTGAAGTATTATATAAATTTAATAATTCACTTTTATTTAATTTCCCTATATTTTCTCCACCTTCACATTTGAAGTTTTTGTCTTCACCATAATATTTAATATTTAATGTAATTCCCTCTTTACTAAAATCGTTCTTTAATTTTGTAAGTAAATATTGAATTAAATATGGAGCTCTCTTACCAACATCCTTAATATAAACAGCAAAGTTAAATTCTTTTTTATTATTATAAGAATCAAAATTTCTCTCTTGTGCAAAGTATTCCTTTCCTTCATAAGGGAAAGTAATATAATCTAATTCAGAATTTATTCTACATTCTTTTTCTATCATATGTTTATTCCACTTTCCTAAGCTAACCATATGATATCCAACTTCATAACTTTTTTGAGCCATTATGTAACTTTCACCATATAAATTGAAATATGGTTCATAATCTTGAATGAAGTACATCTTATATCCACTCATTTTTCTAGAATAATAAACAGATTCCCAAGATGTTGCTATTACTATATCGCTTTTAACTTTCGTAATATCATCTCCAAGAATCTTTCCTTTATAATTAGATAAATTTATTTCTGCATTTTTCTTCATATCTTCTATATTTTGAGGTGCAAAAGATACATAGCCTACATCATAGCCTCTTTTACTTAATTCTGTTCCTAATCTTAATATAGATGTATGACCTCCACTAAAGGCTGGCATTCCTGGTATAACAAATGTTATACTTTTTATCTCATTTGGTACTAAATTTACAATTGGAGTAAAATCTACTTCCTCTAATAAGCTATTTATATATCTTTTAAAATTACTTTGATCCCTTAAATAAATAACTTTTCTCATTGCTTTTACTATTCTCTTCACAATAATGCCTCCTTATTGGATCTTCCAATATTCAATTTTTTTACTTTCTTTTAAACCGTCATTTAATCCCTTAACTGCAGATTTTACAGCATTAAAATTACTAATATTTTTAACAACAGTTTTTAAAAATCTTATATAATATTCCTTCTTATGTTTATTATATTGTTCTATAGTCTGATTTCTCTTAGTGTACATAAATAAGTTTCTTGTTAAATAATATTCCTTAAAACCAGTTGTCTTCCCACCAGTTGCTGAATGCATATGATATACAATACTATCCTTTAACAACTTAGCTTTAAAGCCTGCATCCTTAAGTCTTAATGATAAATCAACATCTTCAAAGTATGCAAAGAAATTACTATCAAAATAATTTTCATCATCTAACTTTACTGCTTCTAATGCTTTAGTAGAATATATGGCTGCTCCTGCACAAACCCCCTCTATTTTTATATCATTCTTACTTAATATATCTGATACACTTTCCTTAAATCCTACTTGTAATGGAATTAAATCTTCCTTAAAATTTAAGCCTGCTGCATCGCAAACATCTTTATCAAAATAATTTATCATAAATAATTGAAATACATCAAAATTTTTATTGTTTTCTATAGCTTTCATGGCATTTTCTAAAGAATCCTTTGGAACATCAACATCATTATTTAATGTTAAGATGTAATTACAGCCATCCTTAATTGCTTTTTTTATTCCAATATTATTAGCTGGTGCAAAGCCACTATTATAATTCATTTCAGTTAAATCTATTTTAAGTTTATTATCATAATTTCTAATGACTTCTTTAGAATTATCCTTAGAATCATTGTCAATTATATATACCTTAAAATCCTTAAAGCTTTGATTCTCTAAGCTTTCAAGACATTTATCAATTAGCTTTTCACCATTCCAATTAGCAATTACTATACCAAGCATATTTACTTCTCCTTCTAATTACTCTATTTTAGTTTGCCTCTAATACCTTTTTTATAATCCTTGTATCCCTTGAAAACCATTTTTATTTTATTAATTTTATCCTTTTCACCTAAAACTATTTTTATAAATTCCTTTTTAAATAAGCTTTTATCTCTATTTAAAGTAAAACTATTTAAGTCCTTATACTTTTCCCAAGTATAAAATCTATTTCTTGTCATATAATATCTTCTTAAAGCTGAATGATTTGACGTATTAAACTTTCCAAAAATACTTTTTACTGATTGGCTTTCTCCTAAGCTATGATAAAGAATTGCATCCCTTACCTTTATCATTTTTATATTTTTTTCATTTAATCTCATACAAAAATCAGTATCCACTAAATCTATAAATAAACTATCATCAAAGAATCCTACTTTATCAAAAACTTCTGCTTTTAGCAAGTTTCCTGATGTTATATCAGCATCAACATATTCATAAGCATCCATATCTGAATTTTCTTCAATAGATTGAATTCTTTCATCTACAAAGTTAGGGAAAATACTTAATATGTCTCTTCTCTCTTTCTCTTCTATTCCGTTATATACCTCAAACATCTTTTCAACCATGTCCTTGCTACATTTACTATCTTGGTCCATAGTTAATATCCAATTATATCCTTGTCTTAATCCTTCCTTAACTCCTATATTTAAGGCAGTGGCAATTCCTAGATTCTCTTCATTAAATATAACTTCAATCTTTTCTTTATTTATATCCCTAATTAAATTTATCTCTTTTACTTTTTCCTTTTTAGATCCATTGTCTACAATTATTATTTTTTCAACTTGATTTTCTAATAAATTTACACTATCTAGTAAATTATTATCTGGATTATATGAAATTATAATAGCTACAACTTTACACATAACACCTTCTCCTTACTAACATAATTATTCTCCATCTAAACGGACTTATCAAAAACTTGCAATTATCATACCAATTCTTCATAAACTCCCCTTTAGCATAGTAATATTTTGTCTAATCCTAGTAATTATAGCATATAATGAAATCTATTTGAATTTTTTTATAAATTCCTCACATTTAATTCATATTTTATTATTTTTTTTTGTGCCTTCCTCTTGTATAATTAATATACATATTCTATTTAGGGGGACAAAAATGAATAATACACAAAAAAAGCTTTTAGAATATTTAGGTTATCCACTTTTAATATTATCAGTTGTATCATTATTATTAACATTTGTAGTTGACAGTATTAGTAGAGGATCTATTTCTCAAAGTTTAAACTTTATTTCAAGCAAAGGAAATACTTTTTTATTCAATGCTTTAATTATATTTTTAACACTATCTATAACTCTTCTTTTTAAAAAGAAAACGTTCTCTTATTGTTTGATATCTTTTATATGGATAATTGCTGCAATAGGTAATAACGTATTAATACACTTACGAGGAACACCTCTTACTGGAAGTGATTTAAAATTAATTAAAAGCGGACTTACACTAATAAACAATTATATGTCAAAAAAAGAAATTGTAGCTATACTTACAGTTTTATTCTTTATATTACTAATGTTAATTTTTATTTTTATCTTTGCTCCAAAAACAAAGTTTAAAATTAATTATTTTTTATCATTAGGAATAATTGCTTTAATTTTTATATCTTTCAAAGGTATTAATGGCTTAGCTATGAAAAGCTCTATAATTTCAGATAATTTTTGGGACTTAGATGCTGTCTATAAAGAAAATGGGTTTATATATTGCTTTAGTAAAACACTTGTTAATAATGGTGTTAGTTCACCTGATGTTTACACTGAAAATTCTATTGAATCAATAGTTTACTCATTAGAATATTATGAAACAGCTAGTGCTAATGATATATCTTTAGTTACTTCATATTCTACAGACGAAAAACTTCCTAATATTATTATGCTTCAATTAGAATCTTTCTTTGACCCACTTTTAATTGAAGGTGTTGAATTCGCTATAGATCCAATACCTAATTTTAGAAAATTACAAGAAAATTATAGTACCGGTACTTTTTCAGTTTCAACTATAGGTGGTGGAACTGCTAATACTGAATTTGAGGTTTTAACAGGACTTAATTTAGACTTTTTTGCGCCTGGAGAATATCCTTATAATACAACTATAAATAACGATACTTCAGAATCTATAAATTATGCTTTAAAAGAATTAAATTACTCTACTCATGCAATTCATAATCATGAAGGTAATTTTTATAATCGTAATACAGTGTTTTCAAACTTAGGTTTTGATACTTTTACATCAGCAGAATATATGCTTATTAATGAAAGAACTAATTTAGGATGGGCAAAAGATAAATTTTTAATCGAACCAATTTTAGATTTATTAAATTCAACTGAAAGTCAAGATTTCATCTATACAATATCAGTTCAAGGTCATGGAAGCTATCCTAATGATAAAATAAAAGGCGATAAGTATGTAAACATTATTAGCTGCGATAATAAATCATTAAAAAACTCACTTGAATATTATGCTAATCAGCTATATGAAATAGATATGTTTATAGCTGAACTAATTAATTCAGTAAATTCATTAAATGAGCCAAGTGTAATTGTTTTTTATGGTGATCATTTACCTAACTTAAATCTTTCAAACGAAGATTTAGCAAATAAAAATTTATACGAAACTGAATATGTAATTTGGGACAACCTTTCTTTAGAGAAAAATGATTTGAATTTAGAAGCATATCAATTAACATCAAAAATCTTATATGATTTAGGAATTAATAATGGTATAGTAACTAAATTACATCAAAGTTATCTTTTTGATAATGATTCTCCTTACAAAGATGAAGATTCCTATTTAAATGCATTAAAATCTATAGAGTATGATATACTTTCAGGTAAAAAATATATATATAATTATCTAGATAAACCAATTGCTACAAATCTTAAGTTTGGAGCAAAAGATATAGTCTTATCTAACATATATATTGAAAACGGAAAGCTTATTGCTGAAGGTGAGAATTTTACTTATAACTCAATCTTCTTAGTTGATGGAAACTTTGTTACTACAGAGTTTATATCTCCTAATAAAATAAGTTGTGATGCTAGTTCTGTAAAAACTGAAGGTTCTACTGCTTTCATAGGGCAAATGTCTGGTGGAGCCCAAGTTTTATCAGCCACTCAAACACTTTCAATAACACCATAAAAAAATTGCGCAATAAAGCGCAATTTTTTTATTAATAATTTTTATTTTATAACAAAATTCTAACTTACTTTATAATAAAATATAACATTTAAAGAATACATATCTGCTGAATTTATCTATTATTTCCTCTCCCCTCTCCCCCCTTTTATTTATATATTATTAACATTTCCTCATAATATTTTACATTGTATCTCTTGTTTTTTAACCTTATAATATAATTACAATATATTTATAATGGGTGGAAAAATGATTAAAAAATTTATTAATAAACAAAGTGTTTTAAATGTATTACTTTTTGCAGTATACTCTTTGCTTTTAGTATTTGTAATAGAATGGTTTTCTCGTGGTAGTATTGAAGCTGCATATAGTTTCTTTAGACACTTTTTTAAAATCTTTCTATACAATACACTAATTGTTTCAGTAACTTTAAGTCCATGCTTCTTATTTAAAAGAAGATTATTTGCATTTAGTTTAGTCTCATTAGTTTGGATTGTCTTAGGTATTGCAAATAACTTTTTAATTAAATTTAGAGAAACACCTTTAACCTTCGCTGATTTAGGAATGATGAAAAATGCTATTGAACTTAGTGATCAATATCTTTCAAAAGGTGCTATGATATTAATTGCTTCATTATTTATAATAATATTTGGACTATTAATTTTTATATTTATTAAAAGTAAAAAAGTTAAATTTAGATATCTTACAAATATTTTATGTTTATTCCTATATTTGTTAACGTTCTCATTTTTATTAAATTATGGGTTAAAATCAAATATAATTACAAAAAACTTTTGGGATATAACAGGTGGGTATAATACTTATGGGTTTTCTTATTCCTTCTTTAATAGTGCTATTAATACTGGAATACACAAACCTACAGGCTACTCAAAAAATACTATATCGGATATAAAAAATGAATTAGCTATGTTAGATTCTTAAAATTCTATTGCTGTAAACGCAAATTCAATAGCTAAAAATATAGATACTATATCTTTAGAAAATTCTGAAGTAGACAATAACAATTCAGAAATTAAACCTAATATAGTAATAGTTCAATTAGAGTCATTTATAAATCCTAATTGGATAACTGATATTACTTTAAATAAAAATCCAGTTAGCAACTTTGAAGCATTATCAGAAGAGTTTACTTCCGGATTATTAGCAGTTCCAGCACTTGGCGGTGGTACTGCAAATACAGAATTTGAAGTTATTACAGGAATGTCTACAGACTTTTTTGGAGCTGGTGAATTTCCTTTTAATACTATAGCTTCTAAAAAGGCTATACCATCACTAGCTTATACCTTAAAGGATTTAGGCTATAGTGCAAATTCACTTCATAATCATGAAGGTAAATTCTATTCAAGAAACGTAGTATATAAAAATTTAGGCTTTGATAGCTTTACTCCAATTGAGTGTATGGATGTTCCTGAAAGAACTCCTGTAGGTTGGGCAAAAGATAGCGTTTTAATAGACGAAATCTGCAATATAATTACATCTACAGATAATCCAGATTTAGTATTTGGAATTTCAGTTCAAGGACATGGTAATTATCCTAATGATGAAGTGGATGATAAAGAAATCTATATTACTAACAAGTACACTAAGAGTAATAAAAATAGTCTAGAGTATTTTATAAATCAAATTTATGAAATGGATCAGTTTGTTGGTAATTTAATTGAAGCAGTAAATAACTTAAATGAACCTACTGTAATTGCTTTTTATGGAGATCATTTCCCTGCAGTAGGAATAGAAAATCACGAGGTTTCTATTAAAACCCTTAAATCTACACCTTATGTAATATGGGATAATATGAACCTACCTAAAACAGATAAAAACATCGAAGCTTATGACCTTACTTCTTTAATACTAGATAAGCTTTCATTAACAAATACAACATTAAGTATGCTTCACAATAGTAATCTTGATGATGAAACAAAGCATAAATATCTTAATCAATTAGAGTATGACTTAATTTATGGAAAAAACTATACTTCTGATTATGAAGAGCTTACTCCATCTGATGACTATAAGATTGGTTTTAAAGATATAAGTATTGATAGTATTGAAGCTTATGATGAAAATAGTATAATTATTAAAGGCCAAAACTTCAATAATTATAGTAATGTTTATGTGGCTGATAAATATGCTGAGAAAACCCTTATAGATAGCAATACTTTAGCTATTCCTAAAGACTCATGCAAAGCTGGCAATACTATTCAAGTTCGTCAACCTTCTGCAACTGGCTCAACTGTATTTTCTTATTCAAATGAAATAACATTTAAATAAAGATAATAAAAAATAGAGGACTTTGATTTTATTATGTATACATAGTAATTAATCTAAAGCCCTCTACTTTTTATTTAAAACTAATTTTAGTTATATCCCTTTGGATTATTGCTTTGCCATCTCCAAGAGTCTTCACACATTTCCTTAATTCCTCTTTCAGCTTTCCATCCTAATTCTTCATTAGCTTTCTTAGGATCTGCATAGCATGTTGCTATATCTCCAGCTCTTCTTTCAACTATTTCATAAGGAATTTCTCTTCCAGATGCTTCACTAAATGCCTTAACAACATCTAATACTGAATATCCATTACCTGTACCTAAGTTGTAAGTTACTAATCCTGGATTAGTAGCAAGCTTTTCTAATGCTTTTACATGTCCTGAAGCTAAATCTACAACATGGATGTAATCTCTTACTCCTGTACCATCATGAGTTGGATAGTCATTACCAAACACTCTTAATTGCTTTAATTCACCGATAGCAACCTTAGTAATGTATGGCATTAAATTATTTGGAATTCCATTTGGATCTTCCCCTATTGTTCCACTCTTATGAGCTCCTACTGGATTAAAGTATCTAAGTATTGCTATGTTAAATTGTGGTTCTGCCTTAGCAATATCTCTTAACATATCTTCAATCATAAGCTTAGTGCTTCCATATGGATTAGTAGTTGATAATGGAGAATCTTCTGTTATTGGAACAACCTTTGCATCTCCATAAACTGTTGCAGATGAACTAAATACAAAGTTTCTGCATCCATATTTCTTCATAGCCTTTAATACTACTAATGCACTTGTTAAGTTATTGTAGTAATATTCTAATGGCTTTTCTACTGATTCACCAACTGCTTTAAAAGCTGCAAAGTGAATAACTGAATCTATTTTATTATCTCTAAATATTTCTTCTGTCTTTTCTACATCTGTTAAATCAACATTATAAAACTTAACATCTTTGCCTGTTATTTCTCTAACTCTATCTCTAACAAGCTCCTTACTATTACTTAAATCATCAGCAATTACAACATCATAACCTGCATTTAAAAGTTCTACTGTTGTATGGCTTCCGATATATCCCATTCCACCTGATACTAAAACTGCCATATACAATTTCCTCCCAACTAAAGTTTTATTTTCCTCATTAATATTATATAACAATTGAAAACAATTTAAAACCACTTTTTTAAATTAATTAACAAAGTTTTATCTACATTATTGTACCTAATTTACTCCAAATATTTAACTTTTTCAATTCCTTTATAATAATTTCTATTTACCTTTAAAAGTTCTATGTAATTTTATGGATAATATATTATTTTCTGTATTAATATATATTTTTATAGTATAATTACTCTGTAAATGACGACTATTATGTTTAACACAATTAGGGGGTATATTATGTCGAAAAAACTATCTACAACAAAAAAGGTTATAATAAGCATTTTTTTAGTATTTTTACTATTGATTGCTTCATTAGCTTTTGCAATTAATCATTTTAGCTCTAAAATTGAAAGAGTTGAAATTGATAGAAGTGTTGTTACTGCAACTGGTAAAGAACCAGTGAAAGAAGATGAAGATGTTATTTCTATTGCATTATTTGGTACCGATTTTACAGAAAATGAACAATACGGAAATCTATACGGTGCAGCTGATGCTACTATGATATTAGGAATTGATACAAAAAATAATAGACTTAAATTATTCTCATTTATGCGAGATCTTTACTTAGATTTACCTGATGGAAGTGGAGATAAACAAAATCTTAATTACACTATGGCATATGGTGGACCTGAACTTATATTAAAGACTATTAATTACAACTTTAATTTAACAGTTGATAAGTTTATTCATGTAAGCTTACATACTCTACCAACTATAATAGATAAACTTGGTGGTGTTGAATTAAATATAACAAATGATGAATTAAATTATATTAATGGCTACATAAATGGTATTGATAGTGAAAATGGTACAAGCACTGAAAAGCTAACTAGTCCTGGACTTCAAACTTTAAATGGTACTCAAGCTGCAGCTTATTGTAGAATAAGATATACAGAAGGTAGAGATTTTAAAAGAACTGAAAGACAAAGAGATGTTTTAGCTTCATTGTTTGAAAAATTCAAAACAGCTTCAATTACTGATTTAGCAGTAATGATGAATGATATTTTACCATTAGTTTCAACTAATCTTACCAATTCAGAAATAATGTCAATAGCAACTAAAGTTTTAAGTATGGGAGTTCCATCAATTGAACAATCAAGATTCCCACTTGATGGTAAATCTGAAATGATTGCCACTGATATGCTTCACTTAACAACTGATATAGATGAAACTACTAAAGATATTCATAACTTCTTATATTCTTTAGATTAAATAAAAAATGAGATGCTCACTTATGTTGCATCTCATTTTTATCTTTATTAGTTATCTTTATTAAAAAATAGTGAATCTATTAAAAGTGAAACTACTACACATGCAAATAAAATTAAAAACACTATACTCATGACCCTATTCATATTTTTATCCTTTATTGCACTAGCACTATTTAAATTTTCACTACTACTCTCTTTATTATTATAACTACTATCAGCTAATTCATTATTTTCATCTAAATTTTCAACTTCTTGATTTTTAATACTGTCATTATAATTATCACTTTCATATAATTTAGTAGAATTATTGCTATTATCACTATTCACAATATTATTTTCAGTTATATAGTTTTTCAACTCTTCATAATCATTAGATGTAAGCGGTGATTCCTTATAATTTTCATAATATTTTTTAGCATCACTTATATCACATTTAATTAATGTTTCTTTACTACCTTTATCCTTTAATACAACTTCCTTATTTGATAAATCAAGATCAATATTAATATTTAATTCTTTTGCTAAGTTTAACGTTTCTCCATAAATATTAAGTAATTCAGAAAATGAAAAATCGCTATAATTTCCTTTTTCCTTAACACTTGAAATAATGGCATTTGCTTCATTTACTATATCCTTAGCCTCTTTATCACTAAGTTTTAAATTATCTATATAATTTATGATATTATCCTTATATTCCTCTGGAACCCCTACCTCTTGTAATTTTTCTTCTATCAAACTTAAAGTCTCGCAATTAGCATATATAACTGACATATTTAAAATGGAAAAAGTAAGTATAAATATTTTAAAAAACTTCTTCATATTTGTTTATCTCCTTTGTAGATAAATTAATTTATTTTAATTATTGCCACTCATTGATTAATTATTACATTTATAAAAATTTTTAATATCACACTTCAAATTTGCTTATTTTCCTCTATGTTTTCATAAATTTATCTGTTTATATAGATTATTTATTTATCAGTTAAATTATCATCATTTCACATTAAATTAACTGTTGTTCCTTAATTTGTTAATAATTTTTGTACATGATATAATATTTTCATCATATCTTTAGGGGGGATTTTTTTAATGGAAGATAGCTCGGGAAGTACGTCATTTATTTCCAAAATTACAAAACCTTTCGTATGGTTTCTCTCTATTTCAACTAACTCTATTTTAAGATTATTTGGAATAAAAGATAAATCTGGTGAGGAAAAAATATCAAGAGAGGAAATCAGAAGTTTAGTTGAACTTGGTGAAGAACAAGGTGCAATCAACCAAACTGAAAGAACCATGATAGATGGTATAATTAAGTTTGATGACATCTTAGCTCGTGAAATAATGACTCCAAGAACTGAAACATTTTGTATTGAAGCTAATTCTAATGTTAAAGAAAATATAAATTTAATATTGCAAGAAAACTATTCAAGAATTCCTGTTTATGAAAATGATATTGATAATATTATTGGTGTCATTTATATGAAAGATATATTTTCAGAGATAATAAAAAAAGGAATCGAAAATGTTAATATTAAAAGTATTATTAGAAAACCATATGTAGTTCCAGAAACTAAGTCTATAGACATACTTCTTAAAGAATTACAGGATTCTAAAAACCATATAGCAATACTTATAGACGAGTATGGTGGATTTTCAGGAATAGTTACCTTAGAAGACTTACTTGAAGAAGTAGTTGGCGATATTCAAGACGAATATGATGAAAAAATTGATTATATCGAAAAAATTGATGCTAACACTTATATAGCTACTGGATTAGTTAGCATTTTAAATTTAAATAAGCATTTAAATTTAGATTTTAAATCAGATTCTATAGATACTTTAGGTGGGTTAATAATTGAAAATATAAATACTGTACCTAATAAGTATATTAATAAAGAAATTACTATTGATTCAGTAAAGTTTAAGATTTTGTCTGTAACAGGCAAAAGAATAAATAAAGTACAAATATCAATATTATAATATTAAAAATTACAATACCGTATATCCTAAATTGGTTATACGGTATTTTTTATTTATATCTATTTATCTTTAAAATATTCTACTATATATTCAACAATCCTTGAACAAGCCTTTCCGTCTCCATAAGGATTTACTGCATGAGCCATTTTATTATAAGCTTCTTCATTATTTATAAGTTCATCAGCAATATTAAATATATCTTCTTTATTAATTCCCGCTAACTTTACAGTTCCAGCTTCAACAGCTTCCGGTCTTTCTGTTTCTGTTCTTAAAACAATAACTGGCTTACCAAGAGCTGGTGCTTCTTCTTGTATTCCACCTGAATCTGTCATTATAAGATAACATTTAGCCATAAGATTTGCAAAATCAACATATTCTAATGGTTCAATTAAATGTATTTTATCTTCTATTCCCTTAAAACTTTCATTTGCAAGTTCTCTTATTAAAGGATTCTTATGCATTGGGAATATTACATCTACATCTTCGTTTTTTGTAACAAGCTCCCTAACTGCTGCAAATATGTCTTTCATTGGTTCTCCCCAATTTTCTCTTCTATGTGCAGTTAATAAAACGATTTTTTTATTTTCAAAATCTATATTATTTAAACTTTTATCATCAAATTTATGATTTTTATCTACAACACTAAGTAAAGCATCAATTACAGTATTACCTGTTATGTATATATTTTTATGTATATTTTCTTTTTCTAAATTAGCCTTATTACTTTCTGTAGCTGAAAAATGTAAAGTCGCAATTGCTCCTGTTAATTTTCTATTAGCCTCTTCTGGAAATGGTGAGTAAATATCTCCAGTTCTAAGACCTGCTTCAACATGACCTATAGGCTTTTGATTATAGAATGCTGCTAATGCTCCATTTAATGTTGTTGAAGTATCTCCATGTACTAGAACTATATCAGGATTACAAGCTTTAATAACTTCATCTACTCCCTTTAAAACTTTATTAGATACATCAACTATTGTTTGGCCATGAGACATTACATTTAAATCATATTGTGGTTTAACATCAAAAATTTCAAGGACTGTATCAAGCATTTCTCTATGTTGAGCTGTAGCACATACAATTGACTCTATTCTTTCATCCTTTTCTAACACTTTAACTAAAGGACACATCTTTATTGCTTCAGGTCTTGTTCCAAATACACTTAAAACCTTTATTTTACTCAATATCCTTACCTCCTAATATTTTTTAATATAGCAGTTATTAGTTAGTAATTAGTGTTTACTATATTATTAGAAACTCCATTAGGAGTTTCATCTTAAATTACTAACGAAAAACTACTAACCTTTTATTCTTCTTTATCTAAGTAACTTCCTATAACTATTAATATTACAGGAATAAAATAAGAGAACATATTCCATATTACATGGAAATTAAAATAACTAAATGCTATATTAGCACTAACAAATCTAATTAATGTAAATACAGCAACAATAATTACTGGAGCTAACATTCTAATATTTCTTTTTAGCTTCATAAAATTATTAAATAATGATACTGCTAATGCTATAATTACTAATGGTTCAATTACTCCTGCAATAATATTTATTAAATAGAATATTCCCCTAAATAATCCATAATATCTAAATGAGAATACAAGCTCATCAATAAAATATGGCATACTATTAAAACTCTCAACAACTTTAGGTATTAATAATACTATAGCAATTATTCCAAGAACATAATTAATTGTTTTTTTGTGTTCTCTTGCCTTATTTATAGTATCTTTAAACTCTTCAGAATCCGAAAAATCTTTTACTAAATTTAATGCATCATTTGTAGCATCAACTGTAGCATTTACTGCCTTATCAGCATATTCTTTTACTTTTTCTGTGTTTATATTGCTTCTATTATCAGAATTATTAGTACCATTATCAGAATAAATTTCTGATACACATTCTTTACAATAATACTTATTATTTATTTTTACTTTACATTCTTCACATATAAGATGATGACATCTTACACACATTCCAACTGCTTCTCTATCACTGTGCTTAGAACAGTTCATAATTTACTTCAACTCCTATCTAATTTATATATATTTTATATCCTATATAAGTTATATAACTTTAGCCTTAAAACAACTTAAATTATATAAAGATACTTCTATAACTTTATAAGATTTTAATTGTAATGTTATATATTAATCTATAATTAGATCTCCATTTGAATCTGTAAACTTTTTACAAGCAATTAATATAAAATCTATTAAAGTCCATATTCCAAATCCACCAAAAGTTATTAACTGTAAAATTCCAGTTCCTATCTTACCAACATAAAATCTATGAACTCCTATAGTTCCAACAAAAAGACATAATAATAATGTTACTAACCAGCTCTTTTGT
This sequence comes from Clostridium sp. K13, assembly GCF_019734195.1. Lineage (GTDB taxonomy): Bacteria > Bacillota > Clostridia > Clostridiales > Clostridiaceae > Clostridium. Next base: position 20,290 of record NZ_JAASHM010000022.1, on the reverse strand, counting down.
GTTGATTTATTTACATCATAATTATTATAACCATGTTGTGCTTCTGTATTATGTTTTGACTCTTTATATTGATACCCTTTATTAGCCTCAAATACTCCATTTTCTATACAGGTTTTACATACGGCTTTTCCATTTATATTTACCTTACACTCTTCACAAATAAATCTTCCACACTCAGTGCAAGCTGCTACTACTTCTCTATCTGAATGATAACTACAATTCATAATTATTTCATCCTTTCATAAATGTTTTATATTTAATTCTATATAATTTTACCATATATTGAAATATAATAATAGCTTCATGATTAAAAGGAAATTTTATACTTAATCACTTAAAATTTTTATAAAAAAACGTCTAATAGAATTTGCTCCTATTAGACGCTTTATCTAAACTTCATAAGAATTCATAAAAACAATTTTTTCTTAAATCCCTAAAGTCCTTCATTTTCTTCCTGTATTGATTTATTTCCTTCTACTATTTCTTTATATCTATTTTCATAATAATCATAGTCTTCATCTAACCCATCATCATCATCATAAAACTCATTATAAAGCTCTTCAGCTTCACCATCAAAATCACTTGCTACCTTTAATAATGCAAAAATAACTATGCATACAATAAGTACAAATATACCAATTAAAATATATTTAATCAAATAATCACCTCTCATAATAAACAAATTTATTATAAGTCTGTCCACTCTATTTAAATATATTCATTAAGTAAATATATATCTAATATAAAATCTTACATCCATCAAATTTTGATAATACTTTGTTATTACACTTATCACTAATGTATAAATTACTTATGATTATCCTTACATTCATAAATAGCTCTTCTTCATCACTTTCCATAGTAACAAATTTAGTTATTTCACTACTAATTTTTATAAGTACCTCACAACATTTAGATTTAAGTTCTTCAGCAACTAAATCAAATAAAACTGCTCTATAAAGGATATACCCATATGTCACACCTATCTTTACATAATTCATAACATCATTAGATTTAATCTTCTTAAATCTATATTTTATTCTCATAATATCTTCTCTACTACATAACTCTTCATTAACAACAAAGTGAATTGCAGCATTTAAAAACTCTTCCTTAATATTTTCAGTAATATTATTATCAATATAATCAATAATTAATTCTTCTATATTTGTATTCTTCATTTAACTTCTCCCACTTTACTAAAATATTTAATATAATTTAACTTAATATATAATATCACTTATATATTTTTAAGCTTCTATAGAATCTACAATTATCTTATTATAAATATGGTATAATCCATATCCTATTAATCCACTAATAGTATTACAAATTAAATCCATAGTATCAAAAGTTCTTGAATAATTAGGAATTATCATTGATAAAGTAACCTGACTACATTCTATAAATAAAGATATACTTAACGCTATAAACAAAGTGCTTTTTATATTAAAACATATCCTTTTCAAATAATAACATAAAAAGAAAACCATAGGGACTAATAACATTAAGTTTCCACCTATATTTTCAATAACTTCTCCTATCCCATATTTTTTATACATTTCAATAGTACTTTGCCATGGAATAATATGAATGGATGGATTTTTATGTATTAAATACTCCCCCCATACTATAGGTATTGGAAAATAAACTATATCAATTAATAGAATAATATATATATTAAAAATCATTCTCATAAACTTCTTTTTTAATAGCTCATTACTCATTTTCCTTTGAATACCTATAATTTCTAGTAATACCTCTAAATTAATATATAAAATTATTACAGTGGCTAATGCAAAAAATTCCCTTCTAGTTATAATAAAAATTTGAATCACTCTCCTATATAAACATAAGGAAAAAAGCTATACTTTTGTATAGCTTTATTACACAACTAAAACTATTTTTATTTTATAATAGTTCTTAAATACTCAATAAATCCATCTCTTAACTCTTCTTTTCTAAGAGCATATTCAACTGTAGCTTCAAGGAACCCAAGCTTATCCCCTACATCATATCTTCTTCCTTGGAAATCATATGCGTACATTGCTTCTTCCTCAATAAGCTTAAGTAATGCATCTGTAAGTTGAATTTCATTTCCCTTACCTGGTGCAGTCTTTTCTAATATTTCAAATATTTTTGGTGTTATTATGTATCTACCTAATATTGCAACATTAGATGGTGATTCTTCTATTGAAGGCTTTTCAACTAAATTTTTAACCTTATAAACTCTATCTTCAATATGAATTCCACCTACTATTCCATACTTATTAACATCTTGTTCAGCTACTGTTTGAACACCTAAAACTGAAGTTCTATATTCACCATAACAATCTATAAGTTGTTTTAAACATGGTTTTCTATCATTATAAACAACATCATCTCCAAGAAGTACTGCAAAAGGCTCATTTCCAACGAAAGTTTTTGCACAAAGTATAGCATGTCCTAATCCTCTTGGTTCCTTTTGTCTTATAAAGTGAATATTAACCATATCAGATATTTCTCTAACCATTTCAAGCATTTCTTGCTTTCCTGCTTTTTCAAGTTCCATTTCAAGCTCAACACTTCTATCAAAGTGATCTTCTATACTTTTTTTATTTCTTCCTGTTATTATAAGAATTTCTTCTATACCAGATGCAACACATTCTTCTATTATATATTGTAATGTTGGCTTATCAACTATTGGAAGCATTTCCTTTGGTTGTGCCTTTGTTGCCGGTAAAAATCTAGTCCCAAGCCCTGCTGCTGGGATTATTGCTTTTCTTATCTTCTTTTCCATATCTCCTATTTTCCCCTTAATATCTAAAAATTTCTATGCTATTATTTTTCAAAATAATATAGTAATTATATCATTATATTTATTAATTTAAATGCATATACGTCCGATATATTTCAACATATATCATTTAACTTAACTATTTTTTGGTTATTTTTTGAATTTTTCTTCTTAAAACTATAATCAAATAAAAAAAACTACCTCAGAGGGCAATGGAAATAATACTCTTTCCCCTGAGGTAGTACATAATAAACTATTTTCTTTTACTTGAAATATATATCCCACCAGCAACCATAACAATTCCTGCAACTACTATTGGTAATGCAGCTCTTCCACCTGTAGAAGGTAATTTTCCATTATCCTTATCAGGTTTTGAATTTACACCTGGCTTATTATTAGAAGATTGTCCACCATTATTTGAACCATTTAACTGTAATTTTATTAATTATTTGTTATTTTTTAGTTAATAAGAAAACACTTTTTAAAATTTGTTTGTCTAAATACTAAAATTATTATTTTTTATAAAAACTAACGGCTATGAAAGCTCTTCATATATTTGGATTTTAATAATTTTATTACTAGCTAATTCAGATGATGATAATAATCTTCTTTGGATAATAATCTTATTCTTATTATTCTGTAATGGCGATGGCTTTGGTGGAGATGCTAACTAATCTAATTAAAATAATTTAACAAAAAACAGTGATAAGCCTAAATTTTAATATAAGCTTATCACTGTAACTTTTATTTTATTATTTCATATTAAACATATCTTTCTTACTACTTACTATTGAATTTAATGCCATAACCTCACTTTCAAACATCTCTTGAGACCACTTAATATCATTTTCATTAATTTTAAAATGATTCCAAATGCCCTTTATATATATATTTCTATATCTAAATCTAATACGAACCCTTTTATCAACATCAACAATACAAAAATTTAAATAATCTTGAAATACTATATCTTTTATTAGTTCTCTATCCTTTTCATTATACTTATTAAACCATTGTCCATAAATTAGGTTGTCACTTAAATTTAATCTTATCATTAAGATTAAAGGAATTGCATAACCTCCCCTATAAATCAAATCCTTAATTTCAATTTTTAAATTAGGCAATAAACTAATTATATGATGAATATTAGCATAGCTTTCCTTAATATATATTATAGGTCCTTCCTCTTCTATGAAGTTACTTTTAAACAACATCATATGACCTATATCCATATCTGGTAAATCTTCTATAATACTTGTCTTAATCTTAGGTATTTCTTTTTCTTCATCCATCTATTAATAATTACCCTCCTTACTTTTCTTTTTCGACCTTATTCGGTATACCCCAGAGGCTACCCATTATACTTTGGTAATATTATTATAAAAGTACTTCCTACTCCAACTTCACTTTCAACTAATAACTTTCCATTATGCAATTCAATTAATTGTTTAGTTAAAGTTAATCCAATACCACTTCCACCAAACTCTTCACTTTTCTTATTATAAGCTTGTCCGAATCTATTAAAAATTCCCTCTAAGTCTTTTTCATCTATTCCAATTCCAGTGTCCTTTATTCTTATTTCAACATTATCATCAACATCATCAATTAAAACTTCAATTTTTCCGCCTTCATCAGTAAACTTAACTGCATTTCCTATAATATTAATTATACATTTTTCAATATCATTAATATCACACTTAACAATCAATTCCTCTACATTAGGATCAACAATAAATTCTATCCCCTTACTTTCTATAAAATCCTTCATGTCAAGGACAGTAGATTCAATATGATAAACTATATCATGTTCCTCTATATTAATCTTATATTCACCTGATTCAATCTTAGATGTATCAATAATATTATTAATAAGATTTAATAACCTTTTAGAATTATTCTTTAATACTTCCATATAATAATTTATCTTTTCCTTAGGTATATTATCCTTCTCTTTATTTAAATTACTTATAAGCTGCTGAGTTGATAAAATTAAATTCAATGGTGTCCTTAATTCATGAGATAAATTAACAAAGTAATTATTTTTATTAATTTCATTTTCAAGACTTTTTCTATATAGTACATATCCATAAAATATCGTTATCATCTAACAATATATCATTTATATAATTATCTGAAATACTAGTATAATTTTTATCAGCTATGTATTTATCCACTTTTCCTGTAGACATATCATAACTATTTAATCCCTTATCTGTAGCAATCCAATATACACCATTAGAATCTTCTTGTATTCCTAGTATATATTGACTAGTAAGTATATCACTTTTACTATCATAAAGTATTCTCTCAAACTTCTTTTCTTTCTCATTATAAAGATTTAGTCCATCTTCTGTACAAACTAAAATCCTATTTTTCGAATCAATAAAAATCTCTGTAATACTATTATTGGATAAACCATCTTTTTCTGTATATGTATTAATGATTTCAGTTGAAGTATCTATAACATTTACTCCAGCTGTTGTTGCAACCCACATCTGTTCTGATTTATCTTCAATTATATCAACTATCCAGTTTGATGATAATCCCATTTTAGGATCTTCACTATATCTGTAAAATTTAAAATTAACTCCATCATATTTATTTAGTCCATCTTCTGTGGCAAACCACATATACCCATCTGAATCTTGAACTATATCTTGTACTGCCCCTTGTGATAAACCATCTGATATTCCTATTCTTTTGAAATTAACACTAGATGTATGGTATTGCTCTGCATAGACAGTATCCACAAAAGTAACCATTATAATAAATATCGTAGTTAATATTATCTTCTTCACCATAATTCCTCCTAAATATCCCTAAAAACATTATAACAAATTTTTGCATTTTTTGATATTTATAATAGCTTTATTAATAAAAAAGATAAATTTAAAATTTATAAAATAAAAGGAGCCAAGCTCCATACTTATGCATAAAGCTTGACTCTAATTTTTCAAACCCTTAATGCTTTGAAAAACATAAGGAAAAATCATATTCATGTAATATTCTACCTACAGTTGTTTCATATATAGAGCATAAATCTAAATTAGGCTGAATGGTTATAAGTCTTATCTTATTACATTCCATTCTAGATAAATATTTATCTAAAACTCCTACGCCTAAAAGCTTAATTTCATCATTCTCATATAACCTTATAGCATTACTTTCTCCTGGTACTATTGTAATTACCTCTATAATATCTTTTCCTAATAAAACTACATCGCAAGACTTTGATACAAAATCTTCTTCATAGGGAACCTCTACAATTTCATTAAATAATAATTTTACCTTATCATCACCTTGCATTTCTTCTATTCTGTCTACTATTACATTAAAAGCTATAAATGTTAACATCTCTGCATAATCTGAAATACCATTATTTATTCCTAAATTAATTAGTTCACTTCTAAATTCTTCTCTTTCAATAACTCCATAATTTCTTTTTAATTTAAGTATAGTTAGATCCTTAATATACTTCTCATTTAACTCTATTGATATATTCTTATTATTCATAAATACCTCCATTACTTTTAAATATTTCTTAAGTTCTTAATTCCATCTACACCATGGTAATATTTTACACTATAAAATTTACAAAACTCTTAATATATATTTTCAATTCTTAAGATTACTTTACAATTTTATATTTTTGTAAGTTTATACAAAATTAAAGAGAATTCCTCCATTTCATTTATTTTCTTGTCTCACAATTAATACATATACTTCACCATAAAATTTTTACAAAACTATTTAAATTTTTATAATTACTTTTTTTTGCATAAAAAATAGTGACAAACTTATCATTTCACATAAGCTTGCCACTGAATTCTATATAGTAATTTAGTTGCTTCATTTAGTTAAAAACTTAATTTTAACTTAAATATAAAGTACAATACTTTAAAAATAATATTTCTATTAAAACAAAGAAAATAGTAGTTGTTCCATATACATAACCATTATTCAAATTAATATTTGCTGTAGTAGTATATATATTTTCATTACATAATCTTGCTAACTTATTTTCTGTCAGTCTAGTCATAGATATAGTTGGTACATTAATTACTTTTAGAACTTTTGCAAATCCTGTTACTTCATCAGATTCACCATTCATAGAAATAAATATTACTAAATCATCAGACTTTATAGTATTTAATATAATATTCATTTCATTTGGTCCACCTATTATATAAAAGTATTTTTCTGCATTTAAAAATATTCTCTTTAGCTCTTCTGCTATAGATTTTTGGATTTGACCTGTCCCATATATAAATACTCTATTTGAATCATGAATTAATTTACAGATATCTGTGAAATCTTTCTTTCTAAGATCAAAAATAGCTTTTTCATACGAATCAAATGCACTATCAATATGTATTCCTTCACTTTCCTTAACATTAGAAACATCCCAACTTAAATATACCTTAAGTTCACTATATCCCTTAAGAGATAGCTTTTGTGCAAACCTTAAAATAGTAGTTCTAGATACATTACACTTACTCGCTAATTCTTCAATTGTTAATGAAGAACATACCTTTTTATTAGCGTGTATGTATTTCCATATATGTAAATCATTTTGATTAAGATTATCATAATGTATATTAACTAACTCATCTATACTCATTTCTATCCCTCCCACTTTTAAAGTCAATTATACCACAAATTATTTGCTTTGATATGTTATTAAAAATTTATCTACATATATATAAATTATAAAAAGGGGATATTTCTTAATTAAGAAACATCCCCTTAAATCTAACAATAAACCTAATAAAACTAAACTACTTTATTTAATTTCTAATTAATACTACTTAAGCTCAGGCCAATACCCCTTATTAGCTTCAATTAAATCATCTAAAATCTTTTTAGCAACTGTTGCACTTGGTACAGTTTTAGATAAAGTTATAGCTTGCCATAACTTTTGATATGACCCTTCAATCCATGCTTCAACTACTAACTTTTCAACAGCAACTTGTTGTTCCATTAACCCCTTTTGGAATCTTGGAATACTTCCCATTACTATTGGTTCTGGTCCATTAGTTCCAACTATACATGGAACCTCAACCATAGCAGTCTTATCAAAGTTTTCAATAGTTCCATTATTTTCAACTATTAATAACATTCTTTCTCCAGTATTGTAGGCAATTGCTCTAGCTAAATCAACTATATATGAAGCGTGTTCATCAATATATAATTCACAACCTTCTGAAGTTCCTCTTTCAGCAACTTTTTTACATTCTCCAAATACAAACTTTTCTCTGCTTTCCATAACCTCATTAGCTCTAGTATGATTTGGATTTGAATGTTCTACAACATAATCTGAGAATAAGTAATATTTTAAATAAGTATTTGGTAAATGTGTTGGATCTACCGCAAAAATATCTCTAGCTTTTCTGAAAGTTTCATTCCAGCTTTCATCTGTATGTTGATGTTCATCTTCAACCTTAACATCATAACCATACTTAGCCACATGTTCTTTAATCTTTGGCATTAAGTCATTTCCTTCTTTATCCTTAATGCTTGACCACCATCCAAAGTGATTTAATCCATAATATCTAACAGTTAAATCTTTTCTAGATTCTAATCCTGCTATTTGAGCCATATGACTTTCAATTGAAATAGGCATATCACAAATATTTAATATTCTTGATTCTGGCTTTAAAGCTCTCATTGCTTCCGCTACTATTGCTGCTGGATTTGAGTAATTTAACATCCAAGCATTTGGTGAATATTTTTCCATGTACTCAACTAATTCTAATATTCCACCAATTGATCTCATTCCATAAGCCATTCCACCAGGACCACAAGTTTCTTGTCCTACTACTCCATACTTTAGTGGAATTTTTTCATCTAATTCTCTCATTGCATATTTACCAACTCTTATATGAGCCATTACAAAATCTATATCAGTAAATGCAGTTTCTGGATCTGTTGTTGCTAAAAACTCAATTTCTGGAGCCTTTTCTCTTAAGATAATTTCACAAGCTTTAGCTATAACGTCTTGTCTTTCTGCATCATTATCATAAAATTTAATCTTTCTAATTGGAAATCTGTCTAAATTGTCTAAAAGCATTAGAACTATTGCTGGAGTAAATGTACTTCCTCCACCTGCTACTGTAATTGAAAATTTCTTCATCTTAATATCCCCCATCTAATATATAATTATTATTTTTTTATTACTCTTATACATAAATTAAATTGTGTCTGCCCTAATATTACTTTTTAAGGTTGCACTATTCAATATAAGTAAGCACTTTAGTGAATAGTACACTACTTTGTTACATATACCTTTTCTTGTGAATCTTCACAAGCCTATAATAAGGACTCAACTTCAGCTCTAAATTTAGGCACTGATAGCCCAATAACTACCTGTATTGCTTTACCATTTTTCACTAAACCGTGAGCTCCAAAACTTCTAAATACACTATCACTCTTTACTAAAGATTCATTCTTTACAGATACTCTCAATCTAGTAGCACAATTTGTGATATCAACAATATTATCTTTTCCACCTAAAGCTTCAAGAACTTTTTCAGCCTTACTAGCATTAGTTACAACATCCTTATTTGAAATTTCTTCCGATGCTGAAATAGTTTCTTTTCCCTTTTCTTTATAATCATTTTTACTATATAATTTAATATCTTCCTCTTCCTCATCTTCTCTACCTGGAGTCTTATAATTAAACTTTAATATTAAAAATCTAAATACAACAAACCAAATACCTGTAAAAATTAACCCTATTATTATTTGAGTTATAAATGTAGCTGAATGATTATTAAATAAAGGAATCCAATTTAAAGCTGCCCAATCTATTAACCCATTACAGAAGTTACCTACAACTCCAAAAGAATAAGATACTGTAGTTAATGTTGCTGCTAAAATAGAATGTACTAAAAATAATGGTGGAGCTATAAATAAGAAAGTAAAATCTAATGGTTCCGTAATACCTGCTAATACAGCTGTTAATGTTGCTGGAATTAATAATCCTGCAATAACCTTCTTCTTTTTAGGCTTAGCTGTTGAATAAAGAGCTAATGCTACCCCAATAGAACCAAATACCTTTGTTAATCCATGTAATGAAAATCCACCTTGAGGGAATAACTCAATTAGTGGTTTATTTGAAGCTGCAAAATTACCTAAATTTGTTGCCCAATATGCAGCAATACCACCGTCAACTACAATATTGTCATATATAAATGGTGCATAAATAAAGTGATGTAACCCTGTTGGAATAAGTGCTCTTTCTAAGAATCCATAGATCCATACTCCAAATCCACCTGATGACATTAAGAAATCTTGTAATGCCCCTATCATCATTTGAACCTTCGGCCATACAAATGCTGTTAATATTGCAACTGGAATCATTACCAAGAATCCAATCATTACTACAAAAGATGAACCTCTAAATACACCTAGGATTTCTGGCAATTCTACATCAAAGTATCTATCATGTAACCAAACAACTATTCCAGAAATTATTATTGCTCCTATCATTCCTGTATCTAGTGTCTTTATTCCTGCTATTGTAGTTAATCCACTAACTCCACCAACAGCAGCATTTATATCAACACCAAATGTTGGTCCCCATAATGTTAATAATGCATTTATGAAATAGTTAAATGTTAAATAAATTACTAAAGCTTCCATACATGCTCTTGCTTGTTGTTTCTTTGCAAGACCTATTGGCAATCCGATAACAAATAATAAAGGTAATTGTCTAAATACTGTCCATGCACCTTCTTCAACAAGTGTCCACATCTTATACCAAGTGCTTCATTGTTATGCTAAATCTCCCATTATTTCAGGATTTTAAATAAAATTGCAAGTCCAACCATTATTCCTGAAAAGGCAAATAATAAAACTGGTGTGAACATAGCTCCACCTAGTCTCTGAATTTTTTGTAACATGTAAATACCCCCATATATATAAATTTATAATTTATTTCGTCTGTAAACATAGTAGCAAATACTCTAAACGTTATCAATAAATTGTAAAGGTTTAGTGATTAGTATTGTACTTTGTTACTTTTCACATAAAATATGATATTTCACATATGACTTTACTCTGAAAACTCTTTAACTTACTGATTTCTTCTATTTTATATACTAAACTTAGTAACTGCTCTTTGTATTACTTGATCTGAATACTTAGAATATAAAGTTTTTACAAAAATTCAAAAAGTTTTTTAAAATTACTGTATAAAAATTTCAAATATGGTCAAGCTATAAATATAGAGATATTAACTTAAACCTCGTTCCCCCTATATAGCGACTGCAGTTCCCCCACTGTAGTCTTTTTTATTGCAAAAAACAGAGACAAGTCCTATGTGATTTCACATAAGCTTGCCTCTGCAAACAAATTTGTCATTTGAACTGCTATGAAACTCTGATTATATGCATAGATAAATACAGAACTTCATCATCACTAACTTCTATATCTAAAATCTTTTCTACATAACTCTTAATATTTCTAGCACAATTAACCTTATCAGGATATTGAGTTTGTATTTGCTCTAAAATAAAACCATTTTTACTATCACTTAACTTTCCTTCTATTACTCTTTGCAAGAAAAACTGTAAATGAGTTATAAATCTTGAATAACTTAACGAATCCTTATCTAAAGTAATCTTTAAATCATATTTAATAATATTAAGGATATCCTTCATCATCTTAACCATAAAAATTGTATTTTCCATTTCAGCATTTTCACTTTGAGCATTTACAATATGAAAGGCTATATTTCCTGCTTCCTCTTCCGGCAGACTAATATTCAAAACATCATTTATTTTATCAACTGCATAAAGACCTACCTTAAATTCCTCTGGATAAAACTTTTTAACTTCCCATAATAGTCTATTTTGTAAGCTCACATTATTATTATATCTTTCTATTGCAAAGGCTATATGATCAATAAGTGAAATAAATACATTATCATTTAATTTACATTTTAATTTATCAGTTGCATACCTTACTATATCATTTGTGATATCAACATATTCACTACTGATATCTTCCATTGATCTAAAATACTTCTTTTTAGCATCATCATCTTTTAATGTAAATACTTTTTCTATTTTCGTTGAATCTATGCTTTCTCCAACCTTCTTCATAAACCCAATACCCTTACCCATAACTATTATTTCATTATCATTATTGTCCTTTACAAAAACAAGGCTATTATTCATAACTTTTATTATTTCCATACTATTCATCCTTATCTCGAGTAATAAATAATTGTTGAGTCTTCATTCTAAATAAATCTAATCCTATAACTTATAGCTCATAATATACTACTTATCCAAACTTGTTACTTATCTAAATTAACTTCTTATACTAACTTTCTATTACTACCAATATAATACTTATATTAATATATTAAAGATTTTTCCCATTACTTTCAATTATTCCTTTATACCAATGGAAACTTTTTTTCTTTATTCTTCTTAAATCCTTTAAGTCAAACTCATCTCTATTTACATAAATAAATCCATATCTTTTGCCATAACCTTGATGAGTACTTACAACATCAATAGCTGACCATGGACAATATCCTATCATTTCAACTCCATCAGATATTGCTAATTGTAATTGCTCTAAATGTTTTCTTATAAAGTCTATTCTATCATCATCATTAATTACATCATTTTCTTCTAATATATCCTTATCTCCGTACCCATTTTCAGTAATTAATATAGGAAGATTATATTTTTCAGAAACCTTTCTTAATGTCATTCTTAAACCTACAGGATCTACTACCCATCCATATTTAGATTTATCAACGTATGGATTTTCAGCAGCTCTATATACCCCTGGTTCACCTAACATTATTTGTTGATCACCAGCTCTTGGAGATACATCAGATGCATCACCCTTACTTTCTGCAATAGTAGCTGTAGAGTAATAATTCATTGCAATAAAATCAGGATTTCCAGATTTCATAATATCCATATCACCCTCTAATATTGTAGGAGCTAACTCTCTATCTTCTAAATAACTCCAGAAAAGCCCATTATATCTGCCATAAACAGCTAAATCTAAGAAGCTCCATCCTCTTAAAGTTTCCCAGTTATGAGCCGCAATAACATCATTAGGATTGCAAGTTTCACCATACATAGTTGTAATATTTAAAGCTGGTCCTATCTTGCTATTTGGACACATTTCATGACATAATTTCATAACTTTAGCTTGTGCTAATAACATATTATGATTTTGTTGATATAACTCCTTTTTACTTGGTAACTTTCCACCCTTAGGTATACCTATAGCTCCTGGATGTAATATCATAGTATTTTGTTCATTTATAGTAAGCCAATATCTTACCTTATGTCCAAAGTTTTTAAATAATACCTTTGAATACTCTACAAATGCATCTATAGTAGTTCTATTATTCCATCCACCTTGTTTTTCTAGCTCATAAGGTAAATCAAAATGATACATAGTTACAATAGGTTCTATATTATATTTATTAAGTTCATCAATTAAGTTACTATAAAACTCTAATCCCTTTTCATTAACTTCCCCGACTCCATTTGGAATAACCCTTGTCCAAGCTATAGAAAATCTATATGCCTTTAATCCAAGCTCTGCAAATAACTTTACATCTTCCTTATATCTATGATAATGATCACTTGCTACCTTAAAATCAGAAGTATCCTTAGGATGATTAAGCATATCTATTACAGATAACCCCTTTCCATCCTCATTCCATGCTCCCTCAACTTGATAAGCTGATGTTGATGCTCCCCATAAAAAGTCCTTTGGAAAATCCTTTATATTCTTATAAATCATATGTTACCTCCTAATTTAAAATCATAATAGATTAGGGCTACACCAAAATATTTCTAAAATAATAACTAATATATTATTATTTTATACTCTATTTCGATGTACCCTCATTTAATTCTCTAATTTATTTTAATTATTTAATTACTCTTAATATATCTTCACTGAACTTAGTTGACTTATTAGTTTTTAACTTTTCAACATCTTTAAATTCATTTGAGTTACAAATTAATACTGGTGTTACTACTTCATATCCAGCTTTTATTATTTCATCTTTTTCAAACTCTAATAATTTGTCTCCAACTTTAACTTGTTGTCCAGCATTTACAAAACTATTATAATGTTTACCTGCTAAATTTACAGTGTCAATTCCAACATGTATTAAAATATCCACGCCTTCTTTACTCTTTAATGCAACTGCATGTTTAGATTCTAATACAACCTCTACAGTTCCCTCTACTGGTGAAACAACTACACCTTCTTCTGGTATTATTGCTACACCTTTTCCTAAAATTTCAGCTGAGAAAACATCGTCATTTACTTCTGATAAAGGTATTACTTTTCCCTTTAATGGACTCTTAATAACTAATTCAGAAAAATTATCTACTGCAACTTCTTCTTTTACTGAAGCTACTGTTTCTTCTTCACTTACTTCTTCCTCTTCTTCAACAGGGTCATCAAATCCTATAATCCAAGTTAATACAAATGTTACTCCAAATGCTATTAAACAAGTTACTATAGCATGAACTATATTCATTGGATTTTCACCTATAAATGCTGGTAATGCTGCTAATCCTGGTGATACAAATGCATATCTTACAAGTCCTACTGCACCTGCATATATACCTGCTATTCCTCCACCTATCATTGCTGCAATTAAAGGCTTTTTAAGCTTTAATGTTACACCATATAGAGATGGCTCAGTAATACCTAAAACTGCTGTGAACCCTGAAGATGCTGCTAATTGTTTTAATGATTTATTCTTAGTTTTCATTGCAACTGCTAATGTTGCTCCACCTTGAGCTATGTTAGATGCTAACATACCAGGTCCGTTAACTGATTCTGATCCTAAATTAGATAATTGCATAGTAGCAATTGGTGTCATTGCCCAAGCTGTACCTGTTACTACTAGGAATGGTTGAAGCGCTCCCATTAAGAAAGGAATTAACCAGCTTGCTTTTCCATTTATAAATTCTGCTCCTGCAGCAACTAAATCATTTAAGTAAGTTCCAAAAGGTCCTATTACTATTAACGCCAAAGGTGCTGTTAAAAGTAATATTAATAATGGTTTTGTAAAGAACTTTATAATTGATGGTGATACCTTTTCTGCAAAACGTTCAATATAAGACATTGCCCATACTGTAATAATTATTGGTAATACAGATCCTGCATAATCAGTTAATCTAACAGGCACTCCTATAAAGTTTATGGATTCTCCTGATGCTAAAAGACTACCTAAGTTAGGATGTAATAAAACTCCTGCTATAGTAATAGCTAAAATTGGATTACATTCAAACTTAATTGCAGCTCCATATGCTAATAATATTGGCATAAAGTAAAATGCTGCATCTGATATTGTATCTAATAAAACATAAGTATTACTATCACTAGTTAAAACACCTGTAAGTGTTAATATTGCAAGTAAGGCTTTTATCATCCCAGCTCCAGTGATTGCTGGAATCATTGGTGTAAATGTAGTTGAAATAACACTGATAAATTCTGAAACTAATCCTTGCTTTTCCTTCTTCTTGTTAGAATCTTTATTACTTGATGGCTTATTTCCTAATTTATTTAATATTGCTCTATAAGCAGTTTGAACCTCATTACCTATAACTACTTGGAATTGTCCACCCTTATTTACTACAGATATTACACCTGCTAATTTTTCAATTTTATTAACCTGTACATTAGACATATCCTTTAATTCAAATCTTAATCTAGTAGCACAATGTGTTAATTTGCTTACGTTAGATGCTCCTCCTACTAATTGAAGAACACCTAGTCCAACTTTTTTATAATCCATTTCTTATCCCTCCATTTTTACTCTTAATGAAAATTACTTAAAAGTAATCAATTTTTAAAAAACGTTTTCTTTTGATGATTTTAATTTCTTAAAATCTCTCTTTAATATCTTTCGATATATTTTAGAATACAAAAAAAGACCAAAATAAAATGACTATTTCTATAGAATTCAATCTACGAAAAATAAATCATTTCTATCTTGGTCTTGCCTGCATTATCAGTAACATGCCTTAATAAAAACTCAAAGCTGTATGTAATTGTTTACCACGTTTGTTACTGTTAATATATCATACTTATTTAAATTACGCAATAGTTAATATTATTTTTTTATTATACTGCCATTTCTACTTTTTCTGTATATATCTTTGACTCTGTTTTTTCTTTTTTCCAAAGTAATAATGTAATAATAAAAGATGAACCAAATGCTATAACTGCGCCACTTATAGCATATAAAATATTTCTAGGTAACTCATCAGAAATAAACATAGAAATACTTGCAAGTCCAGGCAGAACTACTGCATATCCTCTAATCCCAACTACTCCAATAAATATAGCACCAATAATACTTCCAGACATAACACTCATTAGTACTTTTTTATTTTGAAATGCTAAACCAAAAATAGCTGGTTCAGTTATTCCAAACAATGCAGAAATCCCAGCTGATATTGCTGTAGAATTACTTTGTTCATCCTTTGAACGTACTGCTGCTGCAAATATGGTGATTCCATCTGCCATTAAACTATTCATAGCAGGTAAAATTAAAACTCCAACTACTGCAATTGACATAAGCTTATTACACTTTAACTTTTCAGCTGTTGTACTAGCTATGAATATTGGCAAGAAATAAAATCCTACATCAGCTATAGTACTAAATAATATATACATACTATGTGATTTATCTAATACTCCAATCATATTTAATAATAAAAGTACAGACTTTAACATCCCTGCCCCTGCTACTACTGGAACTAACGGTTGAAATACTGATACTACAAAATCAAGTATTACTACACCTACTTTTAGTTTATTAACTTCATTAATTTCTACTTCATTATGCTTTTTCATAATAAAATCCACCCCTACCTAATTAATATTACCTGCAGAATTAATCCAATAAACGGATTAATTCCACAGGAAGTAAAATTAGCTATTTACATATTTCCCTAGTATTTGCATAAAAAAAAGACCCAATAAAAGTAACACAAATAAATGTGTCATTTTATTAGATCTTGCCTGCTTTACCAGTAACATGTCTAAATGCTAACTACATGGCTATCTTAGCATATCATTAAATACAAGTCAATTTTTGGATTAGCACCGGAGGAAATCATCCTAATACAATTCATAAATATCCGATATTTCAGTATCTATTTCCTTAAAATCAATACTATACTGTTCCACACTCTCATCATTAAAAACAGTTAAATTACTTATTGGCATAACAATACTAAACTTACTACCTTGTCCAATATCACTTTCTATTAAAATATTACCACCATGTAATTCTACTAATTTCTTAGAAATACTTAACCCCATTCCACATCCTTCATTTCTCCTATTTAAAGATGTGTCAATTTGAGAAAATGGTTTAAAAATAGCTTCACACATATCACTGCTTATTCCTATTCCAGTATCCCTTATTTCAATAATTAAACTGTCCTTTTTCTCAAATAAATTTTCCCCACATTCAACTAAAACTTCTTCCCTTTTAACATTTACATAAACATCACTGTTTTCCTTGCTAAACTTAATAGCATTAGATAATAAGTTAGTAATTACTCTAACAATCTTGCTAGTATCACACCTTATTATCATTTCCTCAAACTCAGTATCAAAAATTATATTAATATTTTTATTTATAGAGTATTTAGCAATATATAAAACAACTTCCTCTATGAGCTGTACAATATTAACATTTGAAAACTGCATTTCCATATCTTCTGATTCAAATCTTAATATATCAATCATATTGGTAACTATCCTAGACATTCTTAAACAATTTAACTTTATACTTTTTTTATATTTATTATAAGCATTAACTAGCTCTCTCTCATTATTTAAATCAGCTACTTCTAATAATTGCATAGCAGAAAAAATAACATTAATAGGAGTTTTAAATTCATGCGATAAATTTATGAAAAAGTTGCTTTTACGTTTTTCATATTCTTTAAAATTATCATATTCTAAAAGTAAATTATCATAGTTTTCCTTTCGCCCTAAATCTCTAGAAATAATCATCTTACCTACTTTTCCAAGCTTTAAATTATTTACTTTACTAACAAATGACTCTAATTTAACTTCTCCATTAGCACCTGTTATAGTATATGTTACCTTTTCATTTATAGTATTTAAAACAAGATTCCTATTATGAGAATCATTTATTAAATCATAATAATTAATCTTCTTACTATTAAAATCTAATTCGCCAATTATATCAATAGCAACCTTATTCATATAAATAATATTACCATAATCATCAATTGCCACTATAATATCTGTCATACTATTTAAAATATAAGTTAATACTTTTTCACTTTCTCTTATACTCTTATTTTTATTATACTCTTGAGTTATATCATTAAATTTAATCATATAATATTCCTTATTAGTTCTAGTTACAACCTTTTGAATATGTAAATCAATAACTATTCCTAAATCATCTATGACCTTGCTTTTCCTGATATAATCTTCATGTTTTAATTCTTCATATAAATCTTCAAATCTATACTTATTTTCTTTTATTATTTCTATTAATTCCTTATATTGATTTATTATATCATTAGATTTGCATAATAATTCTCTTAATATCTTATTTGCATAACACATATTCCCACAGTCATCAAATAATATAATATTATCATTACAGTTAAATTCTGCTATATGAAAGAAAACAGTTAACTCTTGTTCTAAATAATCACTTTCATTACTATTAACCACAATCTGTATAAAAGCTCCAACAACTATATATGTAAAAGAAATCATAGTTAATAAAATAAATATATTATTGGAGTATTCACTATTAAGCTTACCTGTATCAAATATTTGAAATATTCTATAAAAACCTCTTACTATTAATAAATATATGCTTCCTATAACATAAGAATATATTATATCAACTTCCTTTAAAGTTTTAATCGCTAATAATATGGTGCATATAAAATAGCAAATACTTATTATAAATAAAATTAATGGCACTATATATATATATTTATAAATAGGTAAATAATTTAATAATATGTAATCTAGTATAAAATTAATTAAAGTAATCCCACTCACGTTAACTATTAATAATGCTTTATTTTTTATTAAATTTTTATTTTTTACAACCATTATTAATATAATCATTCTAAATATTGTATTAAATATATCAACACTATCTTTATGGTATAATTGATTAAGAATCATACTTACAAATAAATTTAAGTAAAGTAAGGATAATATAAAATATATTTGTTTTTTTGTACTCATATAATAAATTACACATCCCAAGTACGCTATAAAGCTCAAACAACTACAAATAATCAATAAATCTCTAAATCTACTTATATTAATAATATTGTTAATAGTATTAGTAATTATATTTTCTCTAAAACTTATAACTATAAGTAATCCTACTGCAAAAATAAAGTTACTTACTAATAAAAGTCTTATTTTCTTTTTCTTTTTTAAATTTTCTTCCTCTTTTTCATATAATCTAAACATTCTCTCAACTCTCTATTTTCAAGCTATATTTTAATTTAAATTTATATTATAAAATAAATACTTGTTTTATATTTCCATACATTTTTACAACATAATCAATACTTTACATCAATTTACATTCAAATTCAAGTTGAATATTTTATATTAATATGACATTAATATTATCATATTATATTCGTTATTATTTCCTTCATTATACTCATAAGTATTTTTAGAATAACTATGATTTTATTCATAGCTTTGCCCTTTGAATAACCTATTTACAGTCTTATCTATATAATAAAAAAACAGCGACAGTCTTTATGCTTTTCACATAAAGCTTGCCACTTGAAAATTTATAAAATTTAAAAACCACCAGTGGTTTACTATTCCCATATAAGAGAAAAATCATATTCGTGCAATAGACTCTCTACAGATGTTTCATATATAGAACATAAATCTAAATTAGGTTGAATTGTTATAAGTCTTATTTTATTGCATTCCATTCTAGATAAATATTTATCTAAAACTCCTATTCCTAAAAGCTTAATTTCCATATCCTCATATAGCCTTATAGCATTACTTTCTGCTGGTACTATTGTAATTACCTCTATAACATCTTTTCCTAACAAAACTACATCACAAGACTTTGATACAAAATCTTCTTCATAGGGAACCTCTACAATTTCATTAAATAATAATTTTACCTTATCATCACCTTGCATTTCTTCTATTCTGTCTACTATTACATTAAAAGCTATAAATGTTAACATCTCTGCATAATCTGAAATACCATTATTTATTCCTAAATTAATTAGTTCATTTCTAAATTCTTCTCTTTCAATAAATCCATAATTTCTTTTTAATTTAAGTATAGTTAGATCCTTAATATACTTCTCATTTAACTCTATTGATATATTCTTATTATTCATAAATACCCCCCATTACTTTTAAACGATCTGTTAAGTTATATGAACATTGCTCTTCTCAGCCCAAGGAAATACAATAGGTTTGCGATACTAAATAATACCC
>NZ_JAASHM010000021.1 GCF_019734195.1 Clostridium sp. K13 | reverse complement strand
TTTGACTAAAATGTAAATTCTAATTATTGTACATAATTATTTTCCAATTTTTATACAAAAATATATTGACATTTACATGGAGTTTATTTTAAATAAAATTAAAAATATACAAAGTAACTGTCAAATAGAGTGTTGAGTAAAATAGATCAACACTCTATTTTATTATTCTGGTATAAGGTGAATAGAAGTTAGACTTATTAGGTAAAGTTAAATATAATAGCAATGAGGTGATAAAATTGGAAAAAATTATAATTGTTGAAGATAATAAAGATTTAAAGAATGAACTTATAGATTTTCTTTCAAGATATGGATATGAAGCCTATGGCCCAGATAAATTTGATAATATTATGGAAACACTTTTAAAAGATAATGCAGATTTAATTTTACTCGATATAAATTTACCTTACTATGATGGATATTATATATGTCGTGAAATAAGAAAAGTTAAAAATACTCCAATAATAATTGTTACTAGCAGAAATAGTGATATGGATGAAATTATGAGCATGAATTTAGGGGCAGATGATTTTGTTACAAAGCCATATAATACTCAAGTTCTTTTAGCTAGAATAGCATCGCTTTTAAGAAGAAGTTCAGGTGGAAAGTATCAGGAAATATTAGAACATAAAGGTCTTAAGCTTAATGTTACAACAGGGGTAATGGAGTTTAATAATTCAACTGTAGATTTAACTAAAAATGAAATTAAAATACTTAGCTGTTTAATTAAAAATAAGGGAGTTATAGTATCTAGAGATGAATTAATGGATTATTTATGGAATTCAGATATGTTTGTAGATGAGAATACCTTATCTGTTAACATTGCAAGGTTAAGGAAAAAATTAGATTCAATAGGATTTAAGGATGCTATAGAAACTAAGAGAGGAATAGGGTACAGCTTGCTATGAGTTTAGTAAAATATATTATAAGTAAATT
Source organism: Clostridium sp. K13 (assembly GCF_019734195.1). GTDB lineage: Bacteria > Bacillota > Clostridia > Clostridiales > Clostridiaceae > Clostridium. The sequence goes on along the minus strand of NZ_JAASHM010000021.1, from coordinate 92,763 downwards.
GCCCTTTTTCATACTAAATATAATTACGTTTTTATTTTGTGCAATAATAATGAGATTAGCAGAAACTAGCATAGAAATTAGAATGATTTTATTTTTAATATGGTTTATGCCAGTTTTAATATATATGCTTTTAGATTTTATTGGGAAGAAGAGGTTCTATGATGAATTAATAGAAATAAGCAATAAACTAGATAAAAAGTATTTACTTCCAGAGATAATAAAAAGGCCTAAAAGCTATGAAGGGCAAATATTATATGAGATTTTAGAAGCAAGTAATAGAGCTATGCATGAACATGTAAATGAATATAAAATAATGCAAAGTGAATATAGAGAATATATAGAAGCTTGGGTTCATGAAATAAAAACTCCAATTGCATTAACAAAACTTGTTGCTGAAAATAGTGAGGGAAAAGCAAAGACTATAATACAAAATGAAAGTAACAAAATAGAAGGTTATGTTGAACAGGTTTTATATTATTCAAGAAGTACAGATGTAAGTAAAGATTATATTATAAAAGAGTTTGATATAAAGGAAACAATAAAAAGAGTTATACGGAATAATAGGTATGATTTAATAAATGGGCGCTTTCAAATAGATATAGAACAGGTAAGTGATACAGTTATAAGTGATGAAAAATGGGTTGAATTTATTATTAATCAAATTATAGTAAATTCAATTAAGTATAAGAAAAATTCAGATTCTAAAAGTAATGAAATGCCTAAAATAAAGGCTTATACTAAGAAAATTAGTGATAAGGTCATATTAACAATAGAAGATAACGGTATTGGAATAATTGATAAAGATATAGATAAGGTTTTTAATAAAGGATTTACAGGACATAATGGAAGAATCCTTGGTAAATCAACAGGAATAGGATTGTACTTATGCAAAAAGCTTTGTAGAAAGCTAGGACTAAATATTACATTAACATCAAAATATGAACAAGGAACAAAAGTTAATATTATATTCCCATTAGGTGATCTTACAAGTATTCGACAAATATAGTGAAATATAGCGTGCCTGCGGGGTCAAACCAATATTTGGATTTGATCCCGCTGGAGAATCTTACATTATTGAAAGAAAGTTGAAAGACTTTTCGATAGATTGGATTTTTGCATGAGGGTATACTTGTGATTGTAAGAAACAGGGAGGGGATATTAAATGAAAAGTATTTTAAATGTAAAGAACGTAGAAAAGTATTATGGTAATAAGGATAATGTAACAAAGGCTTTAGACAGTATAAGTTTTAGTATAGATAAGGGTGAATTCATTGGAATAATGGGTCCATCAGGAAGTGGTAAAACAACATTACTTAATTGTATATCAACAATAGATAAAGTAACCACGGGTAGTATTGAAATTGATAGAGAAGATATAACAAGGCTTAAGGGAAAGAAATTAGATAGATTTAGAATGAATAAGTTAGGGTTTATATTTCAGGATTTTAATCTTTTAGACACCTTAACAGCTTATGAAAATATCTCTCTTGCATTAACTATAGGTGGAGTGAGGGGGAAGGAAGTAAGACCATTAATAGAAAAGTCAGCAGAAAATTTAGGAATAAGTGAAGTATTAGATAAATATCCTTATGAAATGTCAGGTGGACAAAAGCAAAGAGTTGCAGCGGCAAGAGCTATAGTAACTAATCCATCGTTAATATTAGCGGATGAACCAACTGGAGCATTAGATTCTAAATCATCTAAAATGTTATTAAATTCAATAGAGAAATTAAATAAGGAGTTAGAAGCAACTATTTTAATGGTTACACATGATGCATTTACAGCAAGCTATGCTCATAGAATTCTATTTATAAAGGATGGAAAAATATTTAATGAGCTTGTTAGGGGAAATGATAGTAGAAAAGAATTTTTTAATAAAATAATTGAGGTAGTTACTTTACTTGGAGGTGACACTTCAGATGTATTCTAAAATAGCAGCAAAAAATATTAAAAAGAGCTTTAAGGATTATGCAATATATTTTTTAACATTAACTTTTGCAGTTTGCATATTTTATTGTTTCAATTCATTAGATTCACAAATGGCAATTGCAAAAATGAATACAGTTCAAACATCATATATTGAAGTTATGAAAAATTTAATGAGTGGAGTATCAATATTTGTTTCATTTATATTGGCAGGACTAATTATATATGCTACTAACTTCTTAATAAAAAAGAGGAAAAAAGAATTCGGAATATATATGATGCTTGGTATGAGCAAAGGTAAGATATCGTTTATATTACTTATGGAGACATTAATAGTTGGATTTATATCACTTATAGCCGGATTATTATTAGGTTTAGTATTATCACAAGGATTATCGTTATTAACAGTAAAAATGTTTTTAGTTGAACTGTCAAAATATAAATTTGTAATTTCAAGTGAAGCGATTTTAAAGTCAATAACTTACTTTGGATTAATTTATATTATAGTTGTTATATTTAATATTATAGTAATTTCAAAATATAAGCTTATAGATTTAATAAACTCATCTAAAAAAAGCGAAAAGATTAAAGTAAGGAATGCAATAGTGTCATGGGTAATTCTTGTTTTAGCTATAGTAATTTTAATAATCGCTTATTATTTTGCCACAGTTACTAATTTAGATTTTACTGATCCAAGATTTATGACATCAGTTTTATTAGGCATTATAGGAACAGTAGGATTTTTCTTTGGTCTTTCATCAGTATTATTATCAATATTGAAGAAAAATGAAAATGCATATTTTAATAACCTTAATACTTTTACAGTAAGACAAATAACAAGTAAATTTAATACCAATTTTATATCAATGACAGTTATTTGTTTAATGCTGTTTATAACTATAGGCATATTAACATCAGGATTTAGTATGAAAAAATCTTTTGAAACTAGCATAAAGGATTATACACCTTTTGATTTGTCTTTTTCCTTAAGAAAGGATAATGAAGTAAGTAATATTTCTATTGAAGAAGCTTTAGGGAATTGTGGTGTTATTTTAGATGATAGTACTAAGTATATAACAATGAATATATATTCTATAGATTTTGCTTTAAAAAGTATATTAGGACAATATACTGATACAGGTTCAGAGCTTATAAACTTCAATCCAATATTTGAAAAAACACAAGCTATATCAATTTCAGATTTAAATAAAAATAGAGAGCTACTTGGAGAAGAAACCTTGGATTTAAAAGATGATGAAGTTTATTTATCATCAAACTACGATAATCTTATTCCAACTATAGAGAGATTTTTTAAGGAGAATAATGAATTTAGTATAGATAATAAAACTTATAAAATTAAGGAGAAAAAGGTTTTACAAGATTCCTTAGCAACATCAGGAGCTAGTAATAATATATTTTCTTTAATTCTTCCGGATTCATTTTTTAATAATTTAGTACCGGTGTATGAATATATTAATATCAATTATGTAGGCGCAAATAAAGAAGAAAAGAAGAAGCAAGTAGACACACTATTAGAAAAATATATAAATGTAGAGAATACAGGTTTAGGTGATGAAATTAAATTATCAGCAATGACTAGGGAAATTGCTTATGATGCTAATACTGGTATGTCAACAATAATACTTTTTGTTTCAATTTATATTGGAATAGTATTTTTACTTGCAAGTGCAGCAGTTTTAGCACTTCAACAATTATCACAATGTAATGAATCTGTTGATAGGTATGAGGCATTAAAGAAAATTGGAGCACCAAGTAGTCAAATTAATAAGAGTATTTTAAGTGAAGTTAGTACTTTCTTTATGTTACCTCTATCACTTGCAATAGTACATTCTATTGTAGGAATAAACATAGTCGAGAAATACTTAAAAACATTTGGAAATTATGATATATTACTTTCGGCATTAATAACAGCATTAATATTTGTAGTAGTTTATGGTGGATATTTTTATGCTACATACATTGGATATAAGAATGTTATAGATAATTAAATAACTAAATTTATGAAACTATCTCAATATAAATGGGATAGTTTTATTTAGTTTATTGATACATTAAATAGTTTTATAATAATGTTATTTTAAAATATATACAGTACTTACTAAAAAGATAAATTTTTTTAGTAATTTTGATAGAAAATATATATTTTAAGCTAATTAATAAGTGTAAGGTCTTACAGAAAGGAGAAGTTCATGAGAGTAAATGAAAAGAACTTTATAAAGTATTTAAATAAAAAGAATGAAAAGGCTTTAGATTATGTTATTGATACTTATGGTGCTTTAATTAAAGCTATTGTAAATAAGCACTTATATAACTTAAAAGATTATCAAGATGAATGTATTAATGATATTTTATTAGCTATTTGGAACGGTATTGACAAGTTTGATAATGAAAAAGGAAACTTTAAAATTTGGTTGGCAGCAGTAGCTAAATATAAATGTATAGGATACCAGAGGAAATACTTAAATTTAAATTTAATTCATGAAGAATTAGAAAGTATTGAACTTAAAGGAGAAGATAATATAGCAAAATCTATTGAGGAAAATGAACTTAAAAACGAAATAGATTCTTTGTTAAATGCACTTAAGCCAAAGGATAAGGAGATATTTATAAGATATTATATAAATGAAGAAAAGATAAGGGATATTGCTGAAGAAATCAATATAAATGAAGAGGTTATTTATAATCGGATTTCTAGAGGTAAGAAAAGGATTAAGACTATTTTTGGAAATAGATAAGGAGTGAATTATATGAAGGATTCATTAGAGTATTTAAATGATGTAGAAATAGATTTAACTGAATATGATGAGCAGCCATTAAATGATATAGAGAAGCAAAAAATGAAGAGGAACTTTAGAGAGTCTTTAGGGAAAAAGAAGACAAGCAATTCTAAAAAGTTGGCATTAAAGGCAAGTACAATAATAGCATTATTAGCTGTAGGAGTAGTAAGCTTTGGAGTATGTTTTCCAACATATGCAGATAAGATTCCTGGATTAAAGGAGGTAATATTATTTTTAAACAGAAATAATGATATAGATGGATATGAAGAAGTTTCTACACCTATTATGAGTACTACAAAAAGTGATGTCTATGAGGTAAATATAGAGAGTGCTTATTATAATAAAAGAGAATTAACTATTTTTTATAATGTTACTGGCGATAAAAAGTTAAATCAAACTAATCAATATTACTTTGATATAAATTTAGACTTAGAAAACCCATCTTCCTATGAATATAGTTTAGAGTATGGTGAGTTTATAGATGAATATACTTATGCTGGAATGATGACTATATATATTAGACCACATGATGGAAGTGAGTTGCCAGAAGTCTTAAATTGTAAAGTTGATTTTACAAAGCTTTATACAGATTATACAATGAATAATTTTATAGAATTAGAAAAAGAACCAATAGAATTATCCTTAGATAGCAGTAATATAAAAGTTAAGGAATATCAAATAAATAAAAAAATAGTATTTAATGATAATAGTATTGAAGTTATTAAGGTGGAAGAATATCCTACAGGAATATTTATTGAAACTAAGAATAATAACATTAATGTTAATGAAGATTTAAATTATATTCTTTGGGATAATAATAAAGGTGAATTAATAGGAGTAGCTGGAAGAGATACAGAAAATAGCACAATGTCAATGCAACATAGATTACCGGGTGAAAGTAGTGAAGTTTATCTTATTCCATATGTGTATAGTTATGATAAAGCGAGTGAAGTCAAGGAAAGGGATAAGGAATTAATATCCTTAGAAAAGAGCAGATATGATTTAGGTAAAGAAGGAACCACTGAAATATTAGATATTTGTGATAAAGATGATAAGACATTTATGAAGGTGAGAACAACAGGCATTCAATCAAGAATAGATTTTTACTTAAAGGGAGATGAGCAAGATGAATACCATGCTCCAATTTATGTAGAGAATAAAAATATACTAGGTGTATTAGATGTGGAAGCAACTTATGTATTTAATAAATTAGATAAAAGTAAAAACTATTATATTGAAAAATTTTGGGCTCCATTTACTTTATTAGAAGATCAAATTATTAAAATTAAATAGTTATTATAAAATGGAGGTAATACAAGTGTTACTTCCATTTTATTTTAAATGCAAAAGTATAATTATTACTTATAAGTTAAGCTCAGAAAAAGGAATTACATCCTTAGGATTATTAGTATGATCACCAATGAATTTTTCCATCCAAATCATATCATGCCATTGTCCAAACTTATAACCACATTTAGTAAAGTGAGCAACAGTCTTATATCCAAACTTTTTATGAAAATCTTCACTTTTTTCATTAGGATAAGCAATGCAAGCATTAACATTGATAATATTTTGAAGCTTAAGGTATTTTTCTAATTCTTTATAAAGTAAAGTACCAACTCCGTGTCTTGAACCACCATTTTTTACATAAATAGAAGTTTCAACAGCCCAATTGTAAGCTTGTCTGCTTTTAAATTCACCTGCATAAGCATATCCATAAATCCCATCTTCATTTTCAGCTATTAGATAAGGATATTTTTTTAAAGTATTTTTAATTCTTCCAGAGAATTCTTCAATAGAGAGTACATCATATTCAAATGTTATTGCTGTATTTTCTACATAATATTTATAGATATTTAGAAGTTCTTTTGCATCGTCAGATGTTGCTATTCTTATATTCATTTTTACACCCCAATTTTATAAAATATTTAATATTACATTAGCATATTTTAACTTAAGCTTTCAATAAAATATATATTTTAAATTAGAGAAAACTCATTTCAGGTAGTTTTAATAATATCTTAAGAAATATGAAAGTTATAATTAAATATTTGAGTTTATACTAAAGTTAGTAAAAAAATAATAGGCCAGAGGGGGCAGAAGTATATGATGAAAAGTTATTTACTAGCAATAGTATTATCAATGATTTTATTAACAGTTCTAAATAGATTTTTAAGCGAAAAAAATAAATGTGAAAATAAAATAAAATGGCAGCATTATTTATTTGGATATATATTTATGTTTTATCTTGTAGTTTCATTAAAGGATATTGTAGGATTTCCAGCATTAAGTGATATGGAGGGGAAAATAATTGCAGGAGGATCTATATTTCAGCCGGTTTTGAATCTTATACCATTTAGTACAGGAATTCATATTTCATCTATACTTAATATAATATTTTTTGTTCCATTTGGATTATTATTGCCTACATTATGGCAAAGATTTAGAAAATTTTTACCTACTGTATTTTTAGGATTTTTATTTTCGTTAATTATAGAAGTAGGACAATTATTTACTATTAGGGCAACTGATGTTGATGACTTAATAATGAATACTTTAGGAACTATTTTAGGATTTATTTTATTTAAGATATTAAGCATTATATTTAAGAAGCTTTCAAGTAAAACAATTATTGAAAGTACTAATAAAAAATATTCACTTACTAAGTATGGGCCTTATTTATATATCACAATTGCAGTGATAAGTACATTTTTAAGTTAAAAAATTAAATTCTAATATTATACTATTAGGATTAGAGTATAAAATAATAGAGACTATATCAAATTTTGGGGTGTGTAAATTAATTTGATATAGTCTCTGTTTTATTTAAGAAAATTAGACTACTTACAGTCGTTGAGTACACTAAAGTGTACCTTTAACTATCCAAATTGAAAATTTGGATTCTCACTTATCTTACAACTATATTTACAAGTCTTCCTTTGATAACAATAACTTTAACTATAGTTTTTCCTTCTGTAGCAGCTACAATTGCTTCATTAGCTAAAGCTGCAGCTTTAATTCCTTCTTCATTTAAGTCAGAAGCAACGTTAATTCTGTTTTTGATTTTACCATTAACTTGGATAGCTATTTCAATTTCATCTTTAACAAGAGCCTTAGGATCAAATGTTGGCCAAGCTTCGTTAAATACTGAATACTTACCAGTTAATAATGACCATTGTTCTTCAGCAAAGTGAGGAGCAAATGGAGATAAAATCTTAATAAAGCTTTCACATACAGTTCTTAAGAATGCTAAGTTTTTAGTTTCTTCTTGAACATATTTTGATAAAGCATTTATGAATTCCATCATTCTAGCTATAGCAGTGTTAAATTGCATTTTATCTGCATCTTCAGTAACACCTTTAATAGCGTTATTTAACCAGAAGTTTAATTCCTTTTCAGCTTTATCCATAGTATCTTTATTGTTAGTACCAGCTTCGATAGCTTCTCTACAGATAGTTAAGTATCTTTCAATTCTATCTACGAACCTAGCAACAGACTTAATACCATCATCACTCCAAGCTCCACCTTCAACATAAGCGAAACCAAACATTAAGTACATTCTAAATACGTCTGCACCATATTCTTGGATATAATCATCTGGAGAGATAGTATTTCCTTTAGACTTAGACATCTTTAATCCGTCTGGTCCTAAGATAAGTCCTTGGTGAGTTAAGCTCTTGAATGGTTCATCGAAGCTTAAGTAACCCATATCTCTTAAAGCCTTAGTTATGAATCTTGCATATAATAAATGCATACAAGCATGTTCTGGTCCACCAACATATTTGTCAACTGGAAGCATCTTATCTACTTTTTCTTTATCAAATGCAATTTCAGTATTTTTATTATCTACATATCTCATTTGGTACCAAGAAGAGCAAACGAATGTATCTAAAGTATCACATTCTCTCTTAGCTGGTTTTCCACAACAAGGACAAGTAGTATTAATGAATTCCTCACATTTAGCAAGTGGTGACTTACCATCTGGAGCAAATTCAACGTTATATGGTAATTCAACTGGAAGATCTTTTTCTGGAACTGGAACAGCACCACAATCTTCACAGTAGATTATTGGAATTGGAGCACCCCAATATCTTTGTCTTGAAACTAACCAGTCTCTTAATCTGTAATTAACCTTAGCAGAACCTACACCATCTTTAGCTAGTTTTTCAACAATAGCTTCTTTAGCTTGCTCTGTAGTTAATCCATCAAATTCTCCAGAGTTAATTAAAACTCCATATTCACAATATGGTAATTCAACTTCTCCACCTTTTTTGCTAGTTATAACTTGATCTATTGGTAAGTTAAACTTAGTTGCAAAAGCAAAGTCTCTTTCATCGTGAGCTGGAACAGCCATAACAGCACCAGTACCATAAGTTGCAAGAACATAGTCTCCAACCCAAACTGGAACTTCTTTACCGTTTATAGGGTTTATAGCATATGAACCAGTGAATACACCAGTTTTTTCTCTTGTAAGAGATTGTCTTTCTATATCAGATTGCTTTTTAGCAGCTTCTTTATATTCTTCTACAGCAGCCTTATTATCAGCAGTAGTTAATTCATCTACTAATGGATTTTCAGGAGCTAAAACAACATAAGTAACACCATTTAAAGTATCAACTCTTGTTGTGAATACATCAAACTTAATGTCTGAACCTTTAACTTTAAAGTTAACTTCAGCACCAGTAGATTTACCAATCCAGTGTTTTTGCATAGCAACTGTTTTTTCAGGCCAATCTAAAGTATCTAGTTTTTCTAATAGTTCATCAGCATATTCTGTAATTTTGAAGAACCATTGAGTTAAGTCCTTTTTAGTAACTTCAGTTGAACATCTTTCACAAGTGCCATCAACAACTTGCTCATTAGCTAAAACTGTGTTACAAGATGGACACCAGTTTACAGGAGCTTTCTTTCTGTAAGCTAAGTTATTCTTTAATAATTGTAAGAATACCCATTGAGTCCATTTATAATATTCTGGAGTACAAGTTATAACTTCATTTTCCCAGTTAAACATAGCACCCATAGCTTTTAGTTGTTCTTCCATAGTTTTAATATTCTTTTCAGTAGAATCCCATGGATGAATTCCAGTTTTAATTGCAAAGTTTTCTGCAGGTAATCCAAAGGCATCAAATCCCATTGGTTGGAATACATTATATCCTTGCATTTTCTTTAATCTTGCCCATGAATCAACAGGTCCATAGTTAAACCAGTGACCAGCATGTAATTGGCTTCCTGATGGATAAGAGAACATTTCTAAAACATAAAGTTTTTCGCCCTCTGCATCTGGATTAAATTTGTAAAGTTCAGTTTCTTCCCACTTCTTTTGCCACTTTTTATCAACGGCAGTTCCGTAGTTACTCATAGTTAAAAACCTCCTTAGGTAAATTGAGAACAAGTTATTTCAATTGTGAATTTATGTTTTAAAGTTTGATTTTAAATTCCACATTTAATAATTGTTCCCTAAATTTATAAAAATATATAAAAAAAGCCTTTCATCTCAATTAAGAGACGAAAAGCTAAATTCGCGGTACCACTCTTATTAGAGTTAGTAGTTAGAAGTTAGTGGTTAGTTTATAAAATCAGCAAAGCCGATTTGGATTAAACTTGTTACTTGTCACTTATCACTTGTCACTGACTAAACTCTCACTCAAATCCGTAACGGGGACTCCGTACTTGCTTTTAACAAGTAAGCTCCAAGGCAAGTTCCTATACATGTATCACTGTTTTTCAGCAACCAACAGCTCTCTAAAGACTACAAGGTTATAGTACTACTCCTTTTCAATGCAATATAATTTATTAATAATATTTTAAATAATAATTAATTATATAGTAGATTGTTATAATAAGTCAAGAAAAGCGTATACTTTGATAAGTGTGGGAAAAATTGGTACAATGTTATAAATATAAAGTTTTTTATAAAATTTATTGAAAAGATTATTAATTAAGGGTTTTAATAAAAAGGGGGATCTACTATGATAAAGAAATGCGTAGAGTATAATGAAAATTTAGAAAAGAATATGGAGATATTAAGTAAGGGCGCATTTTTGACCACTAAGACGGGTAATAAGGTTAATTCAATGACTATAGCTTGGGGAAGTATTGGATTCATATGGGGAAAGCCTGTATTTATGGTAATGGTAAGACCTCAAAGATATACATATGGAATTATTGAAAAATCAAAAGAATTTACAGTTACAATACCTTATGAAAAGATGAATAAAGAACTAGCTTTTTTAGGAAGTAAAAGTGGAAAAGATATGAATAAATTAGCGGAGCTAAATATATCAACTGTAAATAGTGAAAAGATTAGAACACCTGTATTAGAAGTGGAAGGAATGCACTTTGAGTGTAAGGTGATTTATAAAACAACTATGAGTGAAGCAAATTTAGATAAAACTATAAATGATGAAAAATATCCTTTAGAAGATTACCATACATTGTACTTTGGAGATATAATATCAAGTTATACTATCAATTAGTAAAAAATAGCTAATATATAATAAATTTTTTGAATAAGCCTCATAGATTATTATTGATATTTACGTATATATCGGTATATAATCTATGAGGTTATTTTTATGTTGCAAAATTCGACAAAACAAAAAGGTTATTAAAGGTTAATTTATTTGAAAGATAATATGAAAAATTTTTAATAACAAATGAGAAAAAGATGGAGGCGATAAAATGTCCTGTTTAGGAAATATAGTTTGGCTAATATTTGGTGGTTTCTTTGGAGCCTTAGGATGGGTATTTATAGGAATGCTTTGGTGTATTAGTATTATAGGAATACCAGTTGGAATACAGTGTTTTAAAATGGCAAGATTACAACTTGCACCTTTTGGAAAAGAGGTAGTTACAGTTAGTGATAGTAGTGGAAGTTTGATTTTAAATATATTATGGATAATATTGGGTGGATTAGAGTTATGTATTGCAAACTTAATTAGTGCTTTATTTTTATGTATCACTATTATAGGGATACCTTTTGCAATGCAATCTTTAAAAATGGCGAAATTATCATTAATGCCTTTTGGGAAAGAAATTAGATAATATAATTTTTATTAATAGTGTGTATTTAAGGTTTAATTAACTAGATTAAAGTTTAGTTAATTGAAGTAATTTGTGTTTTTTTAGTAAATTCTATTTAACATTATATTAGTATATTTAGAATATAACATTATATTTTTGATAAAACTAAATAAGAAAAAATATTTAACAAAGGATGGAGTGAGATTATGGCAATATTAAATTGTGTTATAGGAATAGCATTTATATTTCTTGTAGCATTTTTGCTTTCAAATAATAAGAGCAAGATTAAGTGGAGAACAGTGATAATTGGATTTTTAATTCAATTTGCATTTGCACTTGCTGCTTTAAAATGGAGTGTAGGTAGATATGTGTTAAGCAAGATAGCACTAGGGGTTCAATCAGTAATCAATTATGCAAATGAAGGAATTAAGTTCTTATTTGGTTCTTTAACTAATGATGGAAGTATATTTGCAGTTAATGTTTTAGGAGTAATTATATTTATATCCGCAGTAGTATCAGTATTATATTATTTAGGAATTATGCAATTTATTATAAAAATTATAGGAGGGGCTTTATCTAAGCTTTTAGGAACATCAAAGCTAGAAACTATATCAGCATCAGCTAATATATTTTTAGGTCAAACAGAAGCGCCACTTTTAATTAAGCCGTATGTTGAAAAACTTACTGAATCAGAATTATTTACTGTTATGGTTGGAGGACTTGCATCGGTTTCAGGATCAATTTTAGTTGGTTACTCATTACTTGGTATTCCAATAGAATACTTAGTATCTGCAAGCTTTATGTCAGCACCAGCAGGTCTTATAATGTCTAAAATTATAATACCAGAAATAAAACAAGCAAAAGTAAATGATCAGATAGAAATGGTTAAGGATGATTCAGCGAATGTTGTTGATGCAGCAGCTAAGGGAGCGATAGATGGATTAGGTTTAGTTCTTAACATAGCAGCTATATTACTTGCATTTGTTGCTTTAATAGCACTTATTAATGGAATTATAGGATGGATTGGAGGTTGGTTTGGAATTTCAGAATTAAGCTTACAATCTATTTTAGGATATATATTTTCACCAGTGGCAGCTATTATTGGTGTACCTTGGAGTGAAGCAGTAACAGCTGGCTCATTAATAGGTCAAAAGATTATATTAAATGAATTTGTAGCTTTTACTAGTCTTTCACAAATAATGGGTACATTATCAGCAAAAACAATAGCAATAGTTACCTTTTCATTATGTGGATTTGCTAATATTTCATCTATAGCAATTTTAATAGGTGGTATAGGTGGTATGGCTCCGAGTAGAAAAGGTGATATTGCACGTTTAGGATGGAAGGCTATAATAGCGGGAACTCTTGCTAATCTTCTAAGTGCTACAATAGCAGGCCTTTTATTAACTATATAACTTATAAAGCTAGTAATACAGAAACTGTATTACTAGCTTTTTTGCGTAATTTATCTTAATAAATTTTTAATAAATATGATAAAACTTTTGTAAGACTTTATTGTTAATATATAAATATAAAATGAGTGACATGGTATAATAATACAATACGAAGGGAGTGTTGTTAGAAATGATAAAAGGTAATGTATTGGTAGTAGATGATGATAAGGAAATAGTTGATGCTATTGAGATATATTTAAGAAATGAAGGGATAAATGTTATAAAAGCTTATGATGGATTAGAGGCATTAGAAGCATTAATGGAAAATGATATACAGCTTATTTTAATGGATATAATGATGCCTAACATGGATGGGCTTAGAACTACTATGAAAATTAGACAAGAGAAAAATATACCTATTATTTTGATTTCTGCAAAATCAGAAGATACGGACAAAATATTAGGTCTTAATATGGGAGCTGATGATTATATAACAAAACCATTTAATCCTTTAGAACTTATAGCAAGGGTTAAATCACAATTAAGAAGGTATACTGTCTTTGGAAATTATGCTAATAAAAAAGAAGAAACAACTGAAATAATAAGCAGTGGAGGTTTATCTTTAAACCCAGAGGCTAAAGAAGTGTTAGTTGATGGAGAATTAATAAAACTTACAGCAACTGAATTTGGAATATTAGAGTTATTACTTAGAAATCAAGGAAGAGTATTTTCTATAGATGAAATTTATGAGAAGGTTTGGAAAGAACCAAGTTATAATGCTGAAAATACTGTAGCAGTTCATATAAGAAGGATTAGAGAGAAAATTGAAATTAATCCTAAGGATCCGAAATATTTAAAGGTGGTGTGGGGAATTGGATATAAAATCGAAAAACACTAACAATGGAAGCAATGAGCCAGAAATTATAGAGAAAAAAAGTGAAAAGTCAAAAAGAAAGAATATCTTTAAAGGAAATAAACTTGAGAGTAGTATAATCTATATTATAACAGCAATAGTATTAACAACTACGATTTTATCTTTGTTAGAAGTTAAGGATAACTTAGGATATGTTGTACCAGATAGAATATATACACAAACTCAAGTAGCAGGAAATATTAATGAGTATACAAATTTAGTAGAAAGATATTCACTATATTATAAATCACCTAATTATACAAAGGATAAAGATAATATTACCCAAAATGATGTTGATATATGTAGGGACGAGTTAAATAATAAGGCAAACGCTGAGTTTGAGAAGTTTAGTTCGTCTAAATATAACGACAATACCTTTAATAGTTTAACTTATGAGCAACAAGAAAAAATATTACAAGAAGAAAGAGATAAAATAGATGAAAAATATACTTTGACTGATGAAGAGTTAATTGAATATATTTTAAATAGAAAAAGTAATAGTGCAAGTGATTTAAATAATCAGTTAAATTCATATGTTAATTTAAAATTTTCTGCTTATGATAAATTGAATGATATTTGGATTGGTGGAGAAAAGCAAGATATTCAATATACAAAGAAAAACAGCAGATATTTTAAAGAAGTAAATATTTATTATAATGGTAATGTGATAGAGAATATTTATATAAATGGTAAACAAATAGATGTAAATAGTCCTTTAAATAAGTTTATTGATAATCATACTTATGGATCTAGATATTTTGGTAATACTTCATATGAAACTTCAATTAATACAGAACAATATTATGGATACAATTATAATACTGAAAAACATAATGTAACATTATATATATGGATGCCTAAAGAAATTCAATCAGGAGATGTGGTTTATGAAAGCTTTATGAAGGTAAAGAAAAATGTTACTAGCTTTTATTTAAGCTGTATAGCATTTATAGTATTTTTGGCATTATTAATTATTTGCTTATTATACTTAGCTAAAAATAAGGTGAAATCAGTTGATATAGAAAAAATAATAAATAAAGTTAAAGATTATCCTATTGAATATAAAATAGGGACAGTAGTCCTGGCATGGATAATTTGGAATACTGGTTCTCATATTTATTATAATTCAAACAACTATATAAGAAGATTAAATTTAAGTTCAATAGTTTGGGGAACAGTGGTAATAGTAATTTGCTATTTATTAATAAGAGTATTGATTATTAATTATAATGAGGGAACATTATTTAAAAATAATATTACTATTAAGGTTTGGAATTATTTAAGTGATGTAATGAATAGAGGGTCTATAATAAGAACCTTCTTAATAATGACATCTTTATATGTATCAATTGGATTAGTATTATTTTTCTTATCAGCAATGTTTTATATATGGCCAATAGGAATAATTGCAGGAATTATATTAACAATTATATACTTAATAATGTTAATTAAAGACTTAGTTTATATAGATAAGATAATGGTTGGAGCTAAGGCTGCTGCAGAAGGAAAGTTAACTTATAAGATAGATGAAAAGGGAAGAGGGCACCTTAAGGAGCTGGCACATGATATAAATAATATAAAAGAAGGATTAAAGAAGTCTGTTGAAAATGAGATGAAAAGCGAAAATATGAAAACTGAGCTTATAACTAATGTTTCTCATGATTTAAAAACACCTTTAACTTCAATTATAAATTATATAGATTTATTAAAGAGAGAAGAAATAGAGCCAGAAAATGCTAGGGATTATATTAATATATTAGATAAAAAGGCTCAAAGACTTAAGGTTTTAATAGAGGATTTATTTGAAGCATCTAAAGCAGCTAGTGGAGCAATGGAACTTAATATTACAAAAATAGATATTGGACAATTATTAAAGCAATCATTAGGAGAAAATGATGAAAGGTTTAGAGAACGTAATTTAGATATCAAGTTAAATCTTCCCGATGAAAAGATATTTATAAATGCTGATGGAAAGAGGTTATATAGAGTATTTGAGAATCTTCTTTCTAATATAGTGAAGTACTCTTTAAGTAATACAAGAGTATATATTGATATGTTTAAAGAAAATGATGAAGTAACTATAATAATGAAAAATATATCAGCTTATGAATTAAGTTTTGATACAAATGAAATAACTAATAGATTTAAGCGAGGAGATTCATCAAGAAGTACAGATGGATCTGGATTAGGTCTTGCTATTGCCAAAAGTATAATAGAACTTCATAATGGTAGCTTTAAAGTTGAAGCTGATGGGGATTTATTTAAGTCAATAATAAAATTGAAATAACTAAGATATTGTATAAAGAGTTGTATCAAATGATTCAGCTCTTTATTTTTTGATAATATATCAATTGATAATCAGTATCTATTGAACAATGGATAAACCTAGTAATAATGCTAGTTGATATGTATTATCAATTAGAAGTTTTTTTTAATTTTTTTCAAAAAAGACTTGTAATTAATAATAATTATTATATAATAATAGATGTAGGGTGATTCGAAAGAAACACAAAAACAAAAGAACAAATAAATTAGAAGTTAAGAAAATTAAATATATATATAAGGATTTTAGGAGGAATAAAATTATGAAAAAATTCGTTTGTACAGTATGTGGATATGTTCATGAAGGAGAAACTGCACCAGCAGAATGCCCATTATGCCATGTTGGAGCTGATAAGTTTGTAGAACAAGCAGGAGAATTAGTATTTGCTGATGAGCACAGAATCGGAGTTGCTCAAGGTGTAGATGAAAGAGTAATCGAAGGATTAAGAGCTAACTTTGTTGGAGAATGTACAGAAGTAGGTATGTATTTAGCAATGTCAAGACAAGCTGATAGAGAGGGATTCCCAGAAGTTGCTGAAGCTTACAAGAGAATAGCTATCGAAGAAGCAGAACACGCTGCTAAATTCGCTGAATTATTAGGAGAAGTAGTTGTTGCTGATACAAAAGCTAACTTAGAAGCTAGAGTAGCTGCAGAACACGGAGCAACTCAAGGTAAGAAAGATTTAGCTACATTAGCTAAACAATTAAACTTAGATGCAATCCATGACACAGTTCATGAAATGTGTAAAGACGAAGCTAGACACGGAAAAGCTTTCGAAGGATTATTAAACAGATACTTCGCATAAGAGTTAAAAAAAATACTACAAAGGTATAGAAGCCTGTACTTTTGTAGTATATAATAGAAAAGTAATATAGAAAAAATAAGTATTATATGAAAATTTAGGAGGAATGGAAATATGAAGAAGTTTGTATGTACAGTATGTGGATATGTTCATGAAGGAGAAACTGCACCAGCAGAATGCCCATTATGCCATGTTGGAGCTGATAAGTTCGTAGAACAAGCAGGAGAATTAGTATTTGCTGATGAGCACAGAATCGGAGTTGCTCAAGGTGTAGATGAAAGAGTAATCGAAGGATTAAGAGCTAACTTTGTTGGAGAATGTACAGAAGTAGGTATGTACTTAGCAATGTCAAGACAAGCTGATAGAGAGGGATTCCCAGAAGTTGCTGAAGCTTACAAGAGAATAGCTATCGAAGAAGCAGAACACGCTGCTAAATTCGCTGAATTATTAGGAGAAGTAGTTGTTGCTGATACAAAAGCTAACTTAGAAGCTAGAGTAGCTGCAGAACACGGAGCAACTCAAGGTAAGAAAGATTTAGCTACATTAGCTAAACAATTAAACTTAGATGCAATCCATGATACAGTTCATGAAATGTGTAAAGACGAAGCTAGACACGGAAAAGCTTTCGAAGGATTATTAAACAGATACTTTGCTTAATATTTAAAAATTCCTATATATAAGAACCATACTGAGAGGTATGGTTCTTTTTATGTATAATTTAGTTAATTGTATTAAATGATACTTTCTTGATGTATAATAATAAGAAATAGCTAAGTTTTGAAAGGAATTAATGATTATGGCATATATAGTATTACTAGTAATGTTTTTTCTATTAAATTTGTTATCTGCATTATCATTAATATTTATTGAAAGAAAAGAGCCTACAACTACATGGGCATGGCTTATAATATTAATTGCCTTACCTGGAATAGGATTTATTTTGTATTTATTGTTAGGGCAAAATTTAAGTAGACAAAAGATATTCAGAGAAAAAAAACTTGCAGATAAAATTAAAAGATATAGATTAAGGGGAAAATTAGAATTGTCTAATTTTGATAGTGAAATAAATGAAAATTATGAGGATTTGATTTTAATGAACTATAATCATTCAGGAGCAATTTATACGATTAATAATGATGTAAAAACATATATTAATGGAGAAGATAAATTTAGAGATTTATTTAATGACATTAGAGCTGCAAAAAGTTTTATACATATAGAATACTATATTTTTAGGTATGATGATTTAGGAAAAGCATTAATAAGGGAATTAAGAGAGAAAACAAAAGATGGGGTTGAAGTTAGATTACTTATAGATGGAATGGGATCAAGACTAATTACAAAAAAAATAATTAGAGAAATAGAATCTTACGGAATAAAAATGGCTATATTTTTTCCTGGAGTTTTACCACATATAAATACTCGTATTAATTATAGAAATCACAGAAAAATAGTTGTAATAGACGGTAAAATCGGATATGTTGGGGGCTTTAATGTTGGAAATGAGTATGTTAATAAAGGAAAGCAGTTTAAATTTTGGAGAGATACTCATATTAGAGTAAAGGGAGAGGCTGTTAATGAATTAAACAAGAGATTTATATTAGATTGGGATTATGCAGCTCATGAGAATATGGGGAATATGTCAATGTATTTTCCTACACCAGAGATAGCTGGTAATGTTGGTATGCAAATAATATCATCGGGACCAGACCATATGGAAGAATATATTAAAAATTCATATATGAAAATTATAAATAATGCTAAAAATTATGTTTATATTCAAACGCCCTATTTAGTTCCAGATAGTTCAATGCTTGAAGCTCTAAAAATATCAGCACTTTCAGGTGTAGATGTTAGAATTATAGTTCCTGGTGCTCCAGATCACTTCTTTATGGAGTGGATGCTTAGTGCTAATATAGGATTGTTAATAGATTATGGAATAAAAATATATCGCTATGGAAATGGATTTATTCATTCTAAGACAATTGTTGCAGATGGAGAAGTATGCAGTATTGGAACTGCTAATTTGGATATAAGAAGTTTTAAATTGAATTTTGAAGTAAATGCATTTATTTATGATGAAAAAGTATCTAAAGAACAAGAAAATATATTTTTAAATGATCAATTAAAATCTAAATTAGTAACTAAAGAAGAATATTATAAAAGGTCTAGAAATTTAAAAATTAAAGAATCGTTAATAAGATTATTAGCACCAATTTTATAGAATAGTAGAAAATAAGACAATATAAAAGAAAAACAAATGTAAAAAGATTGACAAAGTGGTTAATTATGGTTAGAATTAGAGAAAAGAATTTATTAATTTTAAAGAGGTATATATTATGAAAGGATTAGAAAAGAATTTATTAGCAAAATTTTATAGCTTTTTTTACTTTATATTCTGGGGCTTTTATTATAGCGCTGGCTATTTCTTTTGCAAAAATAAATACAAAGCTTTTCTAATGAGTGTTTAGTGAACCTTTTTATATATCTTAATATTTAAAAGTGTATTAAAAGTATAGTTTATAAGAGAGAACTCATTAAGGGTTCTCTTTTTTTATAGCTGAAACTCCAAATTTTTGATTTGGTTAGTTGAAGTTACACATTCGACCTTAAGGGAGAAGGTGTTTCAAATATATAAAACAATGTTAAGGAGAATAGTATATAAGATAGTAAAACTAATAACTCCTAACTAAATTTAAAGGGGGCAAATTAAATGGTAGTAATTTTAAAACCAAAAACAAGCAATGAGGAAATAACAAAAATAACAAGAAAACTAGAATCTTTAGGGGTTACAGTTAATCCTGTAATAGGAACTGAAATGAGTATATTAGGATTAGTTGGGGATACAACAAAAATAGATCCATCATACATTGAAGCAAATCCTAATGTTGAAAGAGTAATGCATGTTCAAGAGCCTTTTAAGAAGGCAAATAGATTATTTCATCCAGAAAACACAGTAATTGACGTTAATGGACATACCATTGGAGGAAATAAAATAGCAATAATAGCAGGACCTTGTTCAGTTGAAAGTAAGGATCAAATCACTTTAGTAGCTGATGAAGTTAAGAAACATGGGGCAGGTTTTTTAAGAGGTGGAGCATTTAAACCAAGAACTTCTCCTTACAGCTTCCAAGGATTAAAATATGAAGGTTTAGATTTATTAAATGAAGCAAAAGCTAAAACTGGATTACCAATAGTGACAGAGCTTATGTCACCATATGATATAGAAACATTTGTTGAAAAAACTGATATAATTCAAGTAGGTGCAAGAAATATGCAAAACTTTGATTTATTAAGGGAATTAGGAAAAGTAAATAAACCAATACTTTTAAAGAGAGGTTTATCAGCAACAATAGAAGAGTTATTAATGAGTGCAGAATACATTATGGCAGGTGGAAACGAACAAGTTATTCTTTGTGAAAGAGGGATAAGAACATTTGAAACATATACTAGAAATACTTTAGACTTAAGTGCAGTACCAGCAATTAAAAAATTAAGTCATTTACCTGTTGTAATTGATCCAAGTCACTCTGCAGGAAAATGGTGGATAGTAGAGCCTTTAGCAAAAGCAGCAGTTGCAGTTGGTGCTGATGGACTTATAATTGAAGTACACAATGATCCTCAAAAGGCATTATGTGATGGACAACAATCATTAAAACCAGATGTGTTTGCAAAGTTAATGGAAGACTTAAAGATGATAGCGGCAGCGGTTGGAAGAGAAATTTAATTTTTAGGGAAGGGTGAAAAGTTAAGAACTAATAGTGAAAAGAGAGGGAGAAAACTTCTAAAGAGTTTTTTTATATATTATTTAGAAACTCCTTAAGGAGTTTCATCATTAACTCTTAATTTTTCACTTTTACTTATTCATTCTTTAACAAGAAAGGACAGTAGTATGGAATTAGTAGTTGATTTAAAAGAAAGAAGTTATCCTATAATTATTGAAAAGGGAATTATTAATAGAGTTTCTGAAGAAATAAAAAAGGTGTACAAGGGGAAAAAGATATTTATTATTACGGATGATAATGTAAATAAATATTATGGTGAAAAAGTTAGTAATCAATTAATTAATAATGATTTTGAAGTTAAGGTAGTATCATTAGAGCCTGGTGAGGAAACTAAAAACTTCAATACACTACCAGTTGTATACAATGAACTTCTAGATTTTAATTTAACTAGAAGTGATTTAATAATTGCCTTAGGTGGGGGCGTTATAGGAGATTTAGCAGGTTTTGTAGCTTCTACATATTTAAGAGGAGTAGATTTTATTCAAATACCAACATCACTTTTAGCACAAGTTGATAGCAGTGTTGGAGGGAAAGTTGCAGTTGACTTAGATAGAGGAAAAAACTTAGTAGGAAGTTTTTATCATCCAAAATGTGTGTTAATAGATCCAGATGTTTTAAATACTTTAGAAGATAGATTTTTTATAGATGGAATGGCTGAAGTAATTAAGTATGGATGTATTAAAGATAAAGAGTTTTTTGAATATCTTGAAAAAATGGAAAATAATCAACAATTGATGAACAATATGGAATTAGTTATCCACAAATGTTGTGATATTAAAAGACAGGTTGTGGAAAATGATGAAAAAGATAAAGGTGAAAGAATGCTTTTAAACTTTGGGCATACTTTAGGTCATGCAATAGAACAACATTATAATTATACTAAATATAGTCATGGTGAAGGTGTTGCTATTGGAATGTATGTAATAAGTAAGATTAGTGAGGAAAAAGCCTTAAGTAAAAAAGATACAGCACAAAGAATTAAAGATATTTTAATAAAGTATAATCTTCCATATGAAATGGATGTTAATATTGAAGATATATTAGAAGCAATTAATTTAGATAAGAAAAAATTAGGTGAAGAATTAAATATTATTATATTAAAAGAAATAGGAAATTCTAAAATTTATAAAACAACGGCAGAATTTTTCAATTAATAGGTGCACCAGGGGCTCCCCTGAGGCAAGATACCGGAGCAATGGAGGAAGTGTGATATGGCAGATTTAAAGTTAGTTCCATCTAAACTAAAAGGAGAAGTTAAAATTCCTCCTTCAAAAAGTATGGCACATAGAGCAATTATTTGTGCAGCTTTAAGTGATGGATTATGTATTATAGAAAATATAGATTATTCAGATGATATTATAGCAACTATTGCAGCAATGAATTCATTGGGAGCTACAATAGTAAAATATAAAAATCATATAGAGGTAATAGGGGCATATGGAAATTCTAAAAAGCCACAGGAAAGTAGAGTTATTGATTGTAATGAATCTGGATCAACTTTAAGATTTTTAGTTCCTATTTCACTATTATTTAAAGGTAGCAATAAATTTATAGGTAGAGGTAATTTAGGAAAAAGGCCATTAACTACTTATTATAATATATTTGATAATCAAGGAATTGAATATTCTTATGAAGAAGGTAACCTTAATTTAGTTATAAATGGAGAATTAAAGCCTGGAACCTTTGAAGTAGAAGGTAATGTAAGTTCTCAATTCATAACTGGCTTACTATTTACATTACCATTGTTAAAGGAAGATTCTAAAATTATAATTACTACTGAAATGGAGTCTAAGGGATATATTGATTTAACATTAAGGGCAATGAATGATTTTGGAATAGAAGTAATTAATAATGATTATAGAGAGTTTATTATTAAGGGAAATCAAAAATATAAGGCAATAAATTATAGAGTTGAGGGAGATTATTCTCAAGCTGCATTTTTCTTATCAGCAGATGCATTAGGTAATGATGTATTATGTAAGGATTTAGATTTAAATTCTCTTCAGGGCGATAAAGAAGTAATTGATATATTAGAAAGAATGAATGTTGTATTTAAAGCAAATGATATAGGGGTAAGTGCTACTCTTAATGGAGAGTTAAAGAGTACAGTAATTGATGGAAGTCAATGTCCAGATATTATACCTGTACTTACATCTGTAGCTGCTTTAACAAATGGTACAACAGAAATAATAAATGCAGGAAGATTAAGAATTAAAGAATGTGATAGACTTGCGGCAGTAACATCAGAGTTAAATAAATTAGGTGCTAAAATAATTGAAAAAGAAGATGGATTAATAGTTACAGGAGTAGAAAAATTACAAGGTGGAGTAGAAGTGTGGAGTCATAAAGATCATAGAATAGCAATGACTTTAGCAATTGCTTCTACAAGATGTAAAGAGCCAATAGTAATAAAAGATTATGAATGTATAGCAAAATCTTATCCAAACTTCTTTGAGGATTTCAAAGCTTTAGGAGGAAATGTACATGAGTGGAATGTGGGGAAGTAATATAAGAATATCTATTTTTGGAGAATCTCATGGAAATGCAATAGGAATTAATATCGATGGATTACCTTCAGGGTTCCCTATTGATATGGATAAGGTAATGGTAGAAATGGGAAGAAGAGCACCAGGAAAAAGTCCAT
This sequence comes from Clostridium sp. K13, assembly GCF_019734195.1. Taxonomy (GTDB): domain Bacteria; phylum Bacillota; class Clostridia; order Clostridiales; family Clostridiaceae; genus Clostridium. The sequence goes on along the minus strand of NZ_JAASHM010000021.1, from coordinate 69,155 downwards.
TATCAACGCCAAGAAAAGAAGGAGATATTCCAGAAATATTAAGTGGGTATTTTGAAGGAAAAACCACAGGAACACCACTTTGTGCAATAATAAGAAATTCTAATACGAAATCTAAAGATTATTCAAAGCTTAAAGATGTAATGAGACCAGGACATGCAGATTATACAGGTTGTATAAGATATGATGGTTTTAATGATTACAGAGGTGGAGGTCATTTTTCGGGAAGAATTACTGCACCTTTAGTATTTGCAGGAGCTATTTGTAAGCAAATATTACAATCAAAAGGAGTAATTATTTCAGCTCATGTTAATTCTATAGGAAGTGTTAATGATAAAAGCTTCTTAGAATGTGATATAACTGAAGAGTTAATAGAGTCATTTAAAGGTAAAGAATTACCTTTAATTAATTCAAACTTAGAAGATTCTATGAGAGAAGAGGTTATGAATGCAAGAAAAGATATGGATTCTATTGGTGGAACTATAGAATGTGCAGTTTTAGGTATAAAGCCTGGAGTTGGTAATCCATTCTTTGATTCAGTAGAATCAACATTAGCTCACTTAATGTTTTCAGTTCCTGCAGTTAAGGGAATTGAATTTGGAAAAGGCTTTGATATTTCTAGGATGAGAGGTTCGGAAGCTAATGATGAATATTATTTAGATGGTAAAAATATTAAAACAAAAACTAATAATAATGGTGGAATTTTAGGTGGAATAACTAATGGAATGCCAATAATTTTCAATGTTGCAATTAAGCCAACAGCATCAATATTCAAGGAACAAAATACTGTTAATATAGCTACTATGGAAGAAACTAAGCTTAGTATAGAAGGAAGACATGATCCATGTATAGTTCAAAGAGCTCTTCCAGTTATAGAAGCGGTAACAGCTATTGGAATTTTAGAATTGGTGAATAGTTGAAAAAGTAATTTGTAGCTAAATAAAGGTGGTGAATCAGAGTGGATCTTTCAGAATGCAGGAAAGAAATTGACAAGATAGATAAAGAGTTAGTTGAGTTATTTGAAAGAAGAATGAATGTTGCAATAAAGGTAGCAGAATATAAAATAGAAAATAATCTTCCTATTCTTAATGAAGCTAGAGAAGCTGAAGTTATAGAAAAGAATATTAATAGGCTTAATAATAAAGAATATTCAAAGCTTACTGAAAAATTTTTTACTAATTTAATGGAGTTAAGTAGAAGTCTTCAAGGAAATATGTTTAATTCTAATGAAGATAATAATAGAGAGTTAATAGAAGAAAATATATCAAATAATGAAAATAAAAGAGATTTAGAAAATATTAAGATTGGTTATCAAGGTGTCAAAGGCTCTTTTAGTGAAGAAGCAATGATTAAATATTTTGGTGAAAATCATACAACTACTGATTATGAAGAATTTGAAGATGTATTTTTAGCCTTAAAAAATAATAAAATTGATTATGGAATATTACCAATAGAGAATTCATGTACAGGAGCAATAACTACTGTTTATGATTTATTAGCTAAGTATGGTCTATATATAGTTGGAGAAGAGTGTATAAAAATAGATCAGAATTTAATTGGAATAAAGGGAACTAAACTTGAAGATATAAAAGAAGTATATTCTCATCCTCAAGGCTTTGAACAAAGTAGAGAGTTTTTAAGTAATTATAATAACTTAAAGCTTATACCATTTCATAATACAGCAATAAGTGCTAAATATATTTCAGAAATTAATGATAAGTCAAAGGCAGCCATTGCAAGTTTAAGAGCAGCAGAAATATATGGTTTAGATGTAATCAAAAATGAAATAAATGATAAAGATAATAATCATACAAAGTTTATTATAATAGGAAGAAAGTTAGAATCATCAAATGAATGTAATAAGATTACGGTAGTGTTTTCACTAGATGATAAGTCGGGTACCCTATATAATCTTTTAAGACATTTTGCAGAAAATAATATTAATATGATTAAGATAGAATCAAGGCCAAGTAAAAATGAGCCTTGGCAATATCTTTTATATGTAGATTTTGAAGGCAATGTAGAAAATGATGATGTAAAAAAAGCAATTAAGCTAATTGAAGGAAAAAGTGAATACTTTAAATTACTTGGAAACTACAAGAAGGTTAGTTGCTAGGATTATGGAAAGTAACTAATCAAAGGGGGTGTTTAAATGCAGTTCTATGGATTGTTAGGTGAAAAGTTAAGTCATAGCTTATCCCCAAGAATCAATAAGATAATACTAGAAAAGAATAATACTGAAGGTGCATATAAATTATTTGAAATTCCTAAAGATAGATTAGAAGATTTTGTAGAGTCAGTAAAACTACTTAAGATAAAAGGATTTAATGTTACAATTCCATATAAAGAAAGTATAATGGAATATTTAGATTATATTTCAGATGAAGCAACTAGAATAGGTGCTGTTAACACAGTTATGTTAAGGGAAAATAAACTTTATGGTTATAATACTGATTATTTTGGAATTGGAGTTATGATTAAGAGTAAAAATATTGAACTGAAAAATAAAACTGCAGTTATACTAGGTTCTGGTGGTGCTTGTAAGGCTGTAATTACTTATTTATTAGATAATGATATAGAAAAAATATATATAGTAAGTAGGACACCAGAAAGCATTAGTTTGAATATGTTAAATAAAAGGATATCTATAATTAATTATGATGAGTTAAATGAAATAAAAGGTAATCTAATAATTAATACAACACCAGTTGGAATGTATCCTAATGTTGATAAATCTGTAGTTAATGGTGACGTAGTTAAAAATTATGATGTGGCCGTAGATTTAGTATATAATCCTACACAAACTAAGTTTCTTCAACTAGCAACAGAACAAGGAAAGGTTGCTATAGGTGGATTGCATATGCTTGTTGGTCAGGCAGTAAAAAGTCAAGCTATATTTAATAATAAAGAAATAAGTGAAGAACTAATAAACTATATATATGATGATATATTAAAAGATTTTAAGTAGGAGTGTAAGTATGAAGGATATGGAGAAGAGTATTACACTGATAGGGTTACCTGGATGTGGAAAAACTACAGTAGGAAATTTACTTTCAGATAAACTGAATTATGAATTTATTGACATGGATTTTTATATTGAAAAGAAACAAGGAAAAACTATTATTGAGTTATTCAAAAATGGAGAAGATTATTTTAGAAGTATAGAAACTAAAACATGTAGAGAGCTTGGAGAAAAAGGAAAAACTATTATTTCTTCAGGTGGAGGGGTTGTTAAAAAAGCAATAAATATAGAGTATTTAAAGAATAATTCTATAGTAGTTTTTATTGATAGACCGGTAGAAAATATATTAAGTGATATAGAGGTTGAAAAGAGACCTTTACTAGCAAATGGTAAAGAAGTATTATATAAATTATATGATGAAAGATATAATCTTTATAAGAACTATTGTGATTATAGAGTGGAAAATACAGGAAGTCTTGATGAGATTGTAGATAAGATAGCTAATCTTATCTCAATTAAAATTTGATTATAAGTTAAATTAAAAGACAACTTAAAATTCCTTATAGTATAGGAGTAATTTGAAATATAAATTTAAAGTAGTATGGAGGTATGGTAGGAATGATTATTGTAATGAATCCTAAATGTAGTGAAAGAGAAATTAAAAATGTAGAAGGTGAATTAATTAAATTAGGGCTAGGTGTTAACCTTTCTCAAGGGTCAACATTTTGCATAATTGGTGTTGTTGGGGAAACAAGATGTATAGATGCAGATAAAATATTAACTTTTGATGGAGTTGATAAGGTATTAAAGGTTGAAGAGCCTTTTAAAAAGGCAAATAGATTGTTTAAGCCAGCGGATACAGTAGTTAATGTAAATGGAACTTTAATTGGTGGAAATAATCTTGGAATTATGGCTGGACCATGTTCTGTTGAAAGTGAAGAACAAATAATTGAAATAGCTAAATCAGTAAAAGAGTCAGGAGCAAACTTCTTAAGAGGTGGAGCTTTTAAACCAAGAACTTCACCTTATAGTTTCCAAGGATTAGAGCTTGAAGGATTAAATTTATTAAAAATTGCAAAAAGAGAAACTGGATTGCCAATAGTTACAGAAATAATGTCTACAGATTATATTGACGAATTTGTAAGAGATGTTGATGTAATTCAAGTTGGTGCTAGAAATATGCAAAACTTTGATTTATTAAAGCAACTTGGTAAAACAGATAAGCCAATTTTACTTAAGAGAGGTTTATCATCAACTATAGAAGAATGGCTTATGAGCGCTGAATATATAATGGCAGGTGGAAATGAAAATGTAATTCTTTGTGAAAGAGGTATAAGAACTTTTGAACCTTATACTAGAAACACATTAGATTTAAGTGCAATTCCAGTTGTTAAAAAGTTATCTCATTTACCAGTAATAGTAGATCCAAGTCATGCAGCAGGATACTGGCATTTAGTTGAACCACTAGCAAAGGCATCAATAGCAGCAGGAGCAGATGGACTTATGATAGAAGTTCATAATAATCCTCAATGTGCATTAAGTGATGGACAACAATCACTAAAACCAGAATTATTTAATAAAGTAATGCAAAAGGTAAAAGTTTTAGCTGAAATGGAAGGTAAAAGAATTTAGAAGGAGTCTTTGGAGAGAGGAAGGATTTATGTGAAAAATTGAAATAAATTGCGAACTAAAGCTTAAGTCTACAATTTAAGCAGAATCCCCCTAAAGTTAACGACTTGTAATACAAATTTGTAGCAGGAGTCGTTAACTATAAGTCGGAAAACTAAGAAAAACAGTGAAGAGAAAAAATTAATATTCCATTTTTCGTTCTCACTGTAGTTCGCAGTTTATTTCAGTTTACACATAGATTTTTAATAAGCTTAATCCAAAAACTCACACTATAACTTGGGGGTTATTATGAGAATTGTTATTGTAGGGCTTGGTGTTATTGGTGGTGGATATGCAATGGCACTTAAGGAAGCAGGTTATACTGAAGTTTATGGTATAGATAAAAGCAAGGAAACTCTTAAAAAGGCAAAGGCTTTAGGTATTATTAAGGAAGGATATGAAGATGAGCAGGAAATAGTTCAAAAGGCTGATTTGATTGTATTGGCTATTTATCCTAACTTAGTTAAAAATTTTATTATTAATAATAAGGAACATTTTAAAGATGGTGCAGTAATTACAGATGTTACAGGAATTAAGCAATTATTTATTAATGAGATAATTGAAATATTACCTGAAAATATTGACTTTGTTTTTGCACATCCTATGGCTGGTAGAGAAAAGAAGGGAATAGATTATGCTACAAATACAGTATTTAAAGGTGCTAATTTTTTAATAACGGTTATAGATAGAAATAAGGATGAAAATTTAGATTTAATTGAAAATTTAGCATACAAAATGGGGTTTAAGCATGTAAAGAGAATATGTCCTAAGTATCATGATGAGATGATTGCATTTACAAGTCAATTACCTCATGCACTTGCTGTAGCTTTGATAAATAGCGATGTTGAAGGTAGAAATACAGGAGAGTTTATAGGAGATAGTTATAGAGATTTAACTAGAATTGCAAATATAAACGAATCTTTATGGAGTCAGTTATTTTTAGGAAATAAGGAAAATTTACTTGAAGCAATTAATAATTTTGAAAAGGAATTAGATAAGATAAAACTTTCATTAGAAAGTGATGATAAGGAGAATTTAGAACAATTATTTATAAAATCTTCTATAAGAAGGGAAAAGTTATAGAAAACAAAGAACTTACAAATAATAAATTTTTTTATATTTATAGAAAAAATTTCATATAAATAGTTGAAATGTTATAATTTGTATTGTAAAATAATATTAATATAATATAGAAGTTAAATTTTAGCGTGCTATCAATAAGTGTTGAGCATTAGCTGAAAAGGAGTATTCTTGTCCTTTTCAGCTTTTTTTTATTATAAAAATTAAACTTCTACAAAATAAAATTATATTAAATGGGGGATAAAAAGATGATAAAAAGAACAAAAAAAGGGTTATCACTTTTAATTGCAGCTACAATAGCTGTATCTAATTTAATGTTACCAAGAGAAATATCTGCAACAGTGATTTCGAATACTGATTCAAATGCACCAATTGTAAATGAAGGATATGAAATTTATCCAGTTCCACAATCTTCAACTTATGAAAATACTAGTTTTAGTGTTGGAGATAGTGTAAACGTTGTATTTGAGAGTGGAGTAGATATATATACTCAAAATAGACTAAAGGAAGTATTGAATTTACATAATATTAATTTTAATATTTCTGATGAAATTGTAGGTGGAGCAACTAATATACTTATTGGAATTAATGAATCTAATGAAGTTGTTGATAATTACTTTAATACTCAAGTACCTCATGAAGAGCAATTTTTTGAAGAAAAAACAGATGCACATATAGTTTCTTCTAATGATAATGTAATTGGAGTATTAGGAGAAGATGCAGATAGTGCCTTTTATGGTGTAACTACTTTAAAGCATGTATTTAATCAATTAGAAAATAATGAAATTAAAGAATTTAGAATAGATGACTATTCAGATGTAGCATATCGTGGATTTATTGAGGGCTATTACGGAAATCCATGGTCTAATGACGATAGAGCAGATCTTATGACTTATGGTGGAGATTATAAATTAAATCAATATATATTTGCACCTAAGGATGATCCATATCACAATTCTAAGTGGAGGGAATTATACCCAGAAGAGGCGCTTCAAGGAATTAAAAAGTTAGCAGCTGCTGGTGAAGCAAGTAAAACTAGATACGTTTATGCATTACACCCTTTTATGCATAATGCTATTAAATTTGATACGGAAGAAAATTATCAAAATGACCTTAATATAATAAAAAAGAAGTTTACACAACTTTTAGAAGCGGGAGTTAGACAGTTTGGTATTTTAGCTGATGATGCAGGAGTTCCAGCTCAAGGACCAACAACATATGTAAAATTATTAAATGATTTAACAGTATGGTTAAGAGAACAACAAGAAACTTATCCAGATTTAAAAGATGATATCATCTTCTGTCCAAATGATTATATGGGATGGGGAGGTTCAGAGCAATTAAAAGAGGTTAATAAAGCTGGAGATAATGTTAGTATAGTAATGACAGGTGGTAAAATATGGGGAGAAGTTTCTCAAAACTTTGCTACAAGCTTTAAAAATAACATTGCATCAGAAGGACATGAGGGAAGAGCTCCTTATTTCTGGATAAACTGGCCTTGTTCAGATAACTCTAAGAAGCATTTAATTATGGGTGGTAATGATACATTCTTACATCCTGGGGTACAACCAGAATCAGTTAAGGGTATAGTACTAAACCCAATGCAACAAGCAGAAGCCAATAAATCAGCATTATTTGCAGTTGCAGATTATGCTTGGAATATTTGGTCTGATAAAGCTGGAGCAGATCAAAACTGGCAAGATTCATTTAAATATATGGATCATGGAACTGCAGAAGAAACAGCATCTTCTACAGCATTAAGAGAATTAAGTAAGCACATGATAAATCAAAACATGGATGGTCGTGTTACGGCATTACAAGAATCAGTAGAATTAGCACCAAAATTAAATGCATTTAAGGAAAAGTATGCAACTGGAGCTAGTATTAAAGAAGATGCAGAAGCTTTAATAGCAGAGTTTACAAAGTTAAAGGAATATGCTGCTTATTATAAAGAAAATCCAGGTAACACTCGTACTAGAGATCAAATAATTTACTGGTTAAATTGTTGGGAAGACACAACAACTGCTGCAATTGGATATTTAAAGGCTGCAATTGCTGCAGAAGAAGGGGATAATAATGAAACTTGGGCTCAATATTCAGAGGCACAAGCTGCATTTGAAAAATCTAAGACGTATGGATTCCATTATGTAGATCATACTGAATATGCTGAAGTAGGTGTACAACATATAGTTCCATTTATTAAATTTATGGGACAAAATCTTTCAAGTGTTGTAGGTTCAATTGTAGATCCAAGTAAGGTAATATCTACATTTATAACAAATAGAACAGATGCACCAGAAGGAAGCACAGATAATTTATTTGATAACAATCCACAAACTGAAATTGTTTATAAAAATCCAAATTCTGTTGCTGCAGGAACTTATGTTGGAGTTAAATACAATAAGCTTATAAAACTAAAAGATGTTGAAATTGTAATGGGTGCAAAAGCCAATGCAAATGATACAATGCAAGAAGCTAAAGTTCAATATACAGTAGATGGAAATAATTGGGTAGATATAAATGAAGAAGTATATTCTATGCCACAAAAAATTGTAATAGAAGGATTAGACTTAGAAGTTAAGGGAATTCGTGTAATTGCAACTAAAGATAGATCAAATACATGGTTAGGTATTAAGGATATTACTGTAAACAAGGGTGATATGGAATCAGCTGGAGGAGATACAGAAATAAATGCATCTCTTATAAGAACACCAGGCTGGGGAGTTTATAGCGGAAATGAATCTAATTTAACTGATGGTAATGATAATACAAGTGTTTGGTATAGAACACATACTGGTGATATGACTCGTGTAGGAGATTATATAGGTTTAGATTTAGGAAAAGTAATTCCAGTTGGAAAGGTTCACTTTGTAGTTGGAGCTGACAACGCAGATAAGTGGACAAAATATAAATTAGAATATTCTATTGATAATCAAGAGTGGACAACTTTCAAAGAATATGATGGTAAGGCTAGTGGAAAAGATAGTATTGATGAAGATTTACAAGGCATTGAAGCTAGATATGTAAGATTGACAAATATGAAGGAAGAACACAAATGGGTTAAATTCTCAGAATTTAATGTTGAAGCTTGTACTTCATTACCATCTTCTAAATATGTTTATACAAACACACAATTAGATGTAAAGTCAATTTTAGAAAGTGAAGAATTAACTAAGTTAGTAGCAAAAGAAAATATTACTTTAAATGAAGGCGAATATATTGGTATTAAACTAGGTCGTATAAAGGATTTAAAAGAAATAGCTTTAGATGTTTCTAATAATGATGGATTAAAATTACAAACATCTATGAATGCAGTAGAGTGGAATGATGTTACAGATAACTCAACTTTACAAGATGCTCGTTATGTTAGATTAATTGCTAATAAGAGCGTAACATTTGATTTAAATAAATTAGAAGTTAAATCAAATGAAGTTTACTCACCATCATTAGTAAGTGCATATACAGCATATAATACTGATCCAGCGGTAGTATTTGATGGAAACTTTAATACTGGTGTTAAATTTACAGCAGTACCTAGACAAGGAAATACTATAGTTTATGATTTAGGACAAACTATAAATGTAAATAACCTTAAATATGCTGTGTTAGATACAGAAAAGGATCATATTCGTGATGCTAAGATTCAATTATCTTTAGATGGACAAGAATGGAGTGATGTAATCACAATAGGTGATGGAGTTGCAAACTCACAAGAGGATATGGATTCAAAACCACAAGATAATGGATATACTCATGGTAGTTTATCAAATGGAATAGTTCCAATTTCACATAGTTATATGGATAGTGGAGAAATAAATCAAGAAGCTAGATATTTAAGAGTAGAATTTACTGCTAACTATGATCAGCGTTGGACTGTTATTAATGAATTCTTAATAAACAATGGAGAATATATTCCAACAGTTAATGATCCAACATTTGTTTCTAACCCAATAGAATTAAAGGGATTTGAACCACAAAACATTAAAGATGGAGATTTAACTAGTGCATATAAAGCAAATACTAATAATGGAGAAATAAAGAGCGGAAGCTTAACTTATAGATTATCTGAAAATACTGATGTTAAGAAGATAAACATTGTTCAAAGCGGAAGCAGTATTTCAAATGCTAAGGTAATGGTTAGAACTGGATATAATGAGGCTGGTGAAGAGGTTTGGAACCAAATTGGCGTATTAAATAAGAGCTTAAATGAAATAGTAAATACTAAGTATGATAATATTTTTGAAGTTAAGATTGAGTGGGAAGGAACAGCGCCTACTATTTATGAATTAATTACAATTAATGATTATGAAGTACCTAATATAAGTGACTTAGAAGACCTTATAGCTTCAAGTAATTATGTTCAAGAAGATTATACAGCTAACAGCTGGAATGCATATAATGAAGCGTTAGAAGCTGCAAAGAAGGTTGTTGAAAATCTTGGAAGTGCATCACAAGAAGACATTAATACTGCTAAGGAAAACTTAACAGTTGCAATAACTGAATTAGTTAATATTTCAGGATTAAATACCGTTATAAATCAAGGTAATGATATTATAAATGGTGATGTTCAATATACTGAAGAAACATTAAATGTTCTTAAGGAAGCAATAGCTAATGCAACTACAGTAGTAGAAAATGCTGCAGCAACAACAGAAGATGTTAATAGTGCTATTGAAGCAGTAGAAGCAGCTATTGATGGATTAATAGAAAAAGAAGAAGAAAGTAATGTAATAAACAAACATTTACAAATAGCTGTAGAAGAGGCTGAAAAAGTATCAGAAGCTGATCTCGAAAATGTTGTACCTGTAGTTGTTGAAGAATTTAAGGCTGCACTTGCAGAAGCTAAAGCAATATTAGGTAATAAAGATGCTACTCAAGAAGAAGTTAATACATCATTTGAAAGATTAAGTAAAGTAATGCAAATGTTAAGCTTTGAAAAGGGAAATAAGGAACACTTAATTTCATTAGTAGAAAAGATTAATTCATTAGAAAGTAATGATTATATTTCAGATACTTGGAATAAGCTTCAAGTAGTATTAGTAAAAGCTAATGGTGTAATTGCTGACCAAAATGCTATGGAAGAAGAAGTTACTAAAACTTATGATGAGTTATTAAGAGCATTCTTAGAATTAAGATTAAAACCAAGCAAAGATAGACTAGAAGATTTAATAAATAAAGCTGAAGGATTAGATTCAAATAAGTATACTAAAGACACATGGAATACATTAGTTTCAAAACTTAATTCAGCTAAAGTTGTGTTAGCAAATGATGATGCAACTGAAGAAGAGGTAATAAATGCAGAAAGAGAATTAAAGGGAGCTCTTGATGGATTAATTGCTAATGCAGATGATAACAATTCAAATAATAACAACAATAACTCTAATAATGGAGGAAATGGATCAAATAATAATAGCTCAAATAATGGAGGTACAGGAAACAATAATAATGGAAATAACAATGGAAAGTTACCTGCAACAGGAGGAACTTCATCAGTAGCAGCAGTATTATTAGGAGCTATAACAGCAGGAGTAGGTTCATTATTAAGAAGAAAGAAAAAATAATAAGTGTGATTGAAGACATACGTAGTAAGTAATCTTTAATAATAATTTATAAAAAATGGAGGATTCTAGTTTGAATCCTCCATTTTATTATTTAAATTCAAAGAATAGTAAGAGAAAAGTTAAATAATGTTATGAATAAAAGATAATAACACAGATGAAATCGTTTATTATAGGGATATTAAGAAAAATTTTAATAAATATTGTTAAAATATGAAATTGATTCAATAACTAATTAGTAGTAGAATTGTTTCTTGTATATTTATTTGTAAAAGGGGAGAGTATTTTGGAGTGGCAAAAAAGAATAACTAAACAATTTGTTATATCACAGACTATTTTATATGTTTTTATAGTAGCATTTGTAATTATATTTAAAACTATTTTTGGAGATAAAAATACACTTATAGGAGTAACAAGTATAACAGCAATGTTAATGATTACAAAAGTTAATCTTACTATTTCTCCAGGAAAAAATTTGATGAAATTGTTGGTAATAAATATAGGGATGGGTATATTTGCATATCTAGCGAATCTTAATGCGTGGGGGGCTATACCTTTAAATTTTATAGCTATATTTATAATAAGTTATACATTTTATTATAATTTAAAGTTCCCGATATATTTACCATTTTCATTACAATATTTATTTTTAATAGCAACACCAATTACTTTAGCTGAATTGCCAATGAGATTAATTTCATTGCTTGCAGCGCCAATTGGAATTATGTTAATTCAATTATTAGTTAATAAAAATAAAACTACTAAGGTTGGAAACAAGTTAATAGGCAGTATTTGTGATGATATTATAAAAAAGATAAGTGACAATAGTGTTAGTAAATATGAAATAAATAAATCAATAAAAAGTAATTCTAATGAATTTAGAAAAATTATTTTTGATAATAGAAAAGATGATTTTTATATAACAGAAGAAGGAAGAATAAAATTAAATATTGTTGTAATACTAGAGAAACTTTCAAATGAAATAGATAAAATTAGTAATAATGATAGAAAAATATTAAATGATTTAGTAAAGTGCTTAAAGGAATTAAAAGAAAGTTTAGGAGATAAAGATAATTTAACTAGTATTAATGAGAATATAAGAAGTTTAATAAATAGTTATACTAAAGAAGATATTTCTGATGTATATGATTTAAGAATATTAAACACTATTAATATGTTAAATATATCTTTAGAAGAGTTAAAATCATTAGGTATAGAAAATTATAATAATATAAATGATAAAGCTGGTATACCGGACAAGTATAAAATGGTTAATGTTCATAAGAAAGAGTTTTATAGTAAGTCATTAAAGTTTTCATATTCAGTAAGGGTATCATTAGGTATAACTGTTGCAGCTTTTATTTGTGATTACTTTAAGCTTGCAGAAGGTAGATGGATTTACTTTACAGCATTATCTATAATAATTCCTATATATGAATTATCAAAACAAAAAATGAAGGATAGAATGTTCGCAACACTTGTTGGAGGAGTTATAATAGTTATACTATTTACTATATTTACAAGTACATTATCAAGGGTATTAATATTAATGATTGCAGGTTATTTAAAATCATATACAACAACTTATAGGTGTGGAACTATTTATAGTACGGTATCTGCTATAGGTTCAGCAGCAATGTTAGGTGGAGAAGTTGTTTTAACATTAGATAGAATATTATTTGTTATAGTAGGTATTATAATTGGTATAATAATCAATAGATTTGTATTACCAGTAAAAATGAAGGATGCAAATAAAGAATTAATGGATATGTATAGTGAAGTAGTATCTGAGATGTTAAGTGAGGTATATGAAGAAGCAAAAAATGAGAATGACAATACTCATGAAATTGATACATTAATACTTGTAAGTTCAATGATAGAAGAGAGGATTTCTTCAAATAACAGTGATTCAGTTACTGAGGGTGATTCTATTTACTTTGATAAAATAAGGGAATTAGTTGTAGATATTTATCAATTATATGCATTAGTAAAAAGAAGTGAAGTTAAGTATAAACACGTTGAATATATGCTTGATGATTTAAACTTATTATCACAGATAGGAAAAGAAAATATTGATAATATAATAGAAATAGTTGAAGAGCATATTGTATTAGCTAAAGGAATTAAAAATAAGATAATATTTGAAAGTATAAGAAGTGTTGTATCTCAAATAAAGGAAATAAAGAAAGTAGAAAATGTTTCTTTTAGTGAAATTGCATAATAAAAAAGTAAATAAATTAATATAAAAGTTAACAAAAAACTTAGGTAAGAATAACCTAGGTTTTTTGTTATTATTATATTAAAAACAACATTTTTTATAATAAGAAGTAATAATAATAGAAGTATATAATGAAATAGATGGATAAGCTTTTGATAAATAATGTATAATATTTACATAGTTGATTAAGGGGGAAAGGAATATGTATTGTAAAAATTGTGGAGAAAAATTAAATGAAGGTGTTAATTTTTGTTTTAACTGTGGATTTAAAGCAGGTGAAGGACAAGGGTATTGTGAAAATTGTGGGGTAAGGGTAAATGGAGCTACTTGTAGTAATTGTGGAAATGTAATAGAAAATTATAAGGAAGATTTAAAGGAAAATACTTATAATAATCAAAATTATTCTTCAAATAATAATGCAGGTTGTTCTAATAACTATAATAATCAAGGAAATAACCAAGGTTATGTAACAAGAAGGCAAAAATCAAAAGTTGCAGCAGGAATATTAGGAATTTTGGTTGGAGGACTTGGGATTCATAGATTTTACTTAGGATATGTAGGAATAGGAATTTTACAAATTGTAGTTACTATTTTAACTTGTGGTGCAGGTAGCCTTTGGGGCTTTATTGAAGGAATACTTATTTTATGTGGAACTACAATAACTACAGACGCTGATGGAGTACCTTTAACAGATAATTAATAAAGGTATATGAATAATAGAATTTTAAGTAAAGAATCTACTGAATTTATGAGAACTAATCATTTAAATAATGAATAGATAAAAACATATGAATAAGAAACCAGATTTATAAAACTTATTTTAATTAATAGATAAAGAGGAAAAGTGATGACTTTTTCTCTTTATTATGTAAAAATGAGACGAAGGATATAAATTATATCTTTAAATTTATTAAAAGAGTTTTGGATAATATTTTAATATATGTTAATATATATTAGTAATAGAAATTACGTAATTTTAAAAGTAGGGGATGTTAACAATGAAAGGAAAAAGGATTAATAGAAATAAGTATAGGGCTAGAAAAAATAGAAAAAGTGCTATTATTTTAGTAGTAACTTTTTTTATATTATGTGTAGTTGTTTTAGCTGTTAAGTTTATTCCTAAAAAGGATAAATTTAATGTACAAGTTGGTACAAATCAAGAGCAAGATAAAAATGATTTTGAAGATAAAGATGTTACAAACGATACAGAAGATAAAGTAACTAATATATTAGATAATAGTAATTACTTAGAATTGAAAGATGATCCTAATGCAGATGATGCAGCAATGGTTGCTGAAAATACTAAAGGACTTTTAAATGGGACTAAGACATATCCAGTAAGAACTGATGGTAAGAAGATTGTTTACTTAACTTTTGATGATGGACCATCAACAACAAATACTCCAGCAGTATTAGAAGTATTAGATAAATATAATGTCAAAGGAACATTTTTTGTTTTAGGAAAATCACTTGAAGGCAATGAAGAAGCACAAAATGTATTAAAAGATATTGCAAAAGGTGGACATGCTATAGCAAATCATACATATGGACATGATTATTCATACTTATATCCTAATAGAACTATGAATGTAGATAATATTGTTTCAGATATTGAAAGAAATAATAATTTAATGAAAGAAATATTAGGAAAAGATTTTACAACAAGAGTTATTAGATTCCCAGGTGGATATTGGTCATGGGAAGGACGTACACCTATGAAAGATAAAATGATAGAAAAAGGATATTGTAATATAGATTGGAATGCACTAAATAAAGATGCTGAAGGCAAGGCAAAAAATGCAGGAGAATTACTACAAAGTACTAAGGAGACTATAGAAGCTCTAGGACCAAATGCAGATAGTGTTGTTCTTTTAATGCATGATACATATGGAAAAGAAGAAACTGTAAAGGCTCTACCAGAAATAATAGAATATTTACAAGGTAGTGGATATGAATTTAAAACTATCAAATAGTGAGATATATAAATAAGGGGTTGTATCAAAATAAATTTTGATACTAGCCGATAAGAAAAGGAGGATTCGAATTTTAATCCTCCTTTTTGTGTATAATATTTTTATGAATACTAATAATTTAAAAAGCAAAAATATTATACATATTCATCAAGTAGAAGATTTATTTTATCAATTTGTTATAGAATTAGAAAAAAGGAATGAAATAGAGTTTAAAAACTTATTTGTTGATGGAACAAAAATCGAAGCGGATGCTAACAGATATACTTTTGTATGGAAGAAAACTACGGATATTCTTGAAGAAAAGCTTCAAAAAAAAGTGAAAAAAATAGTAATGGAAATATCTGATTTTTTCAATATAACTATAGAAATTTCTGATTCTAAGATCGAGGTTGAAGATGCAATATTTATAAATGAAAAATTATTAGAAATAAAAGAAAATCAAGGTGTAAATTTTGTTTATGGAAAAGGACGTAGAAAAAGCAAACTTCAGAAATATGTAGAAGCTCTTATTGATTTTATAGAAAAACAAACCAGATATGATGACTATAATAGCATTTTCAATGGTCGAAATAGTTTTTCAAAAACTGATCATGATGCAATCTTCATGCATATGAAAGAATATCATATGAAAAATGGTCAACTCAAACCTGGATATAATGTACAAAAAGGTATATTATTAAGAGTTAATAGATCTATTCAGGTCGAGGGAGCATTTGGAGTAATTAAGCAAGATTATGGTTTCAGAAGATTTTTAATGCGTGGAAATATAAAAGTTAGAATTGAAGTATTATTGATGGCATTTGCTTATAATGTTAACAAACTTCATAATAAAACTATGCAAAAACGTAACGGAAAGTTGTTACACGAAACGGATGTTGCGTAAATAAAACAAAATAGGAATATTATAGAAAGTCAGTATTGACCTTCTTTTTGTTGTATCTTTAAATAAATAAAATGGAAATATATGCACAAAAAAATATGAATAATAATAAAAAATATTAAAATAGGCCGTATCTATATTGAATTTATAAATTCAATATGATACAGCCCCTTTATTTTTTTTATTGAAATATAATTGTAATACTTTTGTAACGAATTTATATATAGATATGTTGTATAGTATTATTAGAAGAAAGAGAAGATTTATAATGAAATGAATTAGGAAAAAAGTGGTGGAGGAAAATATAAAATAATGGATCATAAGAATAAAAGATTTAATAAAAAGAAGAAAAGACAAAGAAAAAGAGTAATATTAGCAATATGTATTTTAATATTAATTGCAGTATTTGTAGGAGTTAAACTTATTCCTAAACGTGAAAATCAAAATTTACAAATAGAAAATAATGGGACAAGTGATAGTGGACAATCCAATAACACTGAAGAAACAGAAAATAAAGAGGAGGTAGAAACTCCTAAATTAGATAATAGTGGGTATACATCCTTTGAAGAGGACCCTAATGCAGATGATGCAGCTGTTGTTGCAGAAAATACTAAAGGACTTTTAAATGGAACTAAGACATATCCAGTAAGAACAGATGGTAAAAAGGTTGTTTATTTAACTTTTGATGATGGTCCATCAACAACTAATACGCCAGGTGTATTAGATGTATTAGATAAATATAATGTAAAGGCAACATTCTTTGTTATAGGAACATCAATAGCTGCTAATGATCAAGCAAAAGCATTACTAAAAGAGGAGGTTGCTAGAGGACATGCAATAGCAAATCATACATATAGTCATGATTATTCATACTTATATCCTAATAGAGTTATGAATGTAAATAATATTGTATCTGACCTTCAAAAAAATGAAAATGCAATGAAAGAGGTACTAGGAAAAGACTTTACAACAAGAGTTATTAGATTACCGGGTGGATATTGGTCATGGAATGGGCGTACAGCCATGAAAGAGGCTATGGAACAAGACGGATATTACAATGTAGACTGGAATGCATTAAATAAAGATGCAGAAGGTGCAAAGAAAAATGCAGATCAATTACTACAATGTACTAAAGAAAGTGTAGAAGCTTTAGGACCTAATGCAGATAGTGTTGTTTTATTAATGCATGACACTTATGGAAAGGAAGAAACTGTAAAAGCTCTTCCGATGATAATTGAATACTTACAAAGTCAAGGATATGAATTTAGAACAATTAAATAAAAAAATGCTCACCTTTGTGAGCATTTTTGTTATCTTCCTTTTATTTTACCTTCAATTCCTCTTTCAGCAAGAATTTCATAAATGGTTTTAGAAGTAGTATCAGCCAAAGTATAACCTATTAATTTAAGTATCTCTTCAAGTTTTTCTTCAGAAGTAGTTTCAATTTCTAAGTAAGGGAAAGGACAAAAACTTTTATCATTAATATCAATTTCGATTAAAGAATCATTAATTTTATAACTTTCTCTATATTTAGAAATAGATTCTTGTAGTACAAGTCCTAAAGATTTAAATATTCTTCTAGCCATTTCTGCATCTTCAACTATAGTTTCGTTTTCTTCCATTACTTTAAAAGTACCTTGACTTAGCATTTTTTTTGTAGTCATAAATACAGTTTCTTTGCCAGTAAGTCTATCTATAGTAGTTCTAACTCTAGCATAACCTTTATCAGCCAAAAGTCTTCCATCCTCAAAGTCATATATTTCATTAACTTGATCTTCAGATTTAACTTTAACAGCACCTAAAGATTCCATTTTACTTCTAATATCTTCAACATCAATATCCATTACTCTTGTTTCTAATTCTTTCATAAATGTAACTCCCTTCGGTTATTAAATAATAGATATATTATACAATAAAATAAAATTAATATCATTTTGATATTAGCTAATAAGTAAGATTAAGATTGAAGAATTTAGGTAGAAACTCCTAACGGAGTTTTTTTAATAAATATTTTTATATTTGTGAAACCTTTTTAAAAAATATAAGTCTAAGATTATATAAGAGGAAAAGGGGGACACATATCAATGAAGGTAATAAGAATAAAAATAAAAACAATTATATTATCAATATTTATTTTATTTTTTACTATTCCATATATATTTTACTTTATAGGGGTTATAGGTTTTGAGATTGGTAGTAATAGTGAAAGCAATGTAAAGACATATACTTCAGGGTTTTTAAAGCTATATGAGTACTATCCAACATTTAAATTTGATATGGGTAGAACATACTATATGATTGGTATGAGTAATTATGATTATGTTAGGGAAGTACTTTATTATTATTCAAATGGAACTACTCTTACTTCAATTAAAAGTGGGAATATGGAACAAGCTTTAATTGCAAAGAGTTATTTTGAAAAGGGAGTAGAATTAGGCGAAGATGATAATTACTATGTTAAAAACTTAAATGCTTTAATAAACCTAGAAATGGTTTTAGGAAATTCTGATAAAGCATTTGATTTAATAATAGAAGCTAAAAAGAATAAAAGTGAAGTTATTAATCAAGTAGCTTTAGTAAATGAAATTATATATTATGCAAAGCAAGGGGAGTATGATAAAGCTTTAAATTTATGTGATGAAAATGAAGAATATCTACCAGTATTAAAGGGATATAAAAATTCTATTAATTATATTAAAGGTGATATTGATAAAATTGAAACAGAAGGTAATTTAGTAAATACGCAAGATATTGAGAAATATAATGAAAAATTAAGAGAAGAGGCTGAAAAAAATAAGCTAATAGTTTCAGCTAATATTTTAAAGGATATAGATTTTATTAGACCTATAGAATGGTATGAAAAAGGAGTAAGTACAGAAAACATTAATTTTGGAGAAATAAGTGGAAAAGTAACAGTTAAGGGAAAAGCAATAGCTAATACAGCTGTTATTTTACATGAACAATGGGGTGGGATTGGTATTAACCCTGAAAATGGTAGATTAGATTTTAATGGATCTAACTATAAATATAATCAAACTGTTTATACAGATGAGAATGGAGAATTTACTTTTAATAAGGTTTTTCCAAATGTAGATTATGGAATAATTTTATCTATACCATCAGTTTATGGAGATAAGGTTTCAAGGCAAGAAAATGTTACGCCTATATCTTTAAATGAAGGTGAAAAAGTTAATATTGATATTACTTTAAATGATGAAGTTAAAGTTAATGATATAAGAGTTGATAATGAAGCTGATGAAATAGTTATTAATTGTAAAGAATATCCTAATGCTTATTCTTATGGAGTAGATATTGGTATTGATTGTTATGTAATATATCTTAAGGAGATAACAAGTGATAATGAAATAAGGATTCCATTAACTAAAGGTTCACTTCAAAGTTTTTCAATTATGACTCAAACAGAAGATGAAGATGGAAGTTTTAAAATGAGTTCAGAATATTATTTGGGAGCTATAGATACTGAAAAAATATATATAAGTGTTAATGCTTATGATGAAAATGGAATAATATTATCAAAATCTACTAAGCCAATAGAAGTTAAACTGAAAAAGAAGAAGTTAAATGAAGGTGAAAAGCTGATATTAGATTATAAAATAGATGAAGGATATAATTGGTTATATGAAAAGTTGAAAAATGATCCTATGAACAAAGAATATATTTACCCATTAATGAGAATTGCTTATGAAAGAGGAAATATTGAGTTTGGTGATGAATTAATAAATAGATTAGAAGAAATTAACAAAACGGGTTTTGATAAAAAATTGAGAGAGTGGTATTTAAGAGAATGATGATAGATAACCTAAGGGGGAAAGAGTTATTAAATAGAATAAATGATGATAGCCAAGCTGTAATAGAAGAAATTATAGAAGTTTATGGTGATAAGATATTGAAGCTATGTTTTGTACAACTAGGCAATATAGAAGAGGCAGAAGATGCAACTCAAGAAGTATTTCTTAAAGTATTTAAAAATATAAGAAGATACAAAGGAGATTCTTCAATATATACTTGGATTTATAAAATATCGATAAATACTTGCTTTGATATATTAAAGAAGAAAAATAAATTAAAATTAGATGATATATCTTTATATATAGACTTTATTAATGATAATAAGGATACAGAAGAGATTATATTAAAAAGCTTAACAGCTAAAAATATAAGATTAGCTTTAATGAAAATTCCTGAAAAATATAGAGTATTGCTATATATGTTTTACTTTGAAGAAATGAAAATAACAGAAATTGCAATTATACTTGGAGAAAAAGAAAATACTATAAAGACTAGACTTAAGCGAGGTAAAATAGCGTTAAAAAGGATTATTGAAAAGGAGGGAATTTAATTGGATAATAAAGATTTTGATTCATTATTTGATGATGAAGTAAGAAGCAAAATAAAGAATAGTTTTGATGATATAAAATTAACTTCAGAATTAAAAGAGAAAATAAATACAGAAGCTTTAATAAATAAAGACTTTAAGAAGAGAGTTTATGATTTTTTAAATTATGAAATAGAAATTCCAATTGGAAGGATTGGTGTTATAGCTGCAATATTATCCATTATTCCAACAGCCTTTACATTACATGAAGGAAATAAGATAATGGACAATAATATAGAATATAATCAAGGAAATATAAGTGAAAACAATATATAGATAGGGTATTATTAGTGCAATTTAAAAAATATTAAAAGGAGTATCTAAGATAGTAGTAGATACTCCTTTTAATTTAATTATTATATATATTTTTATCTAAAGATCCTTCAGAGTTAGCAACAACAACTGCCGTTGCAGAATCTCCAATTACATTTAAACATGTAATAAGCATGTCTATAGGTCTATTTATAGCAATAATTAATGAATAAGCTATAAGTGTAGCTTCATTATTAAATCCCATTCCTGTTAATACTGTGAAAAGTATTATTGATGATGAACCAGGTGCAGATGGTGTTCCTATAGAAGCTATCAGTGCTAAAACTGCTATTAATATTACATTTTGAATAGTTAATGAATAGCCAGAGCTTGCAGCAATAAAGATAGCTGCTATTACTTGCATTATTGCAGTACCATTCATATTAATAGTCATTCCTAAAGGAAGCACAAAAGAGGCAATATCTTTATCAACTCCAAGCTCTTCAACTGTTGTTTTTTCATTTAATGATAATGCAGCAGAAGAGGCTGCAGCTGAAAAACCTAAAAGAGCAACTTTAGCAATTTTTTTCATAAATATAAAGGGATTTAATTTAGTTAATAAATAAACAAATAGTGGATAAGCAATTATTAAAAATATTACTGATGCAAGTGCAACTGTAAGCATATATGCCAAAGCTGGCTTTAAACGATCTAAACCGTATACTGCAAAAGTTCTAGTAACTAATACGAAAACAGCAATAGGACTAAATTTAGTTATAATAAAGCCTAAAAATACACTAATTATATTATTTATATCAATAAGTAAATTCTTTAAAACTAATATTTTTTCACCGAGGGCATTAATACATAAACCAATAACTACAGCTAAAAATACTATAGATAATACCATTGAATTATTTGTCATAACATTAGCTATGTTATTAGGAACTGCATTAAGTATTACAATTAAGGGATTATTTCCACTAGCTGTAGTTACAGATGTAGCAACATTACTAGAAATATTAATGTTAAAGAAACCAAGCTTGTAAGCAGTAAAACCAAAGAGACATGCAGTTGCTAATGCAAATACAGATGTAGTTAAAAATCCTAATAGTGTTTTTGATGATATTCTCCCAAGTTTTTTAGTATCACTAATATGACACATAGCAAGGGCAATTGATGAAAATACCATTGGAATTATTATTAATTGAAGACAGTTAATAAATAGCTGACCTAATATGTAAAAGATACCTAGAGAATTTCTTCCTTCATCAGCAGTTATATCTTGAAATAAAATATTATTAATAGCATTCCATATAGAGGTTTTATCATTAGCAATTAATGTTTCTCTTAATAATATGAAAGCAGAACCAATAATTAGAGCAAGTACAAGAGATATTCCCATTCTTACAGCAAGCTCAGTAGATTTGTTTTTTCCTTTTGTAAAATTAAACTTCATAAAATTATCTCCCAATAATTAATATTAAAATTCTGATAATATTTAGCCTATGTAAAGGTTATAAATTAACAGATTGAAAATTAAGTGTTGAATATTTTATTAATGGAATATAACTATTTAACGCTACGATAAATAATATATTAGATAAAATGATATGTCAATAATTTAACTAATGGATGTAATAGGAAATAGAATAATAAACATATAAGTTTAAATTAATGTAAATAACAAATTATAGATTTAAACTATAAAAATAATAGAAAATATCTATAAAAAGAATTACTAATTAGATATAAAAGTGATAAAATATATATAATAATTTAAATTATAAGGGGGCATATAAAATGAAATTCAACAAATTAAATATGGGGCAATATAATATGATGAAAGTCAAGGAAACATTTAAATGTAGTGTGTGTAATGGAGAAACTAATTATTTAGACTTCTGGAATGGAAATAAGTTTTGTTCTATAGAATGTCAAGATAAGTACTATAAATGGGTAAAGAAAAATGAAGAGTCAATAGCATAAGAAATTTATATGATGAATTTAGATAAATCAAATCTATAATTCATCATTATTTTTATATATTTAATGTTTAATTATAAATAAGTAATATGTAATTCTTAATAATACATAGGTTATATCTATAGATAATGTGGTTAAAATCAATTGGAATAGTATAGAATACTAGAATATAATAAAAGTGAATTAAGTGTTAAATATTTAACGTTCATTATATTTATTCAAAAATACTAAGACGATTAAGTTGATTAGAGTAGCTTATAGTAAGAAGCTATTGATATAAAGGAGAGAATACAATGGAAAAACGTATTTCAGGTTATACTACATTAATAGGATTATTAGCAACACCAATTAAACATACAAGCTCACCAAAGATGCATAATGAAGCATTTCAATACTTAGGTTTAGATTATGCTTACCTTGCATTTGAAGTTGGAAATGATGGATTAGAAGATGCAGTAAAAGGCTTAAAAGCAATGCAAGCTAGAGGGTGCAATGTTTCAATGCCAAATAAAACTGTTATTCATAAATACTTAGATAAATTAACTCCAGCTGCAGAACTTGCAGGAGCTGTAAATACAGTAATAAATGATGATGGTGTTTTAACTGGACACATAACTGATGGTGTTGGTTATATGAGATCATTAAGCGATGCTGGATTCGATGTTATTGGTAAGAAGATGACTATAGTTGGAGCTGGGGGAGCAGCTACAGCAATTTGTATCCAAGCAGCTTTAGATGGAGTAGCTGAACTTTCAATATTCAATCAAGATGATGAATTTTTTGCAAGAGCAGAAGAAACAGTTAAGAAAATAAATGAAAAAACTAACTGTAAAGCTAAATTATTTAGATTAGAAGATAAAGAAGCTTTAAGAGCAGAAATTGCTGACTCTGCAATATTCACAAATGGTACTGGAATGGGTATGAAGCCATACGTTGGTCAAACTTACATAGAAAAAGATATGTTAAGACCAGATCTTATAGTAAGTGACGTTGTATATCAACCAGCAAAAACTAGATTATTAGAATTAGCTGAAGAAGTTGGATGTCCAACAATCAATGGATTAGGAATGATGTTATTCCAAGGTGCAGAAGCGTTCAAATGTTGGACTGGAGAAGAAATGCCGATAGAACACATGAAAGAATTCTTATTTGGTAGCAATAAGTAAAATTTAGGAGGAATTTATTATGAAATTTATGGTGATAAATGGACCAAACATAAATATGATAGGTGTTAGAGAAAAAGGAATATACGGATCAAAGAGCTTTACTGAAATCTGTGATTATATAAAAGAAGAAGGGGAAAAAAGAGGACACGAAGTTACACTTCTTCAAAGTAACTGTGAAGGAACTATGATAGATTTCTTACAAAGAGCATATTTTGAAAAGTTTGATGGTGTTGTTATTAACCCAGGTGCATACACTCACTACAGCATAGCTTTACATGATGCAATTAAGGGAAATACTGGAATTCCAACAGTTGAAGTTCATATTTCAAATGTACATGCTAGAGAAGAATTTAGAAAAGAATCAAAGACTGCTCCTGCTTGTATAGGACAAATGTGTGGATTCGGTGAAAAAGGTTATGTTTTAGCAATGGAAGCTTTAGAAGACTATATAACTAAAAATAACAAATAATTGTACTTTTAAATGAAAGAGGCTGTTGCAGAGATGCACAGCCTTTCACTTTTAATTTATATAGATAATATCTATAAATAATGATATAAATATTCATTAGATTTATAGCTTTTCAACGGGTATACTTAAGTAAGAGATCGTATGAAAACAAAAGTTAAAACTTTATCAATATATATTTGTAGGGAGAATGTAGGATGAATAAGTACCAAAACATATTTACACCATTAACAATTAAAAATATGACTATTAGAAATAGAGTTGCTATGCCTCCAATGGGAACAAACTATGGTGGAGCAATGGGTGATTTCACTGAAGAACATGTTCAATATTATGAAAAGAGAGCTAAAGGTGGAACAGGATTAATCATAGTAGAAAATGCTTGTGTTGATTTTCCTGTAGGTTCAAATGGAACAACTCAAATTAGATTAGACCATGATAGATATATGCCAAATTTATTTAGATTAACTGAAAGATTACATAGACATGGTGCTTGTGTTGCTATTCAAATAAATCATTCTGGAGCATCAGCTGTGCCAGGAAGAATAGAAGGACATACTCCAGTATCTTCTTCAAATGTACCTTCAAAAGCAGGAGGAGCTATTCCAAGACCACTTACAGTAGAAGAAATATATGCAATTGCAGATAAGTATGCAGATGCTGCAAGAAGAGCTCAAATGGCTGGGTTTGATGCTGTTGAGATTCATGGGGGACATTCTTATTTATTATGTCAATTCTTATCACCATTATATAATAAAAGAACGGATGAATTTGGTGGAAGCTTAGAAAATAGAGTAAGATTCCCTAAGTTAGTATTAGAAAAGGTTAGAGCTGCAGTAGGACCAATGTTCCCAATAAGCTTTAGATTTAGTGCTGATGAATTTATGGAGGGTGGAAATACATTAGAAGATACATTAGAAATGATGGAATATCTTGTTGATGAAATAGATATATTAAATGTATCTGCAGCAGTTAATGATACGCTTCAATATCAAATAGATGCTAACTACTTAAAAGATGGTTGGAGATCATACATGGCTAAAGCTTTTAAAGAAAAGTTTAATAAGCCAGTTATAACTTCAGGAAACATAAGAAATCCAGAAGTTGCTGAAAAGATATTAGCAGAAGGACATGCTGATTTATTAGCAATGGGACGTGGCCTTATAGCTGATCCAGAATGGGTTAATAAAGTAAGAAGCGGAAGAGAAGATGAGTTAAGAAAATGTATATCTTGTAACATTGGATGTGCTGGTCACAGAATAGGAATAAATAGACCTGTAAGATGTACAATAAATCCAGAAGTTATTTTAGGGGAAGAAGCTCATACATCAATGAAAGTAAATAAGCCAGTTAACGTTGTTGTTATTGGTGGAGGTACTGCAGGGCTTGAAGCTGCTTGTACAGCTGCTGAAGTTGGATGTACAACATTCTTATTTGAAGCTAAGCCTTACTTAGGTGGATTAGCTAGAGAGATAGCTAAATTACCAGCTAAGGATAGAATTAATGATTTCCCAGATTACTTAATTAATAGAGCTAAGAAGTTAAGAAATCTTTATATATTTACAAATACTACTGCTACAATGGAAGCAATAGAAAACTTAAAGCCAGATGTAGTTGTTAATGCTACAGGATCTACTCCATTATTACCTCCAATAGCTGGATTACATGATAGAGTTGATAAGGAAGATTCAAAAGTACTATCAATATTTGGATTAATAAATAATATTGAAAAGTTTAATGAAATGGACTTAGAAGGGAAGAAAATAGGAGTTATAGGTGGAGGAGCTGTTGGACTAGATGTAGTTGAATACTTCGCTCACAAGGGTTCTCATGTTACTATAGTTGAAAGAATGCCAGCTGTAGGTAATGGAATGGATATAATAACTAAGCTTGATTTCATGACTATGCTTAAGAAGAAGGAAGTAGATGTAAGAGTTGAAACTTCATTATTAGAAATTAAGGATAGTAGCTTCATAGTTAATAAAGATGGAGTAGATGAAGAAATCAACTTTGATTATGGATTTGTATGTTTAGGAATGAGAGCATACTCTCCATTAATGGCTGAATTACAAGAAAACTTTGTTGGAACTAATGTTGAAGTTGTTAACATAGGGGATAGTGTAAGAGCTAGAAGAATTATTGAAGGTGTTGAAGAAGGAAGACATATAACTGATACACTTAAGAAAATTGGAGCTCTATAAAAAATTATATTATATAGATAAAAAAACGTACCATAAGTAGTGGTACGTTTTTTATATAAGGATAAAATTTATAAATTAAATTATTAGCAACACAGATTGTAATTAAGGGATTTATTCACAATGAATTGTAATTTGTGTTATATATATTTAAGCTGCTTGTGGATTTCTAATCTCATCAGCAGTAAGAATTTTTTTATTCTTAAAGATGAAGTATCCGATATATCCACTGATAACACTTACTAAAATACAACCAGCAGCAGCTATTAATACCTTTATAGCTGGATTATAGGCAAACATAACTGCAAAGCCTGCAATTGGAGTGGCAGTACCAGGGGTCATATTTACTAATCCCATAAGAGAGACTATTATGCCACTTAATGCACCACCTATAAAGTTTGTTACGTAAACCGGAATAGGATTAGCACTAATTATATCTGCTTGAGTTAGAGGTTCTATTGCAACTGCAATAGTATCTTTTTTAGAACCAAATTTCATTTTTCCAAAGAATACATAGTTCATAAATGAAGAACCAAACACTGCTAGGGCACCTATAGCCATTGGGACTCCTGTTAATCCAAGCATAGCAGTAAGAGCCATTGAGCTAAGTGGAGCTGTAGCAACTACTGTTAATATTCCACCAAGAATAATTCCCATAATTATAGGACTTGAATTAGCAGATGAAAGTAATACATCACCTATTTTTAATAATGTACTATTAACAATTGGTGTCATACCTGATGCTATTAAACGAGAAAGTGGAGCTGCAATAATTATAATAGCAATAAGGTCTAAACCAGCAGGTACTTTCTTTTCTAAGAATTTAATAACATAAGATATAAGGTATCCAGCAATAAAACCAGGTAAAATACCAAATCCTGAACATGCAAGTCCAACTAATACTGCATAAACTGGAGAAACACCAAGAGCTAGGGGCACAAGTATTGCTGCAGCAACCCCACCTAAGCTACCATTAGCAGCACCAACACTTTGTAAAAATCCAATATTTAATACTCCTCCAAAGAATGCATCATGGAATGCTTCAACTAAGAAGCTCGCACAAGCGGCATTAGCTAGTGCCCCCATAGCTTTCATTCCATTTGGAGCTTTATAACTGAATAAAGTAAATAATCCAAGAACTATAAGTAAAAGAATCGTTCCAAATATAATATTCATATCTTAATCCCCCTATTAATTATTAGTTTTTCCAAATACTTTCTCTTTAAGTTTTAAACCAGTTTCAGTAATGGCAACACCACCTAAAGCAGTTTCTCTTAATTCAGCAGGCATTCCTAGTCCAACTTTATACATTGCTGAAAGGGCATCATCAAAAGGAATCTTTGAATTTACACCAGCCATTACTAAATCAGCTGTACAAAGGGCGTTTATTGCACCGGATACATTTCTTTTTGCACAAGGTATTTCAACTAAACCAGCAACAGGGTCACATACAAGACCTAATACATTTTTGAAAATAATAGCGGCAGCATCTAAACTCATTTCTGGAGTTCCACCCATAAGTTCAACAACAGCACCTGATGCCATTGCTGCAGGTAATATACCGCATGAACCAGCAGTTGGACACGCTACAATTTTACCCATAGAACCGTTAACTTCAGAGGATGACATAGCCATAGCCATTGCAGTAACAATACCACTACCCATTAGGGATTTACCAGAATTGCTATATTGTTGTAGACGATAAGCATCTCCGCCAATAAGTCCACTAAGAGAATACACCTTTTTCTCTCTACCTAAAGTAGCACTTTCTTTCATTGCATTTAGTGTATTTTTCATTTGTAAAAATAATTCTTCTCGTGAAACACCTTTAGCTTCAACTTCCTTACGAATAGCATATTCGCTTAATGATATTTGTTCTTTTTGACATATATTAATAAGTTCTTTACCTGATTTTGCAATATTCATAGTTAAAATCCTCTTAAAGAATTAATTACAATAACACGGTTTACTCCATTTATTGATTTTATTTCATTTATAATTTCATCTGAAATATTAGTGTCAACTTCTAAGGTCATAGTAGCATCTTTACCTTTTTGATTTCTACTAAGTGACATGAAAGCAATATTTATTTTATTTTCATAGAAAAGGGTAGATATTTTAGAAACAGTACCAGGAACATCATCATGGCAAGTAATAATAGTAGGATATTCACCAGTTATTTTAACTTTTTTTCCATTAATCTCATGAATTTCAACCAATCCACCACCAATAGAAGAGCCTAGTACTTCCCATTCAATATCATCAATATCTTTAATTAAAAATTTAACTGTATTAGGATGAACTTGTCCCAAATCAGCTGGAAGAAATCTAATGATTATTCCTTTTTCATTTGCAATTGAAATAGAATCTTTAAGGTTAGGATCATCAGGAAGAAATCCTAATATTCCTGCAACAAGAGCACGATCGGTTCCATGCCCCTTATATGTTTCCCTAAAGGATCCATGAAGAAGAAAACTTACTTCTTTAATAGGTTTATTAACAATTGTTCCTGCTATTTTTCCAAGTCTAGCAGCTCCAGCTGTATGAGATGATGATGGACCAATCATAATTGGACCTAAAACGTCGAATATTCCGATATTAGCCATAATATCACCCTTTCTTTATATTACATAAATATATTTAACTTTTTAGTTTATACAAATTACAACTATAATATACAATATTCGACAAAGTATGTAAAGGGTTTCTGAAAGAAAATTCTAAATTGTCTTAAAATTTTAATTTTTTTAACGATATATTAAAATTCTGCTATGATTAATACAAGAGTGGCAATATAGTAATTTATAAAATCGGAGTTATAGTAAAAATTTTAGAAATTATGGAGAAATTCTAGGAATTATGTATGAAAATGTTTACCAAAAAGAAAGCCTATGGTAAAGTGTAGTTAATATAATTAATAAATTAACAGGCGTGTAACTACAAATAAGTAGGCATTAGCTAGAGGAATAGATTTTTTCTATATCCTTTAGCTTTTTTTTTTATAAAAAAAGCTAAATTTATAGAAAAAACTATATTGAAAGTATTTTATAGAGTGGAGAGATGAGATATGTCAAGAGCAAAATTTGCAAGGAAATTGGGTATGTGCTTAGTAGCAATGTTAGCTGTAAATTCTATGGCATCAATAAGTGTACAAGCATCTAATGAAATAACAAGAGAAGTGGTAAGCACTTTATCTAATAATAATTTAACAATTAATCCATTACCACAAAGCATGGAAATTTTACAAAATGAAGTAGAATTAACAGAAACAATTAATATAATTGGAGGAAGTGAAGCAGATAAGTATGCTGTTGAATTATTAAAAAATATTTTATCTAGCATGAATATAACTGTTAATGAAACATTAGTTGAAGGTGCTACAACTATATATATAGGTGAAGTTAATGATAATATAACTGAATTGGAAGAAGCTCTTAATGAAACTGGAGTAGATGCATCTACGATTACTAAAGAAGAAGGGTATGTTTTAGTAACTAGGGATAATGAAGAGGGCGATAAAATAATTATTAGAGGTAATGATGAATCAGGGACTTTTTATGGAGTTCAAACATTAAAGCAAATTATAGAAAATGATAACAATAAAATTATAGAAGAAGTTACTATAAAGGATGAACCAAGTGTAAAATTAAGAGCTGTAGTAGAAGGGTTTTATGGAACACCTTGGACTCAAGAAGAAAGGCTAGATCAACTAAGAATGTATGGTGAAAATAAGATGAATGCATATATATATGCACCTAAATCTGATCCATATCATAGAAAACTTTGGAGAGAACCTTATCCAGCATCAGAACTTGATAGAATGCAAGAATTAATACATACTGCAGATGAAAATAAGGTGGACTTTGTATTTGCTATTTCTCCAGGTTTAGATATTAAGTTTGAAGGTGAAAATGGAGAAAATGCAGCAGAGGCAGAAGCAGATTTCCAAGCTTTAATTAATAAAGCTCAAACATTATATGATATGGGTGTTAGAAGATTTGCCATACTTTGGGATGATATAGAAAATAATGAGGGAGCTAAGCAAGCTGAAATATTAAATAGATTTAATGAAGAGTTTGTTAAGACAAGAGAAGGGGTTAAAACATTAATAACAGTTCCTAAAGAGTACTGGGCTAGCTCTATGTTTGAAATGAATAGTACAAATATAAAGCAATATACACAAGATTTTGCTAACACTTTAGCTGAAGATATAGAAGTTATGTGGACAGGAAATGATGTTATTCCTCCAGGAGGAGTATCTATGGATGATGCTAATAAGGTAACTGATATATATGGTAAGAAAATGATGTTATGGTGGAACTATCCTGTTAATGATTATAAAGAGGATAAATTAGCATTAGGACCAATATATGATTTAGACACAAATTTAGATGATGAAATATCAGGATTTATTGTCAATCCAATGAGATTTGCTGAAGCATCTAAAATATCAACTATAACAGGGGCTGACTATGCATGGAATACTAAGAATTATGACTATAATAGATCTTGGGATACAGCATTAGAAATAGTAGGTGGGGAAGCTAAAGATTCATTAAAAGAATTTGCAAATCATACTACAAGATTAGATACAGGAAGACCAGATTCACCAGAGTTAAATTCTCTTATAACTTCAATGTGGGAAAAGTGGAATAAAGGAGAAGATGTAAGTAGTGAGTTAAATGAATTAACTTCTGAATTTGAAAAAATGAAATCTACTCCAGATACTTTAAGAAATACATTAAGAAATGAAAAGTTATTAGAACAAATTGAAGGTCATTTAGAAAAATTCGAAATGTATGCTAATACAGGATTAATGACAGTTGAAATGTTGAAAGATATAAAATCAGATAATATGATTGGATTCTGGAGCAATAAATATAAGGGAACAAAAGCATTGCTAGAATTAGATAGTAAGAAGGAATTAATAGCTAATTTAGTTGTAGATCCATTTATAAGGGAAGCTCATGAAGTTGGAAATAAATATTTTGATAATAAAACAACAGTATTAAAAGATAAAGAGTATAATTACACATCTATTGGAAATATAGAGCATAATGAATATGAACAATGGTACATGCCTAAAGGGACACATGGACCTGATAAGATGTTTGATAAGTTACTAGATAATGGTTTTTGGTCAAAGGATAATATTAAATCTAATCAATATATAGGATTTGACTTAGGTACAGTAGAAAAATTAAATAATGTGTATTTATTAATGGGTAAGACTGGATATGATACAGAAATACTTTTAGATGGAACATTAGAATACTCTGTGGATGGTACTAATTGGACAGAGTTAACAGCTAATCCGAGTAATAGAGAAGTATTAGTTGAGTGTGATATTGAAGCAAGATATGTTAGATATAGAGCTACTAAGGATATTGATAATAAATTATTTGTTAGGGATTTTAAAGTAAATGTAAATAAAAGTAGTGAAAAGGCATTAGGAAAGGTTGATTCATCAAAGGTAAATATACTAAAGGGAACAGATGGAGATGAAGAATTTGTATCATTAGATAATATCGGAGAAGTATCTTTAAAAGAAGGAGAAACTATAGGAATTGCCTTAAATGATATAAAAAGAGTAGTTGCATTAAATACTATAGGAGTTTTAAATACAGAAGACTTTGTAATAGAAACTTCGTTAGATAATAGAAGTTGGAATTGGCAAGAAGTAAAAAGCGGTGCATCATTTAGAGAAGTAAAACCTGTTACAGGTAAGTACTTTAGAATAAGGGCATTAAAGGATACAAAGGTTAACTTGGAATCTATAAAAATCCATACAGAGGGTATGCCAGAGATAACAATGACAACTAATAGACCAATAAATCCTGACAGACCACACAGACAAGCTATCTATGGAGATGATTATGATACAGGGACACAACTTGTAACAACTCCATTTATTCAAGAGGGAGATTACATTCAAATAGACTTAGGAAAGACAATGAATGTTAGAGATATAAGATTATTACAAGGTCATGATGAAGACTTTATAAATAATGGAGTACTTGAATATTCTGTAGATGGTGAAAATTGGACTCAAATAGATGTTGATTTTGGACCTAATGATATTGTAATTAAGGATTTAGATATTGAAGCTAGATATTTAAAAGCAACATCAACAAAATATAGAGATCGTTGGATAAAGGTAAGAGAATTTACTGTAAATAATTTAACTGAAGAATATTTAGTAACTACAACAGCTAAGGGAACTTATATTGATAGAGCAGAAAATACAAGAGATAATAATTTAAATTCGGCATATATACCAAGTAGAGATATTGTTGCAGGAGATGAATTAGTTTATAAAATTTTAGATAATAAATTATCATCTAAAATAACAGTAGTTCAAGGGATTGATAATATCTCAGGAGCTAAGGTTACAGCACAAAAATCATCAGGAGAATGGATAGAACTAGGAAATTTAACTGAAGGTTATAATGAATTTGTTTTAGATGAAGCAACTAATATTGTAACAGTAAAACTTCAATGGTCAGAAAATGTTGGAAAACCAGAAATATTTGAAATTAAGCCTACTTTTGTTGGTGTAGCAACAGATGAAGGTGAAGAAACACCAGAAGTACCGGAGCAACCAGAAAATCCTGGAGAAGGTGAAAAACCAGAAGCTCCAGAGGAAGATAAAAAACCAGAAGTTCCATCAAAACCAAGCAAACCATCTCAGGATACAGAAAAACCAAATGGAAAGTTACCAAATACAGGAGCACCTATAGGTGCAGGGGTAGTTGCTGCAATTGGAGGAGCATTAGCTATCTTAGGAACATCAATATTAAAAAAAAATAAAAAATAGATAAAAAACTAAAAAGCATTACTAGAAATTTAAGTTTCTAGTAATGCTTTTGTATTTTAAAGATTAATATTATCTCTTTTACAAATTATTTAAATAGAATCATTAAAAAGTATTTTAAAAATATCGTTAATTCATAGATTTACTTTTAATTAAAACAATATGAATTGGTTAAAATACGATTAGGTGGTGAATTAGATGGAAAATAAAAAAAGAAGTTTTAGTATAAAAAATTCTTTAATTGGCTTATTTACAGGATTTATAAATGGGACTTTTGGTTCGGGTGGAGGTACTCTTTTAGTACCAATTCTAAATGATATTATTAAGGTAGAAGAACATAAGTCACATGCTACAGCATTAGCTATAATTGTATTTTTAACTGCAGCAAGTTCGACTATTTATATATTTAAAGGAACTTATGACTTTCAGTTAACATGGAGAGTTACAATAGGAAGTATAGTAGGTGGAATTATTGGAGCTAAATTATTATCTAAAGTTACAGGAAGGTTTTTAAGAATAATTTTTGGAATAATAATGATAATAGCTGCTTTTAGGATGGTGTTTTAATGATATATACAATAATAGGTTTTTTTGCAGGAATAATTGGTGGAATGGGAATGGGTGGAGGAACAATTCTTATCCCAGCTTTAATTATGTTTGTAAATATTGATCCTAAAATTGCTCAAAGTATTAATTTACTTTCATCTATACCAATGGCTATTTTTGCGCTTATAATTCATATTAAAAATAAAAATGTTGTACTTAAGTTAGTAATACCAATAGCTTTATTTGGAGTATTAGGATCTATTGTAGGTGCTTTTTTAGCAAATTATTTATCTTCTGAATGGTTAAAAAAGGCCTTTGGTATTTTTTTGTTTTTAGTTGGATGCTTTGAAATTAAAAAAGGACTTTCTCAAAAATCAGTTAAAAAGTGTACAAAACAATGATGTAAATCTAAAAATATTTACCATCTATATGGAAAATATTGTGTTTATTTTAAATATTTAAAAAAAATAATTAAAAAAGGTTGCAATTAAATATATATTATGGTATTATAAAGGAGTAACAAGTTTGCTAACAAATAAAAAAGTTTCATTTAGGTAGATAGTTTCTCGAAAATTAGAGATTATTATATCAATTTAGAATCTTTAATTTTAGGAGGAATATTTATGACAGATAAGACATTAACATGTAGAGATTGCGGAAGCGAATTCGTATTCACAGTAGGAGAACAAGAATTCTACAAAGAAAAAGGATTCGATAACGAACCTACAAGATGTTTAGCTTGCAGAAGAGCTAAAAAAGAACAAAATAGAAGATAATTTTAGATTGTTATAGGTTGTAGTTTAAACTACAACCTTTTTTGTTGTGCGCCCAGCATGGGTAACAACTTGACGGTGAAAGTCCGTTGTGGGCTTGGTAGTGGGAACCACTAGCTAATGACAAGGGTGTCCATCGTGAGGTGGAATCTGAAGGAAGTCGGAGGCAAAATCTCGGTCTGAGGGACACGAACTACATATAAGGCTTACTAAGGTCGGACGAGTTTGCAACACAAAACAAAGTCCAACACTACCCGAAACTTTAGGAGTAAATGTAGCAGATGTATGAGATGAAGGTTGTTGCTCTTACCTGGGGAGGTCTGATAGATATATTGCTAATAAAGATGACTTTCTAAAGCAATAACCTACATAGTGATATGTAGCTGAACTATCAGAAGTCAGCAGAAGTCATAGTAACTCCGCTAATCGCGATAGCGGATGAAGGACTGAACTTTAAGGAGGTTTTGAATTTTGAAAGTTTCGCAGAATAATCAAAGATTGCAGAAAACTAAATATTTAGGCTCTAGTGCCCAAGATAGAGTGGAACTTGAACATAAGCAAAGAGCGCATAGAGGATTCTCGGCAACTTCAAAAGGAGAGAACGGTGAATTTGAATATGGCTCATTAGAAAGAATATTATCTAGGGAAAACTTGCTTCTAGCAATGAATAGAGTAATATCTAATAAAGGAAGTCATGGAGTTGATGGAATAACAGTTTATGAACTTAAACAATTTCTACAAACAAATTGGCCTCAAATTAGAGAAGATATATTTAATAATGAGTATAGACCAATGCCAGTTAGAAGGGTTGAAATTCCAAAATCAGATGGAGGTACTAGATTACTAGGAATACCTACGGTTTTAGATAGATTTATCCAACAAGCAATTGCGCAAGAACTAAACCTAATTTATGATGAAAATTTCTCAGAAAGTAGCTTTGGATTCCGNAGAGGTGCAAAAGATGCAATAAAGAAAGCTGAAAGTTATATTAATGAAGGTTATAGATGGGTTGTAGACATAGACTTAGAGAAATTCTTTGATAAAGTAAACCATGATATTTTAATGTATAAGCTATCGAAAGACATTAAAGATAAAAGAGTTTTGAAATTAATAAGAAAATATCTACAATCAGGAATAATGATTAATGGAATAGTGGTATCAAACGAAGAAGGAACGCCACAAGGTGGGCCGCTAAGTCCGTTATTATCTAACATTATACTAGATGAATTAGATAAGGAATTAGAGAAAAGAGGACATAGATTTTGTCGCTACGCGGACGACTGTAATATTTATGTAAAGAGTAAAAGATCTGGAGAGAGGGTTATGGAAAACATAACCAGATTTATTGAAGGGAAACTAAGACTCAAAGTAAATATTAATAAAAGTGCAGTTGAAACACCTTGGAAAAGAAAATTCTTAGGGTTCACACTAGGAATTATGTTTGGTAAGGCATACTCAAGCATATCTAAACAATCAGTAAGGAAGCATAAAGACAAACTCCGAGAAATATTATCAAGGTCAAAACCGATGACTTTGGAACAAAGAATAATTAAGCTAAATCAAGTTAATATAGGTTGGATTAATTATTATGGAATAGCAAAGTGCAAAGGTATTGTTGCTCAATTGGATAAATGGATTAAACAGAGATTAAGAATGTGTATATGGAAACAATGGAAGAAGGTTAAAACAAGATATAAAAACCTTAAGAAATTAGGACTTAATCACTATCAAGCAATAAAATTCGCCAATACCCGTAAAGGATACTGGCGAGTAGCAAATAGTGCAATATTAAATACTACACTAACAAATCAATTCTTTAACGACTTAGGCTTGAAAAGCCTAACACGTCAATATATTAAAATTCATTAAACTTAAGGAACCGCCGTGTACCAGACCGGTACGCACGGTGGTGTGAGAGGTCGGTAGATAAAATAATTATCTGCCTCCTACTCGATTCGTGATATAATTTAAATAAGATTTTATTATAGTTATATATGATTGGAGGAGCTATAGTATGGAAGAAAGTAAGAAAAGAGAATTTAATTTTTATGGAGAAATAGAAATTCCAACATCATTGATGCAATTTGTAGGTAGTAATGAAAAGCCTTTATTTGCTGTAAAGACTGTTAGGGATGCAGCATTATTTACAGATAAAAAGGTACTTATATGTGATAAACAAGGAATTACTGGCAAGAAGACAGAGTATTATGCAATTCCTTATAATAAAATAGTAACTTATTCAATAGAAACAGCAGGTCATTTTGATATTGACTCAGAAATTAAGCTATTTTTAACTGGGGGAATAGAAATAGAAATGCAATTCTTAAGAGGAAAGAATATGGACCAATTACTTAAAAAGGTATTTAGTGTTATAAATGAGTATGCAACCTTATAATAAATTAGGTTTTATATAGAAAGTGAGACTAATTAAATGTTATTAGAAACAACAATGAAATATTACGATAATAAATATGATTTAAATTGTGCTGAATGTATACTTGTAGCAGTAAATGAAGAGTATGATTTAAATATTTCTAAGCAAACCTTAATGACTATGTCATCATTTGGGGGTGGTATGGCAATAGGTAGTACTTGTGGGGCTGCAACTGGAGCAATAGCTGCATTAGGTATAATGTTTACTAATGAGCGAGGGCATAATAGTCCTCACGTAAGAGAGATGACAGGAAGATTTTTAAGTGAGTTTAATAGAAGAATGGGGACGTTAGATTGTATTCCATTAAAAGATAAGTATTTTGAATTTGAAACTAGATGCTCAAAAATGATGAGAGTATCAGCTGAAGTTTTAGAAGAAATAGTAGAAGAGTATAAGACTATATATTCAATTAATAGATAAAATTTATATAATAATTTAAGCCATTATAGATAAGTAAATATAACTATAATGGCTTAAA
Organism: Clostridium sp. K13; assembly: GCF_019734195.1. GTDB lineage: Bacteria > Bacillota > Clostridia > Clostridiales > Clostridiaceae > Clostridium. Next base: position 31,310 of record NZ_JAASHM010000021.1, on the reverse strand, counting down.
TTAATTATAGGTTTTTCTATTGAAAAGTAATGATAATTAATATAGCATAGATAATATAAATTATTAATTAATAATATTTTTCTTTAGAATATAAAATTATAAACTTAGAAAGAATAAAGTATAAATAATAAATTAAAAAGATACCATAAATAATGAGGTGGAAATATGAATTATACAAATATAATAGAAAAAGAAAACTCAATAGTATTAGAGAATGTTAAAGATTTTAATATAAAACAAATACTAGAGTGTGGACAATGCTTTAGATGGGAAAGAATAAGTGATACTAATTACATAATAGTTGCATATAGAAGAGTAATAGAGGTTATTCAAGAAGGAAGTACAGTAACAATACTAAATACTAATATGAATGATTTTAATGAAATATGGAAAAATTACTTTGATTTAGATGTTAATTATGAAGAGGTAAAAGAGGAATTATCAAAGGATGAGCTTTTAAAGAAAAGTGTTGAGTTTGGATATGGTATAAGAATACTGAATCAAGATCCTTTTGAAATGTTAATAAGCTTTATAATATCAGCAAGAAATAGTATTCCTTCAATAATGAAAACTATTAAAAAAATATCTGAAAGATGGGGAGATAGGATAGAATATAAAGATAATATTTATTATGCATTTCCAACGCCAGAGCAATTAAAGGAAGTATCTTTAGAAGAAATAAAAGAGACAGGAGCATCTTTTAGAAGTAAGTATATAGTAGATACTATTTCAAAAGTAAATGCAGCACTTGATGCTAAGAATAATGGAGAATTAACAGAAGAACTAGAGCAATTTGATTTAGAATATATAAAATCATTGCCTGTTGATGAATGTCATAAAGCACTACAAAATTTTATGGGGGTAGGTGCTAAGGTAGCCGATTGTATAATGTTATTTTCAATGAGTAAACATTCAGCCTTTCCAGTAGATGTTTGGATAAAAAGAGCAATGATACATTTTTATTTAGCACCAGATGTATCATTAAATAAAATAAGAGTATTTGGAAGAGAAAAATTTGGTGAGTTAGCAGGGCTTGCACAACAATATCTATTCTATTATGCAAGAGAAAACAATATTAAAGTAGAATAATTAAAGTAGTTAGTTTTAGTTTATAGATAGTAATATCAACAATAGATTTTATTAATTTATTGTTGATATTATTTTTTTATAATAGTATAAATATATTGAAAAAAACTTTAGAATATATTTAGGATGAAATGGGTAACATAAAAAGAAATGGCTAGAATTTAATATATTAGGAGAGGTTATTATGAATATAAAAAATAAATTAATATCTATTATATCTAGTACGTTAGTTTTAAGTTTTCTTTTCACTAGTTGTACTAATGGAATAGAGAAGAATGTATCTAGTAAAGATATAATTTCAAATAGTGAGCAGATAAATAATAAAGCATATAAAGATCCTAAAAATTTAGATATTGAGAGTATAATGAAAGAGCTAACATCAGATGAATATTTATCTAGAGTTGTTGGTACTGATGAAAATACTAAATCAGCAGAATTTATAAAAAGTTATTTTGAAAAAGTTGGATTAGAAGCATTTAATAATGGTAGCTTTTATCATCAAATTCCTTTAAATAAAGAGATGAGATCCATATTTAATCCAAATGAGGAAAATAATAATGAAGTAAATAATATTATTGGATTAATAAAAGGTAAAGATAGCTCTAAAGCAGTTGTAATTTCGGCTCATTTTGATCATGTTACTATAAGGCAAAGGCTTGAAGAGGCATCTAATAATAATGATACTTCACAAATAAAAGTAACAAAAATTGAAGGAGCTATTGATAATGCTTCAGGAATTTCAGTATTGCTAGAGGCAGCTAAGGATTTAGCTAAATATTATAATAATAAAAAACCAGAACATGATATAATTTTTGTAGCCTTTAATGCAGAAGAGTTGGGGTTAATAGGAAGCTCAAAATTTGTAAATGATTTTAAAGATAATTATGAAGATTGGTATAATATAAATATTGATTGTGTTGGCATAAAAGGAGACGAGGGATTAGCTGTAAAAAATACTAATCCATTATGTCAAGAACTATATGATGATTTTATTGAAGTGCTAGATGAGGATAAAGTTTATTATGAAATGGTTCCATATGCTAGTAATAAAGAGGGAAGAATCGTAGGTAGTAGTGACCATATGTCATTTAGAAGAGATAATGATGCATCTTTAGTAATTGGGCAAGATGGAATAGTAGGAGTTGTTCATAGTGAAGATGATAATATGTCTATTGTTGACTTTGAGTTAATAGAGAGTATTAAAGATGCTTTAGTAGACTTTATAATAAAGAGTGATAGCAAGATTTATTAGGGTATTATAAAAATTAGTCTTATGAATGTATTTCGTAAGGCTTTTTTTATTTTTATTACGAGTTAAATAGTAAAAAAATCACAAAAAATATGTATTATAATGTAAAATAATTTTGATAAATAAAATTGTCAGAATATTATGAAATAAAGGTCAAAAATGGCAAAATATTGTATAATTAGAAGTGGTATACAGAACGGATGGGAGTGGTGATATGTTTAAGTTTGAAACTCAGCTAAAGAAGTTAAAGCATGAAGTATTAACGGAAGTTGCAAGACTTGCTAAGAATGATGATATTAATTTAGAGAGTATTGAAAAGGTTCCTTATGAAGTTATTAAAGGGGATGTAGCGCAATATAGATGTTGTGTTTATAAAGAAAGGGCTATAGTTTTAGAAAGAGCAAAGCTTGCTGCTGGATATTTAGCAAATGGAGATAATGCAGAAGAGTCTCTAATAGATATAAGACCAGATGAGCAAATTATTTATGTTATAGAAGCAGCTTGTGACAGATGCCCTATAAATAAGTTTAATGTTACAGACTCATGTAGAAATTGTCTTGCACATAGATGTCAAGAGGCATGTAATTTTGGAGCTATAACAATTGTTAATGGAAGAGCATATATAAATCAAGAATTATGTAAAGAGTGTGGAGGTTGTAAAAAGGCATGTCCTTATGATGCTATATCAGAAGTTATGAGACCTTGTAAGAGATCATGTCCAACAGGTGCTTTAGATATAAATCCTGATGATAGAAGAGCTATGATAAAAGAAGAAATTTGTGTTAACTGTGGATCGTGTATGAGATCATGCCCATTTGGAGCTATTTCTGATAAAAGTTTAATAGTACCAGTTGCTAAGAGATTAGGTAGAAATAGAAAAATGTATGCCGTAGTTGCACCAGCAATAACAGGTCAATTTGGTCCAACTATGAATTATGGTAAAGTTAGAAATGCAATAAAGTCTCTTGGATTTGAAGATATGGTTGAGGCAGCATTAGGAGCAGATGCAGTTACAGTTCATGAAGCTAATGAATTTGTTGAGAGAATGGAAAGAGGGGATAAATATATGACAAACTCCTGTTGTCCAGGCTTCTTAAGTTTTATAGAAAAGACTAATCCAAGTGAAAAGGATAGAATTTCAGGAACAGTATCTCCAATGGTTGCAGCAGCAAGATTTATAAAGAAAAATGATCCAGATGCAAAGGTTGTATTTATAGGACCTTGTACAGCTAAGAAGGGTGAAGCTGTTAGAGTAGGAATAGCCGATGCTGTTGACTATGTATTGACATTTGAAGAGTTACTTGCTTTATTTGAAGCATTTGATATTAATCCTTTTGAGTGTGAAGAAGAAAATGTTAATGATGCTTCTGTATTTGGAAGAAACTTTGGAGCAGCAGGAGGATTAACTGCAGCTATTAAGAATTATGTTGCTGATAGTGGAGTACAAGTAGACTTTAAGCCTGTTCAAGTATCAGGAGTGGATTGTAAGAAGACTATGATGCTTGCCAAGTTAGGTAAATTACCTGGAAACTTTATTGAGGGCATGATGTGCGAAGGTGGATGTATTAATGGTGCAGGAACAATAGTACCACCACTTAGAGCTAAAGTAGCATTTACTAAGATTAATAATGGAACAACTATTAAAGCTGTTCTTAAGAATACAACTCTAAAAGAGTTTGAAGATGTTAATTTAGAGAGAGAAAGTATTTTAGAAGAAAGTAAATAAATATTGTACAAGTTGCCCCAGGGGCATGCGAAATATGTAAATAAAGTATTTTGGATTTAAAATTAAAAGCTATGAATTTATGAATAAAGTAATAAATTCATAGCTTTTAAGGTACAGAAAAATTTTTTTATACAGAGGATTTAAAAATACTAGAAAATTAATGGAAAACAAAGTAAATTAAAAATAAATTACTATAATTAGTAATATTTGAACCTAGTAGGGTAATAATATAGAAAGTAATTGTTGAAAGATTACAGTTAAAATTATATTATAAATATAAAGATGTTAGCACTCTAGTAAAGCGAGTGCTAATAATGAAAATATAGGAGGGTTTATTTATGAATATAAAACCATTAGGTGATAGAGTAGTAATACAAAAATTAGAAGCTGAAACAACTACAAAGAGTGGAATACTATTAACAGGAAGTGCAAAGGAGCAACCACAAGAAGCTAAGGTAGTTGCAATAGGGCCAGGAGCAATGGTTGAGGGAAAGAGAGTTCCTATGGATGTAGAAGTTGGAAATAAGGTGTTATATTCTAAATATGCAGGAACAGACGTAAAAGTTAATGGCGAAGAATATATAATATTAAAACAAGATGATATATTAGCAATAGTAGAATAGTTGGGAGGTAAATTATTATGGCAAAGATGATTCAATTTGGTGAAGAAGCTAGAAGAGCAATGCAAGTTGGTGTTGATAAGTTAGCAGATACAGTTAAGGTTACTTTAGGACCTAAAGGAAGAAATGTAGTTTTAGATAAGAAGTTTGGTTCACCACTTATTACTAATGATGGTGTTTCAATTGCAAGAGAAATAGAATTAGAAGATCCATATGAAAATATGGGAGCTCAATTAGTAAAGGAAGTTGCAACAAAAACTAATGATGTTGCAGGGGATGGTACTACTACAGCGACTCTTTTAGCTCAAGCTATTATAAGAGAAGGATTAAAAAATGTAACAGCTGGTGCAAACCCAATGTTACTTAGAAATGGTATAAGAACAGCTGTAGAAACTGCAGTTAAAGAAATATTAGAAATATCTAAGCCTGTTAATGGTAAAGAAGATATAGCTAGAGTTGCAGCTATTTCAGCAGCTGATGATGAAATAGGTAAGCTTATTTCAGATGCTATGGAAAAGGTAGGTAATGAAGGAGTTATTACTGTTGAAGAGTCTAAGTCAATGGGAACTGAATTAGACGTAGTTGAAGGTATGCAATTTGATAGAGGATATATATCTCCATACATGGTAACTGATACAGAAAAAATGGAAGCTGTATTAGATAATCCACTTATCTTAATAACTGATAAAAAGATTACAAACATACAAGAAATATTACCAGTATTAGAGCAAATAGTTCAAGCTGGTAAAAAGTTATTAATTATAGCAGAAGATATTGAGGGAGAAGCAATGGCTACATTAGTAGTTAATAAATTAAGAGGAACATTTAATTGTGTTGCTGTTAAGGCTCCTGGATTTGGTGATAGAAGAAAAGAGATGCTTCAAGATATAGCTATATTAACTGGTGGTCAAGTAATTTCTGAAGAATTAGGAAGAGACCTAAAAGAAACTACTATAGATATGCTAGGTCAAGCTGAAAGTGTTAAGATTTCTAAGGAAAATACTACTATAGTAAATGGTAGAGGAGATAGCACAGCTATTAAAGAAAGAGTTCACCAAATAAGAACTCAAATAGAAGAAACTACTTCTGAATTTGATAAAGAAAAATTACAAGAAAGATTAGCTAAGCTTGCTGGTGGAGTTGCAGTAATTAAAGTTGGTGCTGCTACAGAAACAGAACTTAAAGAGAGAAAGCTTAGAATTGAAGATGCTTTAGCTGCTACTAAGGCTGCAGTTGAAGAAGGTATAGTACCAGGTGGTGGAACTGCTTATGTTAATGTAATCAACAAAGTTGCAGAATTAAAATCAGATGTTGCTGATACACAAGTTGGTATAAATATTATAGTTAGAGCATTAGAAGAGCCTATGAGACAAATTGCTACTAATGCAGGTGTTGAAGGTTCTGTAATAATAGAAAGAATTAAGAATTCAGAAACTGGAATGGGATATGATGCATTACATGATAAGTATGTAAATATGCTTAAAGCAGGAATAGTTGACCCAACTAAGGTTACAAGAAGCGCACTTCAAAATGCTGCATCTGTAGCATCAACATTCTTAACAACAGAAGCAGCTGTTGTAGATATTCCTCAAAAAGAGGCTCCAATGCCAGGTGCACCAGGAATGGGCGGAATGGATGGAATGTACTAATATAATATAAATATAAAAAATAACATAATAGCTTAAGCTATTATGTTATTTTGTTATGGAAATAAATATGTATTAATAGAGAAAAAGTGAATATTTTACATGATAAAAAGTATTAAAATTAAAAAAATATTTGTAAGAAGTAACGAGGATTTTAACAATTTATAGAAAATGTTTACTAAAGATGGTATAATATCTAAGCTAAGTAATAATTAATAAGTAGTATTTAAAGGAGTAATAATGGAAATTGTTTTTATAGTATTATTAGGGTTAATTATAGGAAGTTTTTTAAATGTTTGTATATATCGAATAGCAAGAGAAGAATCAATATCTTTTCCACAATCTCATTGTACAAGCTGTGGATATAATTTAAAACCTAAAGATTTAGTACCTGTTTTTAGTTATATATTTTTAGGTGGGAAATGTAGATGTTGTAAAGAAAAGATATCTATAAAATATCCTTTAATTGAAATTTTAAATTCTTGTTTATATGTATTAATTTATTTAAGATTTGGATTTACTTTAGAGTTATTTAAATTTTGTATGTTTGCATCATTATTGATAGTAATAGCATTTATTGATTTTGAAACTAAATATATTTACAATTCTACAGTTATATTTGGTGTAATTTCAGGAATAGTATTTAATGCACTAATATGGATAGAAAATAAATCTATTCAGTGGGATTATATAGTTGGTGCTTTTATTGGATTTGGAATTATCTATCTAATAGTTATTTTAACAGGTGGAATGGGTGAAGGTGATGTGGATATTGCATTGATTTGTGGATTATTTTTGGGGATAAAAGGAGTTATAGTAACTTTATTTATAGCAATAATTCTTGGGGGAATTGTAGGTTCTATAATTTTAATTTTAAAACTTAAAGACAGAAAGGCAGAAATTGCATTTGGACCTTATTTAGCAATTGGAGGAATAATATCATGCCTTTATGGAAATTATTTAATAGAGATATATTTGAGTAGATTTTAGATTAGATTAATTTAATATTATCTAAAATAAAATTACTAAAATAAAGGATATGTAATAATAAAATAATTAAGAATAGAGAAAAATATTAATATAATAAAAAGGATAAGATTTATTATATTGACAAGCTATCTTCCATAAACTATAATGATAAAAAGCGAAAAAACACGAATAATAAAACAACTCATATAAGCCCTGAATATGGCAGGGCGTTTCTACTGAAAACCTTAAATTTTCATCTATGAGTGAATTTGATATATTTACCTAAACACGAATAATGTTTAAAGTAAAAGTATATTAACGTTCACTTCATAGATAGTGGACTTAATATGCTTTTTTTTATTTTAATCAGCCCTAAGAGTAAAATAAAAAAGGCATTTGCAAATACATAGATTAATAAAAATAAAAGTGATGGGAGAGATTAAGTATGGCAAGAATATTAAAAACAGCTTACACATTTGATGATGTATTATTAGTACCAAATAAATCAGAGGTTTTACCACATCAGGTTAGTTTAAAAACTCAATTAACAAAAACAATAACATTAAACATACCATTAATGAGTGCAAGTATGGATACAGTTACTGAATCGAAAATGGCTATAGCTATGGCTAGAGAAGGTGGAATCGGAATTATCCACAAAAACATGCCAATAGAAGATCAAGCAAGAGAAGTTGATAGAGTTAAAAGACAAGAAAATGGAGTAATCACAGATCCAATATTCTTAAATGAAGACCATACAGTAAGAGAAGCATTAGAATTAATGGCTAGATACAGAATTTCAGGAGTTCCAGTTACAAGAGGAACTCAATTAGTTGGTATAATCACTAATAGAGATATTGTATTTGAAACAAATTACGATAAATTAGTTTCAGAAGTTATGACTAAGAGCCCATTAGTAACAGCTGGAGAAGGAACTACTTTAGATGAAGCATTAGAAATATTAAAGACTCATAAAATAGAAAAATTACCTTTAGTTGATAAAGATAATAACTTAAAAGGTCTTATTACAATAAAAGATATAGAAAAAGTTAGAGCATATCCAAATGCAGCAAAAGATTCAAGAGGAAGACTTCTTTGTGGAGCTTCAGTTGGAATAACAGCTGATATGATGGATAGAGTTGATGCTTTAGTTAAAGCACAGGTTGACGTTATTACATTAGATACAGCTCATGGACATTCACAAGGGGTTATTAATGGCGTTAAGACAATAAAAGCTAAGTATCCAGAACTTCAAATAATAGCTGGTAATGTTGCTACTGCAGAAGCTACAAGAGATTTAGCAGAAGCTGGAGCAGACTGTGTTAAGGTTGGTATAGGACCAGGATCTATTTGTACAACAAGAATAGTTGCTGGTGTAGGTGTTCCTCAATTAACTGCAGTTATGGATTGTGCTGAAGAAGGAAGAAAATATGGAGTTCCAGTAATTGCTGATGGTGGACTTAAGTACTCAGGGGATATAGTTAAGGCTTTAGCTGGAGGAGCTTGTGCTTGTATGATGGGATCAATGCTTGCAGGTTGTGAAGAAGCTCCAGGAGAAATGGAAATATATCAAGGAAGAAGCTACAAAGTTTATAGAGGAATGGGATCTTTAGGAGCAATGGAAAAAGGTTCATCTGATAGATACTTCCAAAATGGAACTAAGAAGTTTGTTCCAGAAGGTGTTGAAGGAAGAGTTGCTTATAAGGGTTATGTAGCAGATACTTTATACCAATTAATTGGTGGAATAAGATCTGGTATGGGATACCTTGGAGCTCCAACTTTAGAAGATTTATATGAAAATGCAGGATTTGTTGTTCAAACTGCGTCAGGAATAAGGGAAAGTCATCCACATGATATAAATATTACTAAGGAAGCTCCAAACTATAGCGTTAGAGAGTAATATAAATTGATAATGGCAAGTAGCAATTTAAATTGTTGTTTGCCATTTACATTATAGTTAATATAACGAACTATTATTTTGAAAAGCAAATAAATGTTCATGTTTTTGTTGAAAAATGTATAATTTTACGAGATAATAAAGAAAAAGACATTAGGAGGATTCTAATGAGTAGAGAATTAGTATTAGTACTTGACTTTGGTGGTCAATATAACCAATTAATTGCAAGAAGAGTTAGAGAGTGTAATGTATATTGTGAGGTTCATCCTTATAATTTAAGCATTGAAAAAATAAGAGAAATGAATCCAAAAGGAATCATATTCACTGGTGGACCAAATAGTGTATATGGTGAAAATTCTCCTTTATGTGATAAAGCTATATTTGAATTAGGAATACCTGTACTTGGTATTTGTTATGGTTCACAACTTATGGCTCATGTTCTTGGAGGTAGTGTTGCAACTGCGCCAGTAAGTGAATATGGTAAGACTGTAGTTAAAGTTGATAATAAATCAAAGTTATTTGATGGTGTACATGAAACAACAATTTGTTGGATGAGTCACACTGATTATATAGAAAAATCTCCAGAAGGATTTAAAATAGTAGGTAATACTCCTGTTTGTCCAGTAGCAGCTATGGAATGTGAGGAAAAGAATCTTTATGCAGTTCAATTCCATCCAGAAGTTATGCATACTGTAGAAGGAACTAAAATGTTATCAAACTTTGTTTATAACATTTGTGAATGTTCAGGAGATTGGAAAATGGATTCATTTGTTGAAAAGACAATTGAAGAAATAAGAGAAAAAGTGGGAAATGGTAAAGCGTTATGTGCATTATCAGGTGGTGTTGATTCATCTGTTGCAGCAGTAATGTTATCAAAGGCAATTGGTAAGCAATTAACTTGTGTATTTGTTGACCATGGTCTACTTAGAAAAAATGAAGGTGATGAAGTAGAAGCTATATTTGGACCAGAAGGACAATATGACCTAAACTTCATAAGAGTAAATGCTCAAGAAAGATTCTATGAAAAATTAGCTGGAGTAGAAGATCCAGAAACTAAGAGAAAAATCATAGGTGAAGAATTTATAAGAGTATTTGAAGAAGAAGCTAAGAAAATTGGAGCTGTGGACTTCTTAGTTCAAGGTACAATTTATCCAGATATAATTGAAAGTGGATTAGGTGAATCTGCAGTTATTAAATCTCATCATAACGTTGGAGGACTTCCTGACTACGTTGATTTTAAAGAAATAATCGAACCATTAAGATTATTATTTAAAGATGAAGTTAGAAAAGCTGGATTAGAGCTTGGAATTCCTGAAAAATTAGTATACAGACAGCCATTCCCAGGCCCAGGTCTTGGTATAAGAATAATTGGTGAAGTAACTGCTGAGAAGGTAAGAATAGTTCAAGATGCAGATGCAATTTACAGAGAAGAAATAGCTAAAGCTGGCATTGATAAAGAAATTGGTCAATATTTTGCAGCATTAACTAATATGAGATCTGTTGGAGTTATGGGAGATGAAAGAACTTATGACTATGCAATTGCTTTAAGAGCAGTAACTACAAGTGATTTCATGACAGCAGAATCTGCTGATCTTCCATGGGAAGTACTTGGAAAAGTAACAACTAGAATAGTAAATGAAGTTAATGGTGTTAACAGAGTAATGTACGATTGTACAGGAAAACCACCAGCAACTATAGAATTCGAATAAAAATAATAAAAACTGTAACTTTAGAAAAATCTAAGGTTACAGTTTTTTTATGATTCAAGTAATAATTGCTTATATTTACGTGGGTTTATTCCTATTATATTTTTAAATACTTTAGAAAAATGTTGTACATCACCAAGTCCAACATTTAAAGAAATATCTGTAAGTGATTCATTAGTAGTAAGCATTAGATTAATGGCTTTATTAACTCTATAAAGTGTTAAATATTGAAAAATAGTTAAATTAGTTGCTTTGTAAAATAGTTTACTTAAATAACGTGAGGATATATTAAGACTTTCAGATATATCAGAAATAAGAACTTTTTCTGAGTAGTGATTTTCAATATATTCAAAGGAAAGTAAAACATATCTAGGTGTAATTGTATTTTTAAAGTTTGAAAATAAAGATGTTATATCTTCTTTCTTTATAACATTTATTATAAATTCAATTAAATATAGATTACATAATGTTCTTGAAATAATGCTAGTATCATTTTTTTCTTTAATTATTGAATATAATAAAGATTTTAAATTGTTATCTGCAACTATTCTATAATGATACTTTATTGAAAAGATAATTGGAATTAAATTAATCTTAATATTATTATCCATTGTAAGAAGTAATTCTAATTCATTAACATCAATGTGAATATGAATAAATTTAGTTTTTTCTTTTGTTTCTAAATAAAATGAATGAACTATATTAGGTGGAATTATAATAATATGTCCTTTATTAGCATCAATAACCTCATCTCCAATATCCATCTTACAAGATCCCTCTATAAAATAATAAATTTCAACACTTCTATGTGTATGTCTAGGAAATGTATAATAATTTTCTCTTTCCTGAATAGTAGCGCTTATAATATATTTTTTATTTATATTTATTAAAGTATCAGAGAAGATTTCATTATCAACTTTAATCATATAAGTACCTCTCTTTTATTTGTTCCGTTTTAGACAACTTTATTTCTAAACCAGGCTTTATTATATAAGATTTAAAAATTAATTATTGATATAATTATAATATAACAATCTAATATTTTCTATATTAAGAATAAATAGGGAAAGAAGTGATAGGATGAAAAAGAATAAAACAACGAAGATGAAAAGTAAATTTAAAATTAGAAGTAAGTTAGTATGTACTGTATCTATAACTATAGCGCTAATATTAATAGTAAGTACCCTTGTGTATTCTAGAACGATTAATAATATAAACTTACAAATTGAAGGAAGTAAAATTAGTAATAATGAATATATTCGTGCTATGAATAGTAAAAAATATGAAGTTACACAGTATTTTATTGAAAAATATGGAGCGAAAATTACTGATGATTTTTGGACTAAAGAATTTGAAGGAGAATATCCTTATAAGATGTTAGCTGATAAAACTATAGAAGAGTTAAAGAGAATACATGGTATTTATGAAGTGGCAAAGGATAAAGGTTATGTTGATTCTGTAGAGTACAAGGAATTCATTGAACGATTAAATAATGAGAATGAGGCAAGAGAAAAAAGTGTAAAAGAAGGAAAACCTATTTATGGGTTGTCTAAATATACTGAAGATATATTTTTAGAGTATGAAACTGATTGTATCCAAAAGGCATATTGTAATGATTTAACAAATGAAGGAATGAAGATATCTATAGATGAAGGAAAGACATATTATAACAACAGTAAAGATAAGCTTTTTCTTAAAAATGATGATTTTGAACTAGCTTTTGTAAAGGTATACTATAGTGCGCTAGAGCTAGATGAAAATAAGACTAATGAAATAAAAAATAGCATGATAGAAGTAAGTAAAAAGATAGATGCTAATAATTCATTAGAAAGTTTATGTAAAAATAATGAATTACTTAATGAATATTTTAGTAAGGAAACAATATTATCTGCTGAAGTATCTTCTATGGCTAAAATAATGGGTGATGTATTAGAAATTGCTATGGATCTTCAATCTGGAGATGTTACACAAGTAATAGATCAAAATGGATGTTTATACTTGATACAGTGTATCAATAGAATAAATTATGATTATATACCATATGAGGAGGTGGCTGATAACGTAAAGAAAGCGTTACGTGAGGAACGTTATGAGGATATTATTACAAAACGTGCTAATGAATTAGAGGTTAGTAATGATATTAACAATGTTTATAGTTTTACAAAAAATAATGTTAAATAGGGGGAGTTATGAAAAAGAGGTTATTAAAATCAGTTAGTTTAGCACTTACTGTAGGAGTTTTTAGTTCTTTATTTACAGTAGAGACTTATGCAGAAAAAAGTTTAAAACGTACTACTGGAAGAGATTATTATATAAGTAGTCTTAATGGTGATAACAGCAATGATGCTACAACAGAAGATAAAGCATGGGAGACTTTAGATAAACTTGTTGGCGTTGACTTACAGCCTGGTGATAGAGTGTTATTGGAATCAGGATCTGTTTTTAATGGATTTATTCACTTAAAAGATGTAAGCGGAACAAAGGAAAATCCAATAGAGATAACTAAGTATGGTGGAGAAGCTAAACCTATAATTAATGGTGATGGTGAGGGTGTTTGGTATCAGGATTATGTACAACCTATGGATAACTCTGGTCATAGGAGTAAAGGATATGTATCATCTACAGTGTTACTTTATGATACAGACTTTATTAAGATTAATAATTTAGAGATTACAAATAAATCAGATGACTTTGATTATTTAAGTGCAAGTGATAAAGTATCAGCTAGAATGGATCGTACAGGTGTTGCTGCTATAGCTAAAAATGGTGGCACTATGGAATCTATTTATTTAGAAGATTTATATATACATGATGTTGATGGAAATATACAAGATAAGCATATGAATAATGGCGGAATTCAAATGAATGTTTCAAAGCCAGATAATGAGTCTGAAACTGGTATTGCTAGGTATGATGATATAGTAATTAGAGGATGTCATGTAAAGGATGTATCTCGTGCTGGAATAGTAATGGGCTACACATATAATCATGGTAAATTTAATGGGGCTGCAATTGATGATGAAACTGTTAAGAAGTATGGACATACTAATATTTTAATTGAAGAAAATTATGTTCAAAATTCAGGAAATGATGCTATATGTGTTATGTATTCATATCGTCCATTAATACAAAAAAATGTATCAGATAGAGCTGGTGTAGATATGTTAGAGTATAGCTATTGGCAAAATTTCTGTGCTACTATATGGCCTTGGAAATGCAAAGATGCTATTTTCCAAAATAACGAGGCATTTGATACAATAGGTCAAAATAATGGTGATGGTCAAGCGTGGGATATTGACTGGTCAGATGGAACAGTATATCAATATAATTACAGCCATAATAATGGTGGAGGAGCAATGCTTATATGTTTAAATGAAGCATATAATGGGGTGTTCCGTTATAATATTAGCCAAAATGATTTAAATAGTTTAATTACATTCCAAGGTAATCCATTAGCTAAAATATATAATAATGTTTTTTATGTGGATGGAGATCGTGAAACAAGAATACATCATCCTCAACCAGGAAAAAGAGGTGGACAAGGATATTTAGCTAATAATATTTTCTATAATATTAGTACAGGTAATCCAAATGATGAGTGGGAGCCAGGAAATCAACAGTTTACACATAACTTATATTATGGGTATGATACTACTCCAAATAGTGATAAGTTTGCAATAACTGAAGATCCTAAGTTTATAAATCCAGGATCAGCACCTACAAGTTCTATAGGAAAGGTTCATGATATAAGTGTATTTGATGGATACAAGGTTAAAGAAGATTCGCCAGTTATAAATTCAGGTATATATGTTGCTGGTGGAAATGATAAGGATTTCTTTGGGAATATTGTTGGACTTATTCCTGATATAGGAATACAAGAAGTTGATACTAAAAATGAAAAACCTGTTAATGTAATTTATTCTAATGTTTATAACATTAACGAAAATGATATTAGTGGGGTAGAAAAGAAAACTACTGTTAGTAATTTCATAAGTAACTTTAAGTATTCTAATGGAGTTAACTTGAAAGTACTTAATGGAAATAAAGTTGTAAATGAAAATGAGATTGTTAAGAGTGGATACAAATTAAAGGTTACATTTGTAGATGGTAGTGTAAAAGAATATATAATTAATGTTAATAGAACATTTGTAGAATATTCCATAGATAACATGACTGCTACTGATGGAAGTCATCAAGAAGGTAATTCAACGGAGGGACCTGGAAGCCTTGCAATAGACAATAATCTGTCTACTATGTGGCATACTAACTGGAATGGGTGTCAACGTGATGAAGCTTGGATTAGTATTGATATGGGAAAGGTACAACCTATATCAATGTTAAAATATGTTCCTAGACAATCTGGTAATAACGGAATAATTAAAAAGTATTCTATTTATGTTAAAGAGAATGAGAGTGATGAATGGATAAAAGTTGAAACAGAAAAGGATGTTTGGGAAGTAAATAATCAAGCTAAATATGCTTATTTTAATACTGTAAATGCAAGATATGTTAAGTTGCATGCTGATGAAAGTGAAACAAATTCAAGTAGTATATATGTTTCAGCAGCAGAAATTAGATTGGGTATTGAGGCAATTGATGAGGAGGTGCAATAGTATGATAAAGAAAGTTTTTGCCATGGCAGTATCATGTACTATGTTATTACAAACTCTAGCTTCACCATTAATAGTTAAAGCAGAGACAGTTAATGATGATATAGTAGGAACTACTTATTATGTTAGTTCATTAGATGGTAATGATAATAATAATGGGTTATCAGAAAAAGATGCATTTTATAGCTTGCAAAAAATTAATGATATAGAATTAAAACCAGGTGATAAGGTTCTTTTAGAGGCTGGATCTGTTTTTACAAATGGATTTTTACATGTTAATGGTAGTGGTTCAGAAGAAGCTCCAATAGAAATTAATAAATATGGAGAAGGTAATAATCCTAGAATTGATACAAATGGGCAAGGAATTTGGTATCAGGATTATGGAAAGCCACTTGATAGTTCTTCTCATAAACTTAAGGGTTATGTATCATCATCTATATTGTTATATGATGTTGAATATATAAATATTAAAAATTTAGAGATTACAAATAATGCCCCAGAAATAGATTCTGTATATAATGATTTGAACACAATGAACCGTACAGGAGTAGCTGCTGTTGCAAAAAATAAGGGAACAGTAGACCATATATATTTAGATGGATTAAATGTTCATGATGTTAAGGGAAATGTTTATGATAAACACATGAATAATGGTGGTATTTATTTTACTGTGTTCAAACCTGATAATGAATCAGAAACAGGAATATCAAAATATAATGATGTAAAAATTGAAAATTGTATAGTTGAAAATGTTAATAGATGGGGTATAGCAGTAGGTTATACAGCATATTGGGATCAATTTACTGGTGCAGAAATATCTGATGAAGCAATTGCCAAGTATGGATCAACTGGAGTTGAAATAAGAAATAATTATGTAAAGGATGCTGGTGGAGATTCTATTACAACTATGTATTGTGATAGACCTATTATAGAATATAATGTTTCAGATGGGGCAGCAAGACAAATCAACACAACTGATTATTCACAAACAGGTTCTGGAAGAGTTGCTGCAGGAATATGGCCATGGAAGTGTAAGAATGCTGTATTCCAATATAATGAAGCTTTTGATACTTGTGTGAATCAAGATGGTCAAGCTTGGGATGCTGATTCTGGAGATGGAACAATTTATCAATATAATTACAGTCACAATAATGGTGGGGGAACTGTTATGGTTTGTCTTGGTGAAGCTATCAATACAGTATTCCGCTATAATATAAGTCAAAATGATTTAGGTGGAATATTAAACTTACCAAATCATCCAAATGCAGATATATATAATAATACGTTTTATATTAAAGAGGGTGTTCCGTTTATTAGACCAGGTATGACTGGGGGAATAGCAACTATAGAAAATAATATTATTTATAATGCAGGTAGTGAGAAAGAAGAAAATTGGACATTAAATAATACTAGGGCAACTTATAGTAATAACTTGTATTTTAACTATAGTAATACACCATCAGAGGATCAAAATGCTGTTACAGAAGATCCTAAGTTTGTTAATGCTGGAAATGCACCAAGCTCATATACAGGAATATTACCAAGTAATGATGATAAAATTACTCATGATTTAACTGCATTTGAGGGATATAAATTACAAGATGATTCACCAGCAATAAATGCAGGAAAGTTTATTGAAAATAATGGAGGTATTGACTTCTTTGGAAATGAAGTTAAAGGAACTCCTGATATTGGAGCTTATGAATCTAATATAACTACTTTAATTTTATACTCAGATGTTTATGATATAAACCAAGAAAGTTTAACAATTTCTGGAGTGGAAAAGAATACAACTGTTGAAGTATTATTAAGTAATTTATCTTATGATAAGGAAATAACAATAGAAATATTAGATAAGAAAGATAATATATTAAGTAATAGTGACTTAGTAAGTGGTGGATATAAGGTTAGAATATCATTAAATGATAGAGTAAAAGAATATATAATTTCAGCTAATGAAGATAATAGTATTCATAGCTCAATATATATGCAAGATGAAAGTAATAAAATATTATATGTGCCTAGCTTAGATACTAATCCTACAACTGTTAGTGAGTTAAAAGAAGGAGTAATTACTCATAGCACAGCAGATATTAAAGTTTTTGATGGTGATAAAGAAATTAAATCAGAAAATATAAAAGATGGAATGACTTTAAAGGTTATTGCTGAAAATGAATCTGAAAATGCATATACTATAAAAGTAAAAAATGATTATCAATGGGCTATTGATTATACAGGTAAACAAGGAAATGTGTGGTTTGCTCAAAAGAAATCAAATGACGGGTATAAAAATTTAACAGTATATGATACACAGTATCCACAATGGAATGGTAATAATTATGGTGGAGTTGGTATAGATGCTCCTAATCATTCAACTACTCCAAGCGATGCAACACATGGATTGCTAGTAGATACAATGGGAACTACAGGACGTGAAGATGGACATTCTATGGTATATAGAGTCCCTAAATCAGGAGTAATAACATTATCTGTTAAGGATGATGAACCATATTTACGCCAAAGTGGAAATAGTGGTGGAAAAGTTAAGTTAAGCTTTACTCATAATGGAGAAGAAATAAATTCATATGAATTATCAGAAAGTTTGGTTAAGGTTGATGTTGAATCTATGGAGATTGAAGTTAATAAAGGCGACTTTATTCGTGTAGAGGCAAGAAATATAGAGAATCCATCTAAACCATCTATTCATGTAACTCCAAGAATAGTATATAAAGATGTTGAATTAGTTGATACAGAAGCACCTACAGTTCCAACTAATGTAAGAGCAGAAAATATAACAGAAAATAGTGCAGATATAAGTTGGGAAGCATCTACAGATAATGTAGGAGTAGTAGCATATGAAATTTATAATGATGATGTATTATTAACTACAATTACAGAAGGAACATCTACTAGATTAAATGAACTTACAGCTGAAACTGAATATAATTTAAGTATAAAAGCTGTTGATGCTGCAGGAAATAAATCAGAAGCAGGAACTGTATCATTTAAAACAGAAGAAATGAAGCCAGAAGTTGATACAGAAGCACCTACAGTTCCAACTAATATAAAGGCAGAAAATATAACAGAAAATAGTGCAGATATAAGCTGGGAAGCATCTACAGATAATGTAGGAGTGGTATCATATGAGGTGTACAATGGAGATAAATTATTAATAACAGTTAAAGATAAAACATCTATTAAAATAAGTGATCTTAAGGCTGATACTAAATATGATTTAAGTATAAAAGCTATTGATGCAGCAGGAAATAAATCAGAAGCAGGAACTGTATCATTTAAAACAGAAGAAATAAAGCCGGAAGTTGATACAGAAGCACCTACAGCTCCAAAAGATATTAAAGTAGAAAAGATTACAGAAAATAGTGTTTATATAAGCTGGAAAGAGTCTACAGATAATGTAGGAGTAGTAGCATATGAGGTATACAATGGAGATAAATTATTAGTAACAGTTAAAGATAAAACATCTGTTAAAATAAGTGATCTTAAAGCAGGTACTAAATATAATTTAAGTATAAAAGCTGTTGATGCAGCAGGAAATAAATCAGAAGCAGGAACTATATCATTTACAACTAAAAAAATATCAACTAGACCTAACAATGGAGGAAAATTACCTCAAACTGGAGGAATGAGTCCAATAGTAGCTTCAAGTATTTCAATGATAGCTATAACTTTAGGAACTATAGTATTAAAGAAAAAGAAGAATAAATAAAATTAAAAAATATAAAAGGTTGAAGTTTAATAATAAGCTTCAGCCTTTTATATTTTTTTATGTTAGGGTTAAGATGTTAAAGTTTAAATGTTTATATAGATAAATACTTAAATAAGTATTAATATAATAATATATGTATACAAAGTAAGTCATACTATATATTTATTATTTATTATTTATTATTTATTATTTATTATTTATATAGGTAGACTTGTATATATGATTGTAAGGAGGGTGAAATGAAACTTAAAATAGACAAAAGAATTCAAATAGTAATAGTTTTAATACTTTTAGGTACTAGTATTTATTTAGTAATGCCTAAGGATAATGTAGATAAAAATGAAGAAATAAGCAATGTTGAGATAAATAAAAATGAAATGAATTTAGCAAGTAGAGGTGCTAAAAGTTTAGAATATAATGAAATGGAAAATGACTATAATGAAATAGAGCGTTTAGATAGCATATTAAATAACCCATATCTTATTTTAATTAATAAAGAGAATAAATTAGATGAAAATTATGTTCCTAATAATTTAAAAGTATCGGAGGCGAAGTTTTTAGATTATGTTCAAGATAATAATCTAGAAAGTAAAACATCTGATGCAGCAAAAAAAATGTTTGAGGATGCAGCAAAGGATGGAATTTCATTAGTTGGAGTATCTGGATATAGAAGTTATGATATTCAAAAGGGATTATATAATACTAGAATTGAGCAAAAGGGAGAAGCTAGAACAAAGGCATATACGGCAGAACCTGGTGCTTCTGAACATCAGAGTGGACTAGCTTTAGATATTTTATGTGATGATTATCAAACATTAGATGAAGGATTTGAAAATACAGATGCATTTAGATGGCTTACCAATAATTGTTATAAATATGGCTTTATATTAAGATATTTAAAAGGTAAAGAAGATATAACGGGGTATAATTATGAGCCGTGGCATTTTAGATATATAGGAAATGAAGAAATAGCAGAAGATATAATGAATAGAGGATTAGCTTTTGAGGAATATATAAATGAGATAAGAAATAAAATTAAAGTTTTAAAAGATAAAACTAATATAAAAAATTAGAAAAATCATGCTTTTAATAACCATAAATGTAATTATATGGTATAATTATTATACAACTAGCTGTAAAATAGGAGGGGTACATTTATGGGGAAAAGCGTTAAAGAGCGATTAACTGAAACTATTAAACGTGATAAGAGAGAAATTGATGAAGAGGGTAATAAAATGGTAGAAAAAGAGGAGAAAGAAACAAATGTAGAGGATTTTATGAATGAAAAAATTAAAGAAATGATAGAAGATAAAGAAGATATGGATGAGGAAGAGTTTGAAGATGAGTTTGATGATAAGTCCTCAAATGGGAAGAAAATAGTGGTAATTCTTTTAGTATTAATAATATCACTTTCCACAATATTAGTATTGTGGAGTAATGGATATGAAATTGTTAATTTTGCATTTAATAAAGTAAATGAAATTAGTGAAGAAAAAGAAGTTGAAGAGAATAAAGAAATTGTTGAAAATGAAAATACGACAGCAACACCGGTTGATTTAAATGAATGTTATCAAAGGGTTCATTATATGGCTAATACTATAATAGTAGCAGAAGATGGAAATATATGGGGAGAAAGTGAAATGAGTAGAGATGCAGTTACTCAGCTTATTAACGATTTGAAGGATCAAGATGATTATCTTTCAAGTGAATTAGAAAAATGGTTAGAATTAGATTTTTCAAATGGAGTGGAAGTTCATAACTATGTATGGAGCAAATTAGGAGGAACTATTGGTAAGGCTAAAGATTTAAATCAAGAAAAAGTTCAAAGAGCAATTGAGATAATGAGTGAATAATTTATAAAAGCAAATACTCATAATAGTGATATGCAATAAAACACTATAAAACGACTTTTTTATTTGTATTTTTTGTATGAATTTACAAAAATCTATGGTGTGTTAGTAATTTATAAAATTAATATTGAAAGTAATTAAATAATTAGAATATAATTGATGTAAAATAATCAATTATATTATTGTTAAATTTGTTAATATAAGAAAAATTATGATATAATAAGGATTGTTAAAAATCCCACATTATTTGGAGGTAAGAAAATGAGAAATGGTTTAAGTTTAGATTTATCAAAAGTTCAACCATATGCATCTTTATGTGAATTAGACAAGATGGAAGGTATGGTTAAGTGGGCTCATGAAACAGTTCATGAAAAAACTGGAGCAGGAAGTGACTTTTTAGGATGGTTAGATTTACCTGTAAATTATGATAAAGAAGAGTTTGGAAGAATAAAGGCTGCAGCTGAAAAAATAAAATCAAATTCTGATGTTTTAATAGTTATCGGAATTGGGGGTTCTTATTTAGGTGCAAGAGCTGCTATAGAGATGTTAACAAATAACTTCTATAACATGTTACCAAATAACAAGAGAAAGACTCCAAAGGTGTTCTTCGTTGGAAATAACATAAGTTCAACATATATTACAGATTTATTTGAAGCTATTGAAGGATTAGATGTTTCAGTTAATGTTATATCTAAATCTGGTACAACTACAGAACCAGCTATAGCTTTCAGAATGTTCAAAGACTTCATGGAAAAGAAGTATGGGGTTGATGGAGCAAAGGAAAGAATATTTGCAACTACTGATAAAGAAAGAGGAGCATTAAAAGGATTAGCTGATACTATGGGTTATGAAACATTCGTAGTTCCTGATGATGTTGGTGGAAGATTCTCAGTTTTAACAGCTGTTGGTTTATTACCAATTGCAGTTGCTGGAATAAGCATTGATGAAATGATGGAAGGTGCAGCTGATGCTAGAGAAAAATACTCTAATCCATCATTAAAAGAAAATGATTGTTATCAATATGCAGCTATGAGAAATGCATTATATAACAAAGGTAAAAATGTAGAAGTTTTAGTTAACTATGAACCATCATTACACTATTTCAATGAATGGTGGAAACAATTATATGGAGAATCAGAAGGTAAGGATCAAAAGGGTATATTCCCTGCAGCTGTTGACTTCTCAACAGACTTACACTCAATGGGACAATTCATTCAAGATGGTAGCAGAATAATGTTTGAAACAGTTCTTAATGTAGAAAAGGCTACTAAAGAGCTTACTATAGAAGAAGTAGAAGGAAATGTTGATGGATTAAACTTCTTAGCTGGTAAAACAGTTGACTTTGTTAACAAACAAGCGTTTAACGGAACATTATTAGCTCACTGTGACGGTGGAGTTCCTAACATGATTTTAAATATTCCAGAAGTATCACCATACTACTTCGGACAATTAGTTTACTTCTTTGAAAAGGCTTGTGCAATTAGTGGATACTTATTAGGTGTTAATCCATTTGACCAACCAGGTGTTGAAGCATACAAGAAAAACATGTTTGCTTTACTTGGTAAGCCAGGATTTGAAGAATTAAAAGCTGAGTTAGAAGCAAGATTAAAATAGTTAAAGAGTTAAAAAGTTAAAGAGTTAATTAAAAAACTCCTTAGGGAATTTTTTATAATTTTTTAGTAGTGAAAAGTATTTCTTTTACGGAGGATTATTTTTATATAATCTTAAAAATGTATAAGAAATACTTTTTTACTTATTACTAATAGTAGTTATAGTTTTAAAGATATAAAGTGTGTCTATATATTTAAATTTAAGGGAGTAATGAGATATGAAGATTATTGTTGATGGAGATGGATGTCCTGGAGTACCTCTTATTGAGAAAATAGCTAAAGAGTATCGGTTAGAGCTTATAATTTATTGTGATATACATCATTTTATTACAGTTAATTATGGGGAAGTTAGAGTTGTAGATAGTGGTTTTCAGAGTGTAGATATGAAGGTAGTTAATGAATGTAATAGTGGTGATATCATAATTTCGCAGGATTATGGAGTTGCAGCTATTTGCTTAGGAAAAAAGGCTAGAGTAATTAGCCCTAAAGGATATATTTATACAAATAAGAATATAGACTCAATGTTAGAACAAAGACATTTATCTCAGAAGATAAGAAAGGGTGGAGGAAAAACTCCAAATGCTAAAAAAAGAACTATAGAAGATGATAATAGATTACAAAAAAATTTATTATATTTAATAAAAGATAAAAATATAGAATAAGCTGTAGAAATATATCTATAGTTTGTTCTTTTTTTTATATCTATTAGACAAATTTCAGTTTTTATTTTAAAACTAAAATAGTATAATTTAAATAGGAAATTATGTAAAGAAATGGAACTAAATATATAGGATATGGTGAGGTGGAGAGAAATATGAAAGAGGTTTTAATTGATTTTGACAATAAAAGCCCTGCTGATTTAAATAAAAATATAAATATTGCAGCATTTTTAAGCGAAAATGATGAAGTTGAATATAAATTTATGGAGGGAATTGAAGGTATATGGAAGCCTATACAAGACTTTTCAAAAAGCAATATTTGTACTTGGAAGCCTACTAAACCAGGAAAATATATGATAATGGTTCAGGGTAAATCAAATAACTGTAAAAATGCATATGACTATCTTGGTAGATCGGAGTATGAAATAGTAGAAAATTCAAATATAATAAATAAAGTTAAAATAGATAAAAATAAAATAAGTATTGGAGAGAAATTACCAATTAAGGTTATATCTAACGAAGAGCTTGTATTGTATAGATTTTGGATAAATGGTGAAAAGGATTGGGAAGTTTTACGGGATTATAGCACTGAAAATGAATTTGTTTTTACAGCTACAAAATCAGGTAATATCGAAATATTAATAGAAACTAAGAGAGTTGATTCAGAAAGAAATGTTGATGATTTTACCACTGTAAAATTTGAAGTTACAGAATTAGAAAAGGTTGAAATAACTAATTTTGTTTGCTTGACTCAAAATATGCTAATTAACGAAGAGTTGATTTTTAAGGTAGAAGCTAATTATGAAAAAAGTAGACCATTATTATACAAATTTTTAAAAGTTAATAAAGAGGGAAAAGTTGTATGTATTCAGGATTTTTCTTCAAAGAGTATAGTTACTTTTAAAGAGAAAATTGCAGGTGAATATAAGCTTCTATGTCAAGTAAGAGATATGTTTTCAACAAAATCATTTGATGATAGAGCTGTTATTATTTATAATGTAAATCCATATAATGATATTAAAATTAGATCATTTAAGAGTGATATAAAATCTCCACAAGCATCAGGAACTGAAATTAATTTAGTGTCATTGGTAGATGGTGGAAGAGAGCTATTATATAGATATATTATAGAGGGACCTGTTTCAGAAGATAGTGGTTATATAAGAAGAAATGAATGCATATGGGAACCAAGGGAAGAGGGAAAATACAAGATAACTCTCAAGGTTAAGGATATATCATTTAGTGGAGATCATGAAGATATGGCATCTATTCAATATGAGATTTATAATAAGGGTGAAAAGCCGGTTAGAATAGTAGATATTAAATGTGATAAAGGAAGAAGATGTATTATTAATGAACCTGTAAATATTAAAGTAAAAACAGAAGGTGGTATTAAACCTTTATATAAATTTACAATATATAAAAATGGTATTGAAAAAGAAAGATTAGAATATGGAACAAATAATTGGGTTAATTTTATACCAACAGAACCAGGAGAGTATGAAGTTGATATTAAGGTTAAGGATGAATTCTCATCAAAGACTTATGATGCTTCTACATCATTATTTATTCAAGCAAAAGATTATGTAGCTGCAGATATAGATTATATTTTATTAAGTAGTAAAGAAACGTATTTAGTTGGAGACATAATTAATATTGAGACAATAGTTAAAAATACAAAATATGTTTTAACCAAATTTGTTACAAAAATAAATGGATATGAAGTAGAAAGTACAGGATTTATAGGAGAAAAATCAATAAAAATAAAGCCAAAATGTCCTGGGAAATATACTTTTACAATATATGCTAAAAATATTAAGTCTACAGAAGAGTATGATAGTAAGAAGGAAGTTTCTATTTATGTTCATGAGGTTGTTTCAGTAAATTCAACTAAATTACAATTATCTTCTAACAGTTTAAAAATAGGTGAAGAAATAACATTTGAAGCTATATCTAAAGGTGGAAAAGAAGTTTGTTATGAGTTTTATATAATGATAAATGGAGAATGGATTTTAGCCCAAGGGTATAGCAGAAAAAATTATTATACATTTATACCATTTAAAGCTGGAGAGTATAGAGTATTAGTTTTAGATAAAAGTTTTCATAAAGATGTTCCTTATGAGGATTACGATACTATTGAGTTTGAAGTTAGTGACTGTGAAATTTAAGCTTTTTAATATAATTGCTTAGTAGTAATTATATTTTATTTAATAGTAGTTTTATTAATACACATTAACTATTTTATTGCATTTGAGGAATATTAATAATAGAATAAGCTATATAAAAGTTTTACGAGGTGTTTTATGGAAAGACTAGATAAAGTACTATCTAATTTAGGATATGGTACAAGAAAAGAACTTAAGAAAATCTGTAGAAGTGGACTAGTAGAAGTTAACGGAGAAATGGCTAAGGATAGTGGAATGCAAGTAGATCCAGAAAAAGATAAAATAGTTATTAATGGTGAAGAAATATTTTACAGAGAATTTATTTATTTAATGATGAATAAACCAGATGGAGTAGTGTCTGCAACTTATGATAATAGAGATGAAACTGTAATTGATTTATTAGAAGTTGAGCATCAAGTTTTTGAACCATTCCCAGTAGGTAGATTAGATAAGGATACAGTAGGATTATTATTATTAACAAATGATGGAGAATTAAATCATAGATTAATATCACCAAAGTGGAAAGTAGATAAAGTTTATTATGCTAAGATAGATAAGAAGGTAACAGAAGATGATGTTGAGAAATTTAAAGCTGGGATTACATTAGATGATGGATACCTTTGTAAAGAAGCTAAATTGGAAATATTAAATGCAACTGATGATGGCTCTGAAGTTATGATTACTATTCAGGAAGGAAAGTTCCATCAAGTTAAAAGAATGTTTGAAGCTGTAGGAAAGAAGGTTGTGTATTTAAAGAGAACAGAGTTCGGTACACTACCTTTAGATGAAGATTTAGAAGAAGGCGAATATAGGGAGCTTACGGATGAGGAATTAGCTACATTAAAGAACTTTTAACGAAAGAAAACAAAATATGATAGAAAAACATTCATATATATAAAAAATAGCAAGATATTTATCAAAAATACCTTGCAATATAAAATTTTCTTTACTATAATATTAATGCAAGGATAAATAAAAGGAATTAAATAGCCCCCTTTTTATTTATTGCTTATTGCTGAAGCGCAACCTGGCCCCAAGGGTTGCGTTTTTTTGCGTCCCAAAAAATAAAGTTAGTAAATGGTTTCATTGGCGTGTTTACTAGAGTAAATAAAATAGTAGTAATTAAAGCTTATTTTTTTAGATAATAGTATAGATAATGGTTTTTTTAAATTTAATTAATTATGGTAATAATATATACTAACTATGTTATAATAAATTTTATATAGATTGTATGTTCGATTAAAGGATATATTTTAGTTTTAAAAATGAAGGGAGGATGTTCTTTTGGATTTAAAATCTTTACTTAATAAAGAACAGTATGAAGGTGCAGTAACTGTAGAAGGACCTGTGCTTATTTTAGCGGGAGCAGGTTCAGGAAAAACTAGAGTTTTGACCCATAGAATGGCTCATATGATAGAAGATCTAAATATTTTTCCTTATAAGATATTAGCAATAACATTTACTAATAAAGCAGCTAAAGAGATGCAAGAAAGAGTGCATACTCTTATAGGGGATAAGGCTAATGATATGTGGATATCAACATTCCACTCAACTTGTGTAAGGATATTAAGAAGAGAAATTGAAAAGCTTGGATATAAGAAGAATTTTACTATATATGATGGTACAGATCAAAAGACACTTATAAAAGAGTGTATAAAGATTCTTAATATAAATGATAAAGAAATAACAGAACAAGAAATAATGGGTAAGATAAGTAAGGCAAAGGATAATATGCAAAGTGCAGATTCTTATTATAGAGAGCATGAATCTAATTTTAGGGAAAAGAAGATTGCGGAAGTTTATACAATGTATCAAAAGAGACTAAAAGAAAATAATGCTTTAGATTTTGATGATTTAATTTGTAAAACAGTAGAATTATTTAAGAAAGATCCTGAAACTTTAGAGTTTTATCAAAGAAAATTCCAATATATTATGGTAGATGAATATCAAGATACAAATGGGGCTCAATATGAACTAGTAACATTACTTGCAGCTAAACATAGAAATATTTGTGTGGTGGGGGATGATGATCAGTGCATATACGAGTGGCGTGGTGCTGATATAAAGAATATTCTTGGGTTTGAAAAAGATTATCCTGAAGCTAAAGTTATAAAGTTAGAGCAAAATTATCGTTCAAAAGGAAATATATTAAATGCTGCAAATGTAGTTATAGTTAATAACTCAACAAGAAAGAGCAAGGTTTTAAGAACGGAACAAGAGGCAGGTAGTAAAATAAAAATATATAGAGCATATTCGGATGGTGATGAAGGTACATTCGTAGCTAATCAAATTGAAAAGATAAAGAAAGAGCAAAATAAACAGTATAAGGATTTTGCCATACTTTACAGAACAAATGCTCAATCACGTATATTTGAAGAAAGCTTAAGAAGAGCTGCTATAGCATATAAAATTGTGGGTGGAACTAAGTTCTATGATAGAAAAGAAATCAAGGATATGCTAAGTTATTTAAAGGTTCTTGTTAATCCTTCAGATAGTATTGCTTTAAGAAGAATAATAAATGTGCCTAAGAGAGGTATAGGAGATGCTACTATACAAAAAGTTTTAGACTTTGCTGAAAGCTATGAGCTACCTTTATGGGATGCATTATCAGAAGTTAGAACCATTCCAACTTTAACGGCTAGAAACTGTGCAGGAATTGAAAAGTTCATGGAACTTATGGAAAATCTAATGATGCTTTCAGAAACTGTACCGGTATCACATTTAATTGAAACTATATTAGAAGATACAGGTTATATTAAAGAGCTTGAAGCTTCAAAACAAATTGAGGATAAGAGTAGAATAGAAAACTTAAAGGAATTAGTATCGGATGCAGTTGATTTTGAAAAAAATTATGAAAAAGAAAAGGCTGCTAGTTCTAGTGATTTTGATATAAATAAAACACAATTAGAAGCGTATTTAGAAAAAGTATCTCTTGTTCAAGATACAGATAAACTTGAAGATGAAGAAGATGAAAATGGAACTGTTGTTTTAATGACTATTCATAGTGCAAAGGGATTGGAATTCCCAGTAGTATTTATGGTTGGTATGGAAAATGGTATATTCCCAGGGCAATCTTCATTTAATAGTGATTCTGAAATGGAGGAATCTAGAAGACTTTGCTATGTTGGTATAACAAGAGCAAAAGAAACTTTATTTATGACATCTGCTGAAGTAAGAAGAGTATTTGGTAGAACTGTTGCATATCCACAATCAGACTTTATCTCAGAAATTAAATCTGATCTTAGAGAATATGTAACTATGACAGGAGAAAATAAAGATGTAACATCAGCTTCGGGGTCAGGAACGGTAAATGGTAGATTTAAACCATCTTATAGTAATCCTCATAGTTTAAGAAGTAATTATGGAACATTTGAAAATAGAAATTTTGGAGTAAGCAATAATTCAAAGGTAGCTACTTCAAATTCTGGAGGTCCAAAAGTTACAATAACGGCAAATGAAGTTACTGTAGGAAGAAAAGTTAAGCATGATAAATTTGGTGAAGGAACAATAGTTTCAATAGCTGATGTAAATGGAGATAAGAAATTAACAATAGCATTTAACCAACAAGGAGTAAAAATGCTAATGTTATCAATGGCAAAATTAGAGCTTTTATAAACATTCTTTTAATTATTTATAGGATAAAGTCAGGTTAATTTGATTTTATCCTATAAATCTTAATTTGTTATTTAAGAAAGGGTGATTTCAATGGATAAGAAAGTACGTATAGAGGAATTAGTTGAACTTTTAAATAGATATGCATATGAATACTATTCTTTAGATAATCCATCAGTATCAGATAAGGAATATGATATTAAATATGATGAATTAAAGTCGTTAGAAGAAGAAACAGGATATGTGTTACCTTATTCACCAACACAAAGAGTTGGAGATATAGTTCTTAAGGGGTTCAATAAGTATACTCATAAAGCTAGACTTTGGAGTTTAGATAAAGCACAGAGCTTTGAAGAGATAGAGGATTGGCATAATAGAAATATTAAGTTTGTAAATGAAATGAATAATAGAGGTGAAAATTTACCTGATCTTAGATATGTTATAACAAAAAAATTTGATGGGTTAACTATTAATTTAACATATAATGAAGATGGAATTCTTCAAACAGCAGCAACTAGAGGTAATGGTGAAACTGGAGAAGAAGTAACGGCTCAAGTTAAGACAATAAAAGAAATCCCATTAAGGACTTCAAGAGGAGATTTATTTGAAGTTCATGGTGAAGCTATAATGACTGTTGAAGCCTTTGAAAAGTATAATGCAACGTCAGAGACACCACTTAAAAATTTAAGAAATGGTGCGGCTGGGGCCTTAAGAAATTTAAATGTTAGAGAAACTGCTAGAAGGGGGCTTTCAGCATTCTTTTATGATGTAGGTTATAAAGATGGACAAAACTTTAAAAGCTATGAAGAAATGCTTGAGTTTATAAAAGAAAAAGGCTTACCTATGGATGATTATATAAGGTATGCAACTACTTTAGAAGAAGTTAAAAAATACATAAATGAAATTAAGGATATGAGATTTGATTTAAATTATGATATTGATGGAGTAGTTATTGCTATAGATGATATAAGAACTAGAGAACTTTTAGGATATACTGTTAAATTCCCAAAATGGGCTATTGCATTTAAGTTTGAAGCTCAAGAGGCTACAACTACTCTTTTAGATGTTGAATGGAATGTAGGTAGAAGCGGTAGGGTTGGACCTACAGCAATACTTGAACCAGTTGAACTTGCTGGGGTTACAGTAAAGAGAGCTACACTTAATAATATGGATGATATTAAAAGAAAAGGTGTAATGATAGGCTCAGAAGTATTTATCAGAAGATCTAATGATGTTATTCCAGAGATTATGGGAGTTGTTGAGTCAAGCTTAGAAAATGCTACTGAAATTAAGGTTCCAGAAACTTGTCCAGCTTGTGGAAGTCATTTAGTTTTAGATGGAGCACATTATTTCTGTGAAAATACATTATCTTGCAAACCACAAATGGTAAAAAGCATAGTTCATTTTGCTTGTAGAGATGCTATGAATATTGAAGGATTTTCAGAAAAAACTGCAGAGCAATTATTTGAAAAGCTTGATATAAGATCAATTGCAGATTTATATAAGTTAAATTATGAGGAGTTATTGACTTTAGATAAGTTTGGGCCAAAGAAGGCTCAAAACCTATTAGACGCAGTTGAAAGAAGCAAAAATCCAGAGCTATATAGATTTATTTATGCTTTAGGAATACCTAATGTAGGTGTTAAAACAGCCAAGGATTTAGTTAATAAGTTTAAATCTATTGAAGGATTAAAGAATGCCACATTTGACGAATTAGTATCTGTTCAAGATGTTGGTGATATAGTAGCTAAATGTGTTTTAGAGTTTTTCCATGAGGAAAAAGTATTAAATACTATAGAAGAATTATTAAGTTTAGGAGTAAGTCCTATATTTGAAGAGAAAGTAATAATTGAAAGCTCATTTAATGGGAAAACAGTAGTAGTTACAGGAACCTTACAAAAGTATTCTAGGGGCGAAATTAAAGCTAAATTAGAATCACTAGGTGCAAAGGTATCTGGTAGTGTAAGTAAAAAAACTGACTATGTCATAGCAGGGGAAGAAGCAGGTTCTAAGCTTACAAAAGCTCAGGATTTAGGCGTTACTGTACTATCAGAGGAAGAGTTTGAAAAAATGATTTAAAAAAAGCAGTTGCAAATCAAAAATTGATATGCTCCCTTTATAGTAGACAGTTAAAATAATAAAACTGTCATTACTATAGAGGGAGCAATTTTTATGGGA
>NZ_JAASHM010000020.1 GCF_019734195.1 Clostridium sp. K13 | reverse complement strand
TGCTGGATTGCTATTTGGATTTATTATAGCTAAAATTTCTGATGTATTTATGCAATTTCCATATCCAGCATTAATTAGTTTACTCATTTTATCACCTTATTTCATAATCTCATGTTTTTTTGATATCTTTACACATATAATCAACTGTAAAATTGTTATTACTATATCTACTATCAAGAATATTAATATTAATCTTTCCATACTCTTACCTCACTTAATTTTTGAATTGTGAATTAACTTATTCCTATAAATTCTCTCCATACTTCTTCTGCCTCTCTTGTGCAGTCAAACTTCAAACCTTCTGCACAGCCTACCATGTTTTCAGTACATTTCCCTATACAGTCATAACACTTAAAAGGACATCTATTTTCATTTTTCTCTATTAAAGCATTTACAATATAATCAATATAATATTCTTCACTATCGTCCAATTGCATATCTGGAATATCATATTGGTCATACAATAGAGTAAATAATGCTTTTTTAAGTTCCTTATTCACTTAAATACACTCCTTCACAACAATTTCATATCTTTTTGAATTGCGAATAAAAAAATACTGTAAATTCATTTTTGAATAATACAGTATTTTTATCATATTTTTAGTTTTCTTCTCTTTATCTCTTAAATAAGCTAATCAATAAACTGGAATTTGTAAACTAATCAATGCAAATTACTTTTGAAAATTTATCATTCACGATAATTGCCTGATGATTGTTAATTGGGCAAATATTCAAATCCGAAAATTCAGCCAATATCTTTTCGGTAACTTTCTTAAATGGTGCAGTAAGATAATGTGGAAGGACATAAAAATCAACTAAATTAAGACCCTTATCATCTTCTTGTGAATAATCCTTTGGTTTCTCATCCATTTGTTCAATATATGTGATTGTTGAAGCACATATAATTGCACCTGCCGACTCACCAATCATTAGTTTTCCATTCGTCATTTCTCTCTTCAGCAATTCATCGGCTCCCGATTTTCGTAATTGGTCAATAAGAAAAAATGAATTTCCACCAGTAAAATAAATAATATCTGCTTCTTCGAAAACAGATTTAATTGTTGAATATTCCTCCTTTGAAATATCAATTTCTGTTAATATTGACCCTATTTTTTTGAATAATTTTCTAGCGGAACCCACATAACCTGTATAGCCTTCGTGAATTGAAGCTGTCGGAATAAATGCAACTTTCTTATTTTCAAGTTCTTCTTTTATCAGATTTCCTACACTTGAAAAGTGTGAACATAAAAACAATTTCATCTATAATCTCCTTTGTAAATTCTAATTTATTTATCTGTAACTTAATATTATTATAACATCTTTATCCAATGCTGTATTATTCAATTTTCAAATAACATTTCTGTCGCACTTGTTTCAAATTATTCGCTAAAACATTATAAAATTGCTTATAGCTACTTGAATAAACTCTTTATTTTCTTCAAGTATACATTTCTCAATATCTCGTATATCTTTTAAACATTTTATTTTTTTGCATCTTACCTCTGTATTTCCCTGTCCTGTTTTTCTATCTTTAGAAACAAAACTATAATATAAAAAATATCTTTTCATTTTTCCTCCTAGTTTCAATTAAAAAGCCAATACAAATACTTGTTGTTTTTCTAGTATCTTTATTCCTCAAATTGTATTAAATCAATTATTTTAACTTCATCATAATTATTAGCAAATTATTCAGCTAATCCTCTTCTTGAATAACATCTATAATCTCTATCTCTGTAGCATTATCTGCTACCCATTTACCTAAAAACTGATAACTATCAAACTTCTTTTCATTTATTTCTCTATTCCATCTTTCTTTATATACACAAGTTAGTTCCATATTATTTTCATTACCTCCTTTCTCCTCCAAAGCTTTATCTATAGCCTCTTTAGCACTTAGTCCATTGAAATAATATTTCACCGCTTCTATTGCAACTTTCTCTAAAATTTCTTTATCCATAATCTACTCCAGATAAGTATTTCTGAAAGGATCTTGTCCATTCTAACCCTGTAATCCCCACTACATTAATAGCTTGTCCAAAGGTCCTTTCATTTAATATTTTTTTATTTATATAAATGCATATGCATTAATACCTAATTGCTTATTCTTTTCATTAATTTCTTTCTTATCCTAAACTTTTTAGTTCTATTTAAAATATTAATTAATGGTAATTTATCGTCACCATATGCAGCTCTTAATACTAAAACCTTTAAATCTTTATCACATTTTTTAAGCTCATAACCAAATGGTTTAAAATCATTCCTTACAAAACAATTTGTATCATCATGTATTGAATAAGTTGAATTATCGTCTGGTCTTGATTGCTTTATTGCATTTCCCTTTGAAACTTGATTTAGCTCCATACTAATATTTGACTTAAACGAAATATTAGCATTATCTGGGCCTTTAAATATAAACTTTATCTTTTCTACAACATTCTTAACTCTTTTAAGCATTTACCCAATACCTCCCCTTTTTACTATAGTCAACTTTAACTCTAGGAGTTAAATATTGCTTTTTCCATGAAAAATATATATCTATAGCATTTATTAAACTTAAATCAAACATATTTTTAATCCTTTGAATTAATACTTCTGGTACATATCCATCATGTTCATCCAAATACTCATAAATTTCTTTTATTTCTTCTCCCATGGTCTTAACACCCTCCTTTCTTCAGGACTTGCATTTTCTTCAATTACTTGTCCTAATAATCTATCAAAAGCACCATAATTAAATTTCTTATAATGTGTTGCCATTTCCATTTCATGACTAAACTCTCTTAACTTTTTAGCTTCCTGAATAAACTTCAAGTTAGTATCTCCTAACATATGTCATCATCCTTATCCCATCCTAAAAGCTTTCTTTCAATTTCATCGTAAGTCATATTACCTTGATTATTGTTTTCACTTCTATCTCTTCCATCAAAATTATTAAAAACTTTAGGATTTAATGGTTCCTTTAATTCTTTTGGCATTTCCCAATTATCTCTAATAGCACTAATTAAAGAACCAACTCTATTTTTAATAGACTTTCTACTCCTAACTATTAAAAACTTTTCTTTAACAACATCAGCAGCAACATTATTTTCAATAAAGTATTTAATTAAACCTTCAATCTCTTTAACCTCATAATCATCCTTTAATATTTCAAAATACTCTTTCTCTAGTTGTTGCTCTATCTCTTGCTCTATCTCTTGCTCTATCTCTTGCTCTATCTCTTGCTCTATGCAACACTTTTGAACATCTTTGTTACTTTGTAACAATTTACGTTTTGCTCTACTTTTTCTGACCCTTTCAGCACTATCACTTTCGCTTCCTATCGCTGATATTGTTTGAGGTAGAATATATTCGTCCTGAGTAGCTTCTTCTAATAAACCATGTTTCATTAAATAGCTAACTGTTAATTGAACATTATCCGTATCCTCATCAATTTCCAACGCTAACTCTTCACAAAAATTATCTTCTATACCTTCATAAAACAACTTTCCATTATCCTTTAAACTTAAAAGTTGCATTTTTAAATAGATAATAGTAAAGGTATCTCCACCTGCTATTCTTCTAAGTTTCTTAATTTCTTTTTGCCTAAAAAAATCATCTTTAAGCTTTAACCAAAAATATTTTTTTGCCATACTTATTACCTTTCTGCTATACTAAACTTGAATATTTTTTTGTCTGGACACACCTTTAAGTTTGGTCGCTGGGGTATGTCCTTTTTTCTTACTTACGAAAATCCCATAAAGTTTCAGTGTAAATATTGTAGAATACAACTTCCTCTGTAGTTGCTCTTTCAACTAAAAAGTCTGCTGGATCTAACCCCTCATTAATTAAAAATTTCTTTTGTTCTATTGTTAACTTTTTAAGTTTCTTCATTTCATCACCCCTTTAAAGTTTTTTAATCTAGAATTATCTTCTGAACCTTCTATTTTTATTGATTCTTTTTATAAAACTTATAATTTCATATACCAATACTGCTACTGGTCCGACGGTTATTATCAATGTTAGAGGAATTACAAAAATACATATTCCCCACAAATTTAAACCTTCCATAAATTCGCCCTCTTATGCTTCTTTAAGCAATCTTTCTATAATATAAGATTGTCCTTTGCCCGTTACCCTTGTAGTTCTATAGGTAAATACCTTTCCTTTAGCTTCTTTAGTGCCTTCATTAACTTCAAAATACCCTCTATCAATTCCACATTGTTTTGGTTCTGTTGAGTTTTTAAATATTAGTCCCCACTCTCTAAGCTTGGACCATAATTTCTTTTCCCCAATTACTACATCAGCTTTAGATGCAACCTTTGCAACTTCTCTAACTAACAAACTGTTTTCACTAACTGCTATCTGGTTAATAAATCGATTCTTATCGTCCAGCTCTTCTGATATAACTTTTATCTCCTCGTCCTTAGCTTTTAATAATTCATCTTTCTTATTCAAAGTATTTTGAGCTATCATTAATGCTCTTGCCATAATTGAAGCTTCATCATCATTCTCATTTATTGCTATATATCCACCAGTTTTTCTTATTTGCTTCAAGATCAACTTAACTTCTTTCTTAAATTGCTTAGCAATTGGTTTTCTACTTTGCATCAACACTTCATAAAATCCATCTTCTGTTAAGAAATGTGATTTTCGTTTTTGACCTGAACGGAAAGTTATTCCGACTAGCCTTTCATCTTCATCTACAGACATTATTAACTTATTAACTGATGAAGTATCATAATTAATCCATTCAGCTACATCCTTAGCTAAGAATAAAGGATTTTCATAACTTCCATACATTCTAAATTGCTTCCCTAATAACTCTCTTTCATCAATAACAGTTAATTCATTGCTACTATAGCCAATTGTCATGCCCTCTTTATGAGAATGTTTTACATTTTCCATTATTTATCCCTCCATTATTTCTTTATTCAACGGTCTTTTTCGCCATTATAGTATTTTTAAAAAGCTTTATCGCCTTTACTGTCTTTTTATTAACTTTTTCTACATCATTTTTCGCGCATTTGACCATTTTAAAAGGCTTTTCAGCCTTACTTATCTTATGTTTAAAGTTCATTCATTATCTTTAATAATAGTGCCTTAATTTTTAACACTTCCATAACTTTCTCCTCCTATTTAGTTAAAATGCTATTCATTGCAGCACTTACTATACTTTCTTTAATTTCATCCAATAATGAAATTGTAAAGTTAGGCGTTGCTTCTGGATTAGCTTCAATTATCTTTTCCACTATCTCCTTCTTTAATTGATTTCTTTCCTCGTAATTCATACTTCCCTCCTACTTTTATAAAATCTTCTTCTGTCCACCCCATTCGTTTAAATACTTCTGTTGCCCATGAATCTCCAAATGTAATTTCTAAAGCAGTAATCAATCCTTGATAATACCTTTCTGAAATTTCTTTTATTTTCTCTGGATCTTCAACTGGATTGATGCAAACAGCTTTAAATTTACTTCCTGGCATTGTGAATACTTCTGTTCCTAAACCCATGCTTTTACCTCTTTGAAATTTTATTAAGATATAATATTCAAATTTTTATTTTTGGTTAAACTAAATTTGTATCCCATTTATTCCTGTTTGGGAACCTTGTTTTTAAAAAAAATATCCTCTATACTTTCACCAAGTAATTGCGATATTTTATAAGCTTCTTCTAATTGTATTGGGCTTACACCTAACTCTTTCTTTCTATATGTAGATATAGGCATCCCAATCCATGAAGCAAATTCTTCTTGGGTTAAATCATGTTCTACTCTTAACCCTTTTAATCTTCTTAAGTTAATCATTCCCCCACCTCCTTAATCCCATTTGGGAACCGGTATATTTATACTATAATTCCATTTTGGGAACTTGTCAACATATTTTTGCAAAAAAAATACTGAAATCGGGTACAATTATTCCCAATATGGTTATTGAGCTTTATAATTTTAATTAAGGAGGTGTTCAAATGGCAACTTTTGCAGAAAGATTAAAAGAATTAAGAAAAGAAAAACAACTTACAGTTGAGCAACTTGCTAATAATATTGGTAGTGCCAAATCTACAATTTCAAGATATGAAAATGGAAGAGAACCAAAAGGCGATATAATAAGATTGTTAACAGATTACTTCGATGTTTCTATAGACTACTTAATGGGTGTAAGCGATATAAGAACACCTAGTATAAAAAATCACACTAAAGATTTAAAGCTTTCTCCTGAAGTAGAAACAATAGCAGCTCACTTAGAAGGTAAAGATATTACACCAAAGAAAATGAAATTATTAAAAAGTTACATAGATACTTTATTTGATGATTTTGATGAGGAATAATTAAAATTTAACTAAATCTAAAATACTTTAGATAAAATGATATAAAAGGGATGGGATAAAAATGATATTTAGAGATATTGTTGACAACTTAAAAAAATTAGACGAATTATTAAATGAATTAAAACCACTTTATAGTACATCAATATTAATTAAAGATGAAATTAATTTAAACCATAAAGATCTTATAAATAAAAGTATTGGGTCATTTTCTTCAGGTCATTATGATGTATTGGTAAATAACTCAAAAAAACTTATACTTGATATAAAACAGTCTTTATTCAGTATTGATCTTTTTGAACTTGGCGAACTAAATGGTAAATTAACCGCTTTAAATAATGATTTTTCTAATCAAACTTTGCTTATTATTATGACTTCTCTTAGATCTTATACAACTGCAATACGTTTATTTATTTCTTCTTCACCACAAGAAATGCATGTAAACTTCTCTAACCTTACAATTGAATGTTATAACTTTATTCATGCTTTTTCTTTATCTAAAACCATTATTAATGAAATTGTATCATTCCAAACGCAACTTGATAATCATTGGGATGGTATAAATGAACATAATACTTTTTCTCTAAGATTAACAAGGGAAACTATTACTCTATCTGAAATGACTAGCTATAATAAAGCTGTAGAAAATATATATGATATATTATGCAGATGTTTAGACATTCCCTCAGAAGAATCTATTTTATTACCAGTAAAAATTGAAAGTGGTTCTTGGTATGCCAAGCTAAAAGGTAAAGAAGAAATCATTAATATAATGCTTACTTTTATGACGCTTGCTTATACTATTTCTTCT
This sequence comes from Clostridium sp. K13, assembly GCF_019734195.1. Lineage (GTDB taxonomy): Bacteria > Bacillota > Clostridia > Clostridiales > Clostridiaceae > Clostridium. The sequence goes on along the minus strand of NZ_JAASHM010000020.1, from coordinate 53,580 downwards.
GATAACTTTAGTGAGATGGCAAAACTAAAAAATGATGTTGAAAAAGCTAACTTTATAGTCCAAAAACTTGAAATGATAGAGAGTGCTGAAAATATTGGTATTTCAATTTCTGAAGAAGTAAAAGAAAAACTAGGTGATGAAATTACAAATATTATACTTAATACTTTAACTCTTACTGATAAAAATACAGAAATAGAAATTAATGATAAAAAAATAGACCTAATTCCAATTGAAGAAGTTAATAAACTTATCGGGGTATCTTCTCGCCCTCAATTGGAAGAAGCGTATACTGAAGATTAATTATTTATATAAATATATCATAGCTAAATAATTTGCAATTTTAGGCAACCAATATATTATCTGAATACAAGCTATCATTATTAAAGATTCTTTAAATATTTTTGATAGTTACTTTAATATTTCATTTACTTGGTTCATATTATAACCTCCTAAAATAATAATTGATATAATTATATTAATTATCCAACTTAATAAAAGGGTTTATTCCCTTTTATTTTTTAACCGTTAACCGAACATATATTCGATAAAGAAAGGAAAATCACAATGGAATATGAAAAACTCATGATTAAATATCAAATAAACGTAAAAATTAAAGAAATGCCTTTAAAGTATGGTTTTAAAGGCTTGTATAAAAATAGCAAAATAATAATAGATTCTAATATAGAAACTAATTCTGAAAAAGCCTGTATACTTGCTGAAGAACTTGGACATCATTTTACATCTCATGGAGATATTATAGATCAATCTGATATAATGAATGCTAAACAAGAATTAAGAGCAAGGGAATGGGCTTATGAAAGATTAGTAGGAATAGTAGATTTAATTTCTGCTTATAAAATAGGAATTAAAGGTAGATATGACTTAGCCGAATTCCTAGAAGTACCTGAATGGTTTTTACTTGAAGCAATAGAGCATTATAAAGCTAAATATGGGACATACTATAAGATTGATAATTATCTAATTTATTTTAGTCCCAACTTTGGAATAATGGAACTATTTTAGATAAAACTATAAATGAGGTGATATAGAATATGAATGTTGCTATTTATGCACGAAAATCAAAAAATACTAAAAAAGGTGAATCAATAGAAAATCAAATTGATTTATGTAAAAAGTATTTTCTTAATTCTAACCCAGAAGCTGAAAATGTAAACTTTTTATTATATGTTGATGAAGGTAAAACTGGTGAAAATACTAATAGACCACAATTTCAAAAAATGATTCACGATGCAAAAAACAAAAGATTTGAATGTCTTATTTGCTATAAGCTAGATAGAATAGCTAGAGACGTTGCTGACTTTTCAACTTCTTATAAAATACTTCAAAAAAATAATATTGATTTTGTAAGTATTACAGAACAATTCGATACTACTACAATTATAGGGCGTGGAATGATTAATATAGCAGCTACATTCGCTCAGATAGAAAGAGAAACTATAGCTGAAAGGGTTAGAGATAATATGCTAGAATTATCTAAAACCGGAAGATGGTTAGGTGGCACTCCTCCCCTTGGCTTTAAATCTGTACAAATTCAATATGAACATAATGGTCAAGTTAAAAATATGTTCAAATTAGAAGTTGTACCAGAAGAAATGGAAATAGTAAGGCTCATATATAGCTTATATCCTCAATATAAGAGTACAGTTCCAATAGCAAGGTATTTAGTCTCTAATTACATAAAAGGCAAAAATGGGGGCGATTTTAGTAGAAATACAGTGCTTCAAATATTAAAGAACCCAGTTTACTGTTGTTCTGATGCTGAAGCTATAAAATATTTTGAAAATAAAGGTTCAACTCTTAATTGTAATGAGGATAATGAACTTGGCCTAATGGTCTATAATAAGCGTAAAGGTGGAAAGAAAGAAAATCCGGTTGATGAATGGATTATTGCTACTGGTAAACATCCTGGTGTTATTTCAGGTGTTGAATGGATAAAGTGTCAAAATATTTTATCTGAAATTTCAAGTAAAATATCACCAAGAAAAGCAACTGGCAATAAGTTTTTACTTAGTGGATTACTTAAATGTGCAAAATGTGGTTCTAGTATGTGTTCTTGGTCCAGAACTAACAGAGGAATATATTATAGAAGTTATAGATGTGAATTAAAAAATAGATCTGCTACTAGGTGTGATCAAAAAATGGTCAATGCTGATGAACTTGAAGAATTTGTAATAGATTTATGCAAAAATATTAATCTTGAAGATATTATTAATTCTAAAAAAACTAAAAATAATAATGCTGCATTAAAAAGAGAACTAACAACATTAAATAAAAATCTTATTGAAAATGATAAAGTACTTCAAGGACTTATTAAAAAATTAGCCTTACTTGATGATCTTGATATATTATCTATGATTCAAAAAGAAATAAAAAATATAAAAACTGAAAATGATAATATTAATAAAAAAATAAATGAAATTAATTTATCTATTTTTGATGTTGAAGATGAAGGAAATAAAAAACAAATACTTTTAGAAAGTCATAAGATTTTTAAAGATACTATTGATTTAATTGAAGATGTTGAAGCTAAAAGAAATTTAATAATGAACTTTATAGAATATTTTACTTACAACAGTGAAACTAATGAAGTTGGATATAAACTAAGGTTGTAGGTAATTCTACAACCTTTTTTATATTGTGGACATATGTTGTAAATTAGACCTTGTTGCATCTGCACCTTGACCTGTAGATAAATCAATTTTTAGACCTTCTTCTTCAAAAAAACCTTCACTAATGGCTACGTACATTGGTGCATAAAAAACGGATCTAACTACTTCATTTAATCGTACAGTTTGCAATTCCTCACTACTAGTATTTTCTTTAGTACTATTCTCACCCTTGGTAGTTGTCTTTTGACATCCTGCAAAAGTAGCACCAACAATAGCTACTATCCCTACAATAATAGCTAATTTTTTTAAGAATTTACTCATACTTACTCCTTTTTAACTAAACTAATTTATATTACTATGATTCATATTATGATTTATAGTTATATTTTGTTAATTAATGTAGTTTTAATTATTCCAGATTATATGGGTGTTTACTATTTATTTTTTTAGTGTTAAAGTATTTCTGTACTAAAAAAAAAGGAGGTTCTATAATGAAATTCTTTAGAGAATCTATTTTACTTCTTTCTATATATTTTGCAGGAGAAATAATTTCAAAGCTTCTTAATTTACCTATACCTGGAAATATAATAGGAATGATTTTATTATTTGTTTTATTAACATCAAATATTATAAAAGTTGAAAAAGTTGAAAATTTAGCTAACTTCTTTTTAGATCACTTAGCATTTTTCTTTATTCCAGCTTCAGTAGGCCTTATGACATCCTTTGTTTCTCTTAAAGGCAATATTTTCAAAATAATACTTTTATGTATATTAACAACTATAATTGTTATAGGTATTACTGGCATTACAGTTCAATTTATATGTAATAAAACATCTATTAAAGAAAAAGATAAAAATAAACTAAATAAAAAGGGGGCTTAATTAAATGGATATATTTACAAACAATATGTTTTTTGGCATATTTATTTCTTTAATTGCTTTTGAAATAGGCCTATTTATTTATAGAAAAACAAAATTTCCACTTTTTAATCCGCTTTTAATAGCTGCAATACTTGTAATTGCATTTTTAAAGATTTTTAACATTGATTTTGATACATATAATAAAGGTGGTCAATTTATCAATATATTTTTAGGTCCAGCTACAATAGTACTAGCTGTACCATTATACAAAAATTTGCATTTGCTTAAGAAAAACTTTCTCCCTATTTTTGCAGGTATTTTTATTGGAAGTTTAGTTAGTGTCTTATCAGTTATTTCTATCTCTATTTTCTTAGGATTAGATAATAGTTTAACTATTTCATTGTTATCAAAAAGTGTTACTACTCCTATAGGTATTGAAATTACAAATAGTTTAGGTGGGGTTTCATCAATAACAGTTCTTGCTATTGTTCTTTCTGGAATAATAGGAGCTGTAGTTGGACCTACAGTATTTAAAGTTTTAAGAATTAATCATCCAATTGCTAAGGGAATTTCACTTGGAACAGCCTCTCATGCCGTTGGAACAAGTAAAGCCTTAGAAATAGGTGAAACTGAAGGTGCAATGAGCTCCTTATCTATTGGAGTTGCTGGAATAATAACTGTATTTTTAGCACCTATTTGTTACTCACTAATATCTATTTTCATATAAAAATAAACACCGCTGGAAAAGTAGTATTAATACTTTTTCCAACGGTATTTTTATTTAAGCTTTCATTTCTTATATCTTCATAAATTAAATTCCTTCATTTAACCTAGTGCTACATCTAAAATCATCATTACTACGAATCCTATAGCAAATCCAATAGTACTTATATTAGAATGTTCACCCTTAGATGCTTCTGGAATTAATTCTTCAACAACAACATAAATCATAGCCCCTGCTGCAAATGATAAAAAATATGGCATCATAGGTGTAAGTGCCTTAGAAAATATAATTGTCAAAAGTGCGCCTATAGGTTCAACAATTCCAGATGCAAATCCATAAAGAAATGATTTTCCTTTACTTACTCCTTCACTCTTCAAAGGAAGTGATATAATAGCACCTTCAGGAAAGTTTTGAATTGCAATTCCAATTGATAGTGCAAAAGCTCCCGCTATTGTTATAGCTTCACCTGTATTCATTGCACCAGCAAAAACAATTCCTACAGCCATCCCTTCTGGTATGTTATGTAGTACAACAGCTAAAACTAACATTGTTGTTTTCCTAAGCCTTTCACTTTTCATCCCTTCTGGTTTATCATTATCTAAATGAATATGGGGTATTAGCTTGTCTAGTATAAGCATAAATATTATCCCTACTAAAACACCTATTGCAGCTGGAAGAAATGCTAGTTTATTCATATTAGAGCTCATATCTATTGCTGGTATAATTAAAGACCATACAGAAGCTGCAATCATTACACCTGATGCAAACCCTAGCAGACACTTGCTAACTAATTGATTTAACTCCTTCTTTATAAAAAAAACACATGCTGCACCAAGTGTTGTTCCTAACAATGGTATTAATATACCAATTAAAGTATTCATATTATCACCCTTTTCTTAATTGATAATTATTCTCACTAACTATATTATACTACCATTTTTTTATTTTTGCTACTATATTTATTTTTTTATTTAATAATTACTATTTTTGTACTTCTAATAAATATTAAAAATTTAAATTAATCTTATTTATACACTATCCATTTTTTATTATAAAAAAATAGATAGCTACCACCTCTTCAAGGCTTCACTATCTATTACACTTATGAATTATTAATTTATAAATTCAAACTTCCAACTATAATAGCCTGTTTTTTCATCCTTTTCATATCTTAAATAAGCTGAGAATAAAGTTCCTTTTTTACTTTTTAAATTTCTAAAACCTACTTTTCCATTCTTAAGTAAAAGCTCAACCATTTCCTTAGTTACCTTTTTTCCCATAGACTCTATAAACTTATCATTTTTCCAAATAGTAAACTTACATCCATTTTTCCAGTTAGTACATCCAAAGCCCTTTTCGCCTTCAATTATAGCATTACCACAAACAGGACATTTTCCTACCTCTTCTGCACCTTCTGGCTTTTCAACTTTAAACTTATGCAACATAGATGTATCATTTTTTATTTTCTCAACAGAATTTGTAGTAAAATCAAATATTAATTTTAAGAAATCTTCTTTTTTGAATTTACCTTTTTCTATATCTGATAACGTTTTTTCTAATCTACCTGTATATTCTAAATCTAAAAGCTCTTTTGCCGGGAAAATTTCTACTATAGTTCTTCCAAGTTCTGTAGTAGTAAGACTTTTTCCTTTTGTTCTTATGTATCCTATATCCTTAAGCTTTTTTATAGTTTCAGCCCTTGTGGCAGGAGTACCTATACTAAATCCACTTAAGATAGCCTGCATCATTTCCTCTGAATTACTTTCATCATCTCCGCTATCATCTTTATCTTCTTTTTCTTCCTTAAAGCCTTTACCACAAGTCTCCATTACTCTTAAAAGTGTTTTTTCTGTATGAAGCTTAGGTGGTTTCTTAGTTACTTTATTAACTTTGCTATCTACAACATCTAAGTTTTCACCTTTTTCAACTAAAGGAAGTATTGTATCTTTTGTTTCTATTTTTTCAACTACTCTCCAACCTTTAACTATTTCAACTTTTCCTTTTGAAATAAATTCACCTTTTAATAATTCATCATTAACCTTTAAAGTAATTTTAGTTTCTTCAAATTCAGCTACAGGCATGAATTGCATAATAAATCTATTTTTAATAGCATTATATACATGTTGCTCCTCTGTAGTTAATCCCTTCGGAATAACATATGTAGGGGTAATAGCACTATGGCTTTCTACCTTAGAATTATCAAATACTCTTTTTGATTGAACAAACTTAATTTGACTTTCATAAGGAAGACCCTTTTTATGAGTTTCTAAAACCTTTTTAGCCTTATCAACTAAACTTTCTTCTAATACGCTACTAGCTGTTCTTGGATAAGTAATAAGCTTCTTTTCATATAATCCTTGAGCAACCTTAAGAACCTTATCAGAAGTCCAACCTTTATATTTACTAGTAATATACCCTTGTAAGTTAGAAAGATTAAAAAGACTTTGAGGATACTCCCTCTTCTTTTCTATTTCCTTATCTACAACTACTGCTTGCTTTTCTTTTAATACTTTACTTAAATTATCTAGATAATCCTTCTTTTCAAATTTTTCTGAAGAATTTTCATAATAAAGACTTTCAAACTCTATATTGTCTTTAGATTTTAAACTAACTAACAATTTATAATAAGAAGATTCTTTAAAATTTTCTATTTCTTTATCTCTATCATAAATAATTTTTAATGTTGGAAGTAGAACTCTTCCAATATTGATAGTCTTTTTTTCGCTTGCTCCATAACGAAGAGTCGCAACTGAAGTTAAATTTATACCAATTGTCCAATCTGCTAATTGTCTTCCAATACCAGCATCTTGAAGTGGCTTCATTTCACTATTTAATTTTAAATTTGCCATTCCTTTTTTAACTTCATCTTCTGTCCATTCATTAAGTAAAAGTCTATATATTGGCTTCTTAATATCATAATGAATAAATAATTCATCCGATATAACTTGCCCTTCTCTGTCGTAGTCAGTAGCAGAAACTACTCCATCAACATCGTCTCTATCTATTAATCCTTTTATTGTATTAATTTGCTTTTCTGCACCCTTATCTACAACTTCCCTATTGCTACTATCACATTTTATCTTATACTTAAAATCCTTAGGAATAAAGGGGAATTTCTCCATCCTCCATCCTTTCATATTTTCGTCATAATCCTTAGCATCATATAGTTGAAGCAAATGACCAAAAGCCCAAGTAACTAAATAATCTTCGCCTTCATAATAACCATCTCTTCTTGTCTTTATTTTAAATGCATCTGCTATATTTTTAGCTACTGATGGTTTTTCTGCTATAATTACTTTTTTCAAAATGCTCTTCTCCTTAACTCAGTATCTATATTCCATTTCTAAGTCTATATTTTATAATATTTATTTTTATAATTCAAATTTAATTTAATCACATCTCATTAAATATCCAAACATATGCTGATAAATAACTAGCAAATATTAGCCAAATTATATATGGAATCATTAATGCTCCAGCAATTTTATCTGTTTTAAAGAACTTTATAGTCGTAATTATAACCAATACTAATAAAATTAATATTAATATAAATGAAATACCATACAATCTTAAATTAAAGAAAATAATTGACCATAAAAAGTTAATTAGTAATTGGATTAAGTAATAAAAATATCCATCATGATCATTTTTTCCTTCTTTATTACTCATATATATTCTATAAGCAGCAATTCCCATTAAAACATATAATATTGTCCATACTATTGGAAAAACTATATCTGGAGGTGTTAATATACTCTTTTTTAACTGACTATACATACTCATAGAATTTTTAGTTAATAAAGCAACTAATATTCCTCCACCAACTGGAATTGCAATATTTTTTAATAATCCAAGAAGTTCAAATTTATTATTTACACAAAATAATTCTTTAATAATATTTTGTCTTTTCTTTTTAGGCCTCTTATTTAATTCACCTTTCTTTTTCTTTTTCATCTCCATCACCTCTTATTATTACTACTAAAATATATGTTTCATAATAAGAAATAATGTTTACCGTCTCTGTTTTTTCAATTATAAATTGTTAAACAGTAATTTTATTATTAATCCAATCTAATAAATCCTTTATAACTTCATCTTTATTATTTTCATTTAACATCTCATGTCTTCCATTACTATATAATTTATAATTCAAATTATATATTCCTATAGATTTATAAGTATCATACAGCTTAACTATACCTTTTCCAAACTTACCTACTGGATCTTTATCCCCTGCAAAAATATATATTGGTAAATTTTTAGGTATATTATTTAAATTTTCTTTTTTATTAATTTTCCATAATCCTCTAATTAAATCATAATAAAATGATGTGCTACAAATAAATCCACACACAGGACTTTCTATATATTTATCCACTTCTTCATTTACTGAACATAACCAATCATAATCTGTTCTAGTAGGTTTAAAATTAGAATTGAAATCTCCAAAAGATAACTTGTCCATTAATTTGCTTTTAGCTTTTCTCCCTTTAAGCATAATTTCTATTTTTGAAATTAAAATTCCTAATTTAGTAATGCGATCAGGCTTACCATTAGTTCCTGATAAAATAACTCCATCAATTCCATTACCATAAAGTTCAATATATCTTTGAGAAACAAATGACCCCATACTATGGCCAAATAATATTATAGGTAAATTTGAATTTTCCTTTTTTGCAACATCTGTTAGTTCTTTTACATTTTCAACTAAAATATCAAATCCTTCATCATCTGCAATATAGCCTTTTTCTTCATCTTTAGGTGAAGTTTCTCCATGTCCCCTTTGATCATGTGCATAAACAATATATCCATTTTCACAAAGCTTCTTTGCAAAATAATCATATCTTAATGCATATTCAGTCATGCCATGAACAATTTGCACTATTCCCTTAGGATTTTCTACTTCACTCCATTTATAATACTTAATCTCTTTTCCATATCTATCTACAAAACTAAAGTTCTTCAAAACTATTTTCCCCTTTTCAGTTTTTACTTATATTATTCTTCTTAATTATTATAGTGTCAATTAGAAATAAATATTTTTAATTATTTTTTTACAATTTACCTTATTAGAGTTAAAATATTATAATTTAGCTTAAAGATAGATTTGTTAAAGCGTAACTTTGTGTTATACTATTTTAGTATTGATATGGCATTTAAGATAGATATATGCGAATTTAAGATTAATATTGGAAATCATTATAATTTTCTTATATTTATTTGAAATGTTTATATTTCAATATTAGTGTTAATAATGTAAATAAATTATTGTAGGTGGTGAAGGAAATTAGTATTAAGTCAATTCTAAGTATATTAGCAACAAAATTCACATTATTTCTTACTAAAACCATTTTAAAAGGTGGAACTACTTTTCCTGGAAGGGTGGCTTTAAAGCTAGATAGCAATATATTAGCTACAGTTTCTAAAGGATATAAAGTAGTTTTAGTTACAGGAACTAATGGTAAAACTACTACTACAAGCATGATTTATAACATCATTAAAGAAAAAGGATATTCTGTTATAACTAACAATACTGGTGCAAATCTTTTCCCAGGTATAGTTACTACATTTGTAGAAAACTATAAATTTTTCAACAAAGATGAAGATAAATATGCAATTATTGAAGTAGATGAAGCGAATTTAAAATATATTACAAAATATATTACTCCAGAAATAATAACAGTAACTAACCTTTTCAGGGATCAACTTGATAGGTACGGGGAAGTATATACTACACTTACTAAAATTTTAGAAGGTATAACTCTTGTTCCTGAAAGTAAGCTTGTACTTAACGGAGATGAATCTCTTCTAGGAAAGTTAGATGTAAAAAATGAACTTGTATTTTATGGTTTTAAAACAGCAATTAATGAAAATAAAACTATAGATGTAAATGCAGACTCAAAGTTCTGTAAGTTCTGTAAAACGCCATATAGTTATAACTTCGTTACATATAATCATTTAGGTGATTACTACTGTACAGGCTGTGGTTATACTCATCCAGCAATAAAATATGGTGTTGATGAAGTATTAGATTTAACTTCTGAAAGTTCTACTGTAAAATTTGGAGATACAGAAATCTTCTTAGGTCAATCAGGTATCTATAATATTTATAACGCTCTTTGTGCTTATGCCATTACAAAAGAACTAAATGTTGATGATAGCACAATTAAAAAGTCTTTAGAAAGTCAAAGTTCTAGTTTCGGAAGACAAGAAATAATAAATATTGATGATAAAGAAGTTAAAATTATACTTGTTAAAAATCCTGCTGGATATAATCAAGCATTAGATACTTTATGTCTTAACAAGGACTCATTCTCTTGCGCATTCTTGCTTAATGATAATTATGCAGATGGTAGAGATGTATCTTGGATTTGGGATGTTAATTTTGAAAATTTAAAAGATGTTAATTTAGATGAAGTATATGTATCAGGTCTTAGAGCATTTGATATGGCAGTAAGACTAAAAACTGCTGGTATTTCGCCTTCAAAGCTTATTATTGAAGAAGATTATGAAAATCTAACATCTAAAATTAAAGATGGTAAAAACAATAAATTATATATTCTTGCAACTTATACTGCAATGATAAATTATAGAAAGTATTTACATTCTAAAGGCTATATTAAAAACCTTTGGTAATATAGGAGGAATTTATGGAATTAAATATTTGTCACCTTTATCCAGATCTTTTAAATGTTTATGGTGATGTAGGTAATATATTAATTTTAAAACACAGAGCTGAAGAACGTGGAATTAAAGTTAATATTATAAATGTATCTTTAAATGATGAATTTAATGCTGATGAGTATGATATTGTATTCTTTGGAGGTGGTCAAGACTATGAACAATCAATAGTTTCTGACGACTTAATGAATAATAAAAAGGAAGAACTATCTAGATATATTAATAACGGTAAAGTGTTACTAGCTATTTGTGGTGGTTATCAATTACTTGGTAAACATTATACAGCTCCAAACGGTGAAAAAATTGAAGGTTTAGGTATATTAGATATATATACAGAAGCTGGAGATACTAGATTCATTGGAGATACTGTAATATATAACGAAGATTTCAATGAAACTTATGTTGGTTTTGAAAATCACTCTGGTAGAACTTATCTTAATGGTCTTAAACCATTAGGAAAGTGTATTCATGGCTATGGAAATAATGGTTCTGATGGATATGAAGGCTGTGTATATAAAAATACTTACTGCACTTATTTCCATGGTTCACTTTTAGCAAAAAATCCTGAGCTTGCTGATAGATTTATTAAAATGGCACTAGAAATTAAATATTCAGAGGTTGCCTTAGAAAAACTAGATGATAGCTTAGAATTAAAAGCTAAAGAAGTTATGATTACTAGATTAAATAACAAATAAATTTGACTAATAGAAGAAATAGTTTCTTCTAAATATTTAAAAATTATTTACTTAGATAAGAAGGACGGGGAGTTTTATGACAAAAAAGTTTTTTAGAGCATTAACTTTAGTTATTTGCTTAACTTTAGTAGTACCATTCTTAAATACTACTAAAGCATTTGCTGCTACAGAGCCTCAAATAATAGGAGCCTCTGCTATAACAATGGATTTAGAGACTGGTGAAATAATATATTCTAAAAATGCAGATGTTCAACGTTCACCTGCTAGTACAACGAAACTATTAACATCTTTACTTTTTGCTGAATCTAAAAGTAAAGATGATTCAATTCCTTATACAGAAGATGCAGCTGCAGTTAAAGAAACTGCATTACAAAACTTCTTTGGAAACAATATATCAGTAGGTGCTACAATGACTGCTGATGATGTAATGAAAGCAGTTCTTGTTTATTCTGCAAATGATACTGCTGTAATGATGGCTGATTCTGTTGCAGGTTCTGTTGAAAAATTTACTGAGCTTATGAATGAAAGAGCAAAAGAAATTGGTGCTGTTAACTCTAACTTTGTTAGTCCAAATGGATTAGAAACTGATCCAAATAATCATAACGTTACTACTGCTTATGATTTAGCTCTTATTGGTAAAGCTGCTTATGAAAATGATTGGGTAAGAGAAACTTGTGAATTACCTAAGACTTCTGTTACTTTAGATGGTAAAAAGGTATATATAGATTCAAGAGACCTAACTATTGGTGTAGATGGTAATATGGGTGGTAAAACAGGTCGTGAAACTAAGGCTGGACATTGTTTTGTAGGTTTTTACAATAAAAATGGTAGAAACTTAATAACTGTAGTACTTGGTTCTGAATATGGTGCTGATGGAATGAATGTATTTAACGATACTCAAGCTATTGCAGATTATAGTTATGCTGCTGAAAAAACTACTTATAAATCAGTTGGTGATGAAGTTTCAACTGTAGAGTTAAACTATAAATTATTCAGATTTTTTGGTCCTACAAAAACTATAACTGCTCCAGTTATATTAGATGAAAATATTGAATATTACAAAAACGACTTTAATGATTCACATGCTAAAATTGAAGTTCCAGCTAATGAATTAAACGCTTGGAAGGTTGCTTCAAATAATAATGTTGATTTAGTTTTCAATGCTGGAAACTATACTCAAACAGTTAAAGGCTCTATTACTTTAACTGTAGGCCAACTATTAAAAGCTAATTTTGGAATTTACGTTCTTACTTTATTAATAATAATATTAATAATTGTATTAATATTAGTTGTAATCAAATTAATGATTAATTCAAGAAAACGTAGAAGAAATAGAAGAGGTAGATTCTCTAGATATTAAAAAAAAATGCTATGCAAACTTAAAATTTGCATAGCATTTTTTATATTAAAATATTATTTAAATACTGCAGTAACCCATTCATTAGTTTGATGTTTGCTTATAAGATTAAATCCATAGCTTTCTACATCTTGCTTTACCTCATCAAAGCTCCATTCAACAAGACCAGAAACTAATATATTTCCATTATTATTTAAGTGTTCTTTTATATATTTCATAAACATCTTAGTTTCTTCTCCACCTATGTTTATAAAAATCCAATCAAAGTTTTTCTTAACTAAAGCTTCATCATCTAGTATATTCCCAACTACAACTTCTATATTACTTAAATTATTTAATGAAGCATTTAGCATAACCTCATCTTCAACATCTCTTATATCAACTGCTACTACTTCTGAAGCTCCTGACATAGCAGATGCAATAGAAAGTATTCCTGATCCAGTTCCAATATCTAAAACTGATTTTCCTTTTATATCTAACTTATTTAAAATTAATCTTAATATATCTTGAGTTGTTTCATGTAATCCAGTACCAAAAGCTCCTTGAGAAATAAAATTAATCTTTGTTTTTCCTTCAAACTCTTCTTCTGGACTTGCTATAACATATTTATCATCTAAATGTATTGCTGGAAAATCATATGTATTATATTCATAATTATTTTCTTCTACATTTATGTAATCCATTTTTAAAATTTCTTTTAAAGTATTTTTAAATTCTTCTAATTCTTCTTTTTCACCTTCAAAAGCAACTTTTAAAATTATCTCCTCATCTTGTTTTTCTAAATATCCATACCCATAATTATCAGTAGTTATTTCTAATGGATTTTCATAAAAAACATTATATATATCATTTATAGCTAAAAGCTCAATTGTAGAGTCTAATTTTTCATATGGTAATTTATAAGATATTATAAACATAAAATCAACCTTTCTTTATTTAGCACTTCTATTTGATTTTTTACTTGTGTTTTTAAAGCTTTTTTTAGAGTTAAAGTTTTTCTTTCCTTTATTTTTATCAGTTTTTTTCTTCTTAAAGTTTTTTCTATTATCTTTTCCTTCACTTTTGTTACTCTTAATAGCTTTTTCTTTAATCTCTTTATTATTATGTACTTTAGCATCTTTTTTAGGCTTTTCTTTTTTAACTTCTGTATTTTTAGCCACAGAATATCCAAACCTTCCTAGTGCTTCAGTATCCATTTTAAAATACTCACCATGACAATATGTAATTAAATCTGCCTGTTCAAAATGTATTTTTCCCTTTTCATCTATCAAATCTTTATCTATATGAGAACCAACAACATCTGCAATAAATAAATCATGAGTTCCAAGAGGAATTATATTTTTTACTTTACATTCAATAGAAACTGGGCATTCATCTATATATGAAACACCAACATTAGTCCCTTCTCTCATTGTAAAGTTCATATCTTTTATTTTATCAAACTTACGACCTGGTCTTACTCCACAATAATCAACAGCTTTTGTCATATTTATACTTGGTAAGTTAACCGTAAATTCCATAGTTTCTTTTATATATTCATAAGACAGCCTTTCAGGTCTTATAGATATTGATAACATAGGTGGCTTAGTACAAACTGTTCCAACCCATCCCACAGTAAAAACATTATCTTTCCCCTCTTTATTTTTAGATGTTATCAAAACAACTGGCACAGGGTTCAAAACTACGCTACCTTTAAACTCCACTTTTTCTTTCATAACATTTCACACCTTTTCAAAATTATCTTAACGATTATAACATAATTATGTATAAATTGCGAAGCAATTTATACAGTGATAACCTATAAGTGACAAGCCAATTAATAAATTTAGCCTAAGTTGAATTTATTAATTAACTTGAAACTTAACACTGAAAAAAAGAAGCCTTATGGCTTCCTTTTATTCATAAAGAAATTTATAAATATTATATCTAGTACTAACCTTATCAACATATTTTTTTGTTTCTTTAAACGGAATATATGTTAAGTTTTGTCCGTCATTTGAATATTCTGGATCATTAAGCCATTTTGTTACATTACCACTGCCTCCATTATAGGCTGTTAATGCCAAGCTTAAATCATCAAATTCTTTTAATAAGTTATTTAAATACCAGCATCCAAACTCAATATTAACTTCAGGGTCATAAAGCATATTAGTATTAAAATTATCAACTTCTAACTTACTTGCAATCCATTCACCTGTAGAATCCATAATCTGCATTAATCCTTTAGCACCTTTATTAGATTCAGCATTTGAATTAAAATTACTTTCTGTTTTTATAACTGCTAAAACTAAATACGGATCTAAATTATATTCATAGCTATATTTATCTACTATCTCACCATATTTATATGGATATAGATATTTTTTAATACAATAATTTCCACAAACTAAAATCACAATGGCAACTATAAGCCACATTATAATCTTCTTAAACTTCATTCCCTCTCCCTACTTTAAAATAGCTTAAATAGATTTTAAAAACTCTATTAGTAAGTCAACTTGGTCTTTAGTTTTAGCTAATGTATCATTATTCTCAATAATTATATTAGCGAAATCCTTCTTTCTATCTAAAGGCATTTGAGAATTTATTCTATTTATAGCTTCATCTCTTGACAATGTATCCCTTGATCTTACTCTTTGAATTTGTGTGTTATTATCTACCCAAACTAAGATAACATAATCCATATCTTTATGCAAATCATTCTCTATTAATGTAGGTGCATCTACAATAACAAAATCTGCTTTTTTCTTTTCTAATTTATCTATATTTTCATATATCTCTCTTTTTATATATGGCAATATTATTTCTTCATATTTCTTTCTTTGTTTAGGAAACCTAAATATATGATTTCCAAATTCCTTTCTACGGAATTCCCCTCTCCAGTCAAAAAAGCCTGCTCCAAATTCTATTCTAACTCTTTCTAATATTTCTGGATACTTTACAAGTACATCTCTAGCTATTGTATCTGCATCTATTATATTAAATCCTGCTTCTTTTAACATAAATGAAACTGTACTTTTTCCTGACCCTATTCCTCCTGTTAATCCTATTTTAATCATATTTACCCCCTACTTTGCTTCATACCATGTGTTACCTATATTTTCATCTATATCTAATTTTACTGACATCTTTAGTACATTTTCCATCTCTTCTTTTACTAAAGCTTTAACAACTTCCAGTTCATTTTCTTTAACATTTAAAATAAGTTCATCGTGTACTTGAAGAATCATTTCGCTATTTAATTTTTCCTTCTTTAATCTATTATAAACTTTAACCATAGCAAGCTTTATAATATCAGCTGCACTTCCTTGAATTGGTGCATTCATTGCTAATCTTTCTCCAAGTGCTTTAACAATTTTATTTGAAGACTTTATTTCTGGTATAAATCTTCTTCTATTTAAAACAGTTAATACATAACCTTTTTCCTTAGCCTCTTCTTTAACACTTTCTAAATACCCTTTAATTTTTGGATATCTATCAAAATATATTTCCATATATTCAGCAGCTTCTTTTCTAGTTATCTTTAAGTCTTGAGAAAGACTAAAGTCACTTATACCATAAACTATACCAAAGTTAACAGCCTTTGCCCTACTTCTCATTAAAGATGTAACTTCTTCTACTGGTACCTTAAATACTTCTGATGCAGTTTTAGTATGAATATCACTATGATGATTAAATGCATCTATCATATTTTTATCATCTGCCATATGAGCAAGAACTCTAAGCTCTATTTGAGAGTAGTCACAAGATAATAATACATCAGTAGACTCTTTTGGTATGAATACCTTTCTTATTTCTCTACCCATTTCATATTTAACAGGTATATTTTGAAGATTTGGCTCTGTACTTGATAATCTACCTGTTGTAGTAACAGTTTGATTAAAGCTTGAGTGAATTGCACCATCTTCATCTATAACGTTTTTAAGCCCCTCAACATATGTAGAATTAAGCTTTGTTATTTGTCTATAGTAAATAATCTTTTCTATAACAGGATGTTTATCCATTAATTTTTCTAGTACTTCTGCATTTGTTGAATATCCTGTTTTTGTCTTTTTAACTACTGGCAAATCTAATTTTTCAAAAAGAATTTTACCTAACTGCTTTGGTGAGCTTATATTAAATTCTTCTTCGCAAAGTTCAAATATCTCTTTTTCTGTTCTAGAAATCTCTTCTTTAAATTTAATAGCAAGTTCATCAAGTTTTTCTCTATTTACGTTAAATCCTATAGCTTCCATACTTGATAAAATAGCTATAAGCGGATGTTCAACTTCATAATAAAGCTCATCCATTCCTTCTTTATTAACTCTTTCTTTTAAATACTCATAAAGCTCTTTCATACTTGCCATAGCATTGCAAATTAATTCATCGCCTTCACCTTTTACTTCCTTCATTAAATACTCGTTAATTAATACTTCTAAAGGATAGTTAGATTTTGCTGAGTCTATAAGATAAGCTGCTACTACTGTATCAAATATAAAGCCTTCCACTTGAATATCATGCTTTGTTAATATTGTAATTAAGTTTTTTCCATCCTGAATTACTTTCTCAATATTTTTATCTTCCATAAAAGCTTTAAGAATATTAATTGCTTCAACAGTATTTTCCATGCTTATTAATTTAAAATCTATTAAGCTTACTTTTTCTCCATAGCTTATATATAATTTATCTAATTCTATTTTAGAATAAAGATTTGCATTTGAAGTAGTATATGAAATAAATGCTCTATCTTCTTTTTTACTAAGTGCTTCTTTAAAAGCTTCTATTGTATTTACTTCATTTATTTCTACCTTTTCTTGTTCCTCTTCTTCATCACTATCTTCCCCTGGTAATTTTGCAAGTAAAGATTTCATTTGAAGTTTAAAGAATAGTTTTTTAAGTTCTTCTCTATTATAATTTTCCTGACTCTTAATATCCTCTAAATCAAATTCTATAGGAACTTCTGTCATAATTGTAGCAAGCTTCTTACTAAAAATTGCTTGTTCACTATAAGTTTCTAAGTTTTCTTTAAGCTTTTTACCACTTATTTCATCAATATGTGAAAGTACACCTTCCATAGAACCATAAGTAGAAATAAGTTTAAATGCTGTCTTTTCTCCTACACCTGGTACCCCTGGAATGTTATCTGACTTATCTCCCATTAGACCTTTTACATCAATATATTGAGTTGGAGTAACACCAAACTCTGCTTCAAAAGCTTCTCTATTATATACTGCAGTTTCTGTAACACCTTTTTTAGTAATAACTACCTTAATATTATCACTAGCAAGCTGAAGAGCATCTCTATCTCCAGTTACTACAAAGACTTCAATTCCATTACTTTCTGCAAATTTAGCTAATGTCCCTATTATATCATCTGCCTCAAATCCATCTATTTCATATATGTTAATTGCTAATAAATTAAGTACTTCTTTAATAAGAGGGAATTGTTCAGCTAATTCTGGAGGCATCTTTTTTCTACCAGCTTTATAATCTTCATACTCTTTATGTCTGAATGTTGGTGCCTTTCTGTCAAAAGCTGCAACTATGTAATCTGGCTTTATTTCTTCCTTCATTTTGAATAACATATTTGTAAATCCGTAAACAGCATTAGTATGAATTCCTTCACTATTTGTTAATGGTGGTATTGCATAAAATGCCCTATTTAATAAACTGTTTGAATCTAAAATCAGTAATCTTTCCATTCTTTCCTCCAGTGTTATATTTTTTAACTATTATTTAGTAATTATATCATATTTATATTAAAATATACTAAGTTCTAATTCTTCTGATAAATCTTTTAGTATATGTACTCCACCTATACTATTTCCCTTTTCATCTAGTGAGGGACCATAGATTCCTATTCCAAATCTTCTTGGAACCGTTGCTATTATTCCACCACCTACTCCTGATTTAGCTGGTACACCAACATGAACTGCAAATTCTCCTGATGCATCATACATTCCACAAGTAACCATTATAGTTTTAACTATTCTGCATACTTCTCTTGAAATTAAAACTTCATCATTCCATGGTGCTATACCATCATTTGCAATAACAGCTGAAAACCTTGCTAAGTCTTTAGCACTTGCTTCTATAGAACATTGTTTAAAATAAAGATCTAATATATCTTCTACATTTCCTTCTAATATATTTGAGCTTTTCATAAAGTAAGCTAACGATCTATTTCTATCTCCTGTAGCTTTTTCGCTTTCATATATTTCTCTATTTATATCTATTGTAGGATTATTAGTTGCTCTTCTTAAGAAATTTAATATTCTTTGTAGCTTATGTTCTTCATTTTCTCCAAATATAAGAGAAGTTGTTACTATTGCACCTGCATTTATCATAGGATTATATGGTCTGTCTTGATTTCTAATTTCAAGGTTTACTATACTATTAAATCCCATTCCTGTAGGCTCAACATTTACTTTTTTAAATACATTTTCTCTTCCATTATCATTTAGTGCAATTATTAAGCTTACTACTTTTGAAATACTTTGAATTGTAAATTTAATATCACTTTCTCCAGCCCAGTATTCTTCATTATTTTTTATATCATATATACAAAGACCTAAATCTTCTTTATTGGCTTTTAATAATGCTGGTATATATGAAGCAATTTTCCCCTCATCTGTGTATTTTTTATTTTTTTCTACTAAGTTAATTAATAAATTTTTCATTTGTTATTCTTCCTTTTCTTTAATAGAATGAGTTTCATTTTATTATTGTAGTAATAATTATAGTTATATTATCGTTTTCTTACAAGGTATTAACTACCATATCTCTGAATTATTTTTATATTAATTTAACATAATAAACTTATCACATTATTTTTTTATTTCCATCATTTAGATTTGAATTATATTTTAACTACAAACTATGATATAATTATTTTACTAATATTTAGGAGGGCTATACAATGGATAAAGATTTATTAAAAAAATATGCTTCCCTTGCTGTAAATACAGGGGTAAACATTCAAAAAGATAACATATTAGTTATTACATCACCAATAGAAACAGCTGAATTTGCTAGACTTATTGCAGAAGAAGCTTACAAAGCTGGAGCTAAGGATGTAATTGTACATTATGGTGACCAAAAACTTACTAAAATAAAATTAGAAAATAGTTCCTTAGAAACTATTGCTGACTATCCAGCTTGGATGGCAGAAAGCTATAACTCTTATGCTAGACAAGGTGCTTGCTTTATTTCAATATCAGCAAATGATCCTGATGGATTAAAGGGAGTTTCTGTTGAAAAAATAGGTACATCTCAAAAAGCTAGAACATCAGCTTTAAAGGAATATTATGATAACTCAATGTCTAATAAATGTCGTTGGTGCGTATTATCAGTGCCTACACTTTCATGGGCTAAAAAGGTATTCCCTAATGTAAGCGATGAAGAAGCTATGGAAAACTTATGGAATGTTATCTTTAAGACAGTAAGAGTTGATACTGAAAATCCAGTAACTGCTTGGGAAAAACATAATGCTTACTTAGATGAAAAAGTTAAATTCATGAATGATAATAACTTTAAAAGTGTTCATTTAAAAAGCAGTAATGGAACTGATTTAAACATAGAACTTCCTGAAGGACACCTTTGGGCAGGTGGATCTGATGATGATGTTAATGGTGTATTCTTTAATGCAAATATGCCAACAGAAGAAGTATTTACTTTACCTAAGAAAACAGGAGTTAACGGTATAGTATACTCTTCAAAGCCATTAAGCTATGGTGGTAATTTAATTGATAACTTTTCAATTACATTTAAGGATGGTAAGGCTGTAGATTTTACTGCTGAAACTGGATATGATGTTTTAAAACAAATGCTGGATAGTGATGAAGGTGCTAAATATTTAGGAGAAGTTGCTTTTGTTCCTTATGATTCACCTATTTCTAATTCAAAGCTAATATTCTTTAATACATTATTTGATGAAAATGCTGCTTGTCATTTAGCTTTTGGTAGAGCTTATGAATCTTGTGTAAAAGATGCTGATAAGTTTTCAGAAAAAGAATTAGAAGAGATTGGTGTTAATAATTCAGTTATTCATGTTGACTTTATGATTGGAACTAGTGATCTTGAAATCACTGGTATTAATAAAAATGGAGAAACTGTTCAAATCTTCTCTAATGGTAACTGGACATCTTAATATTTAAATATTTATATTAAAAAGGAGCGTTTCTTGCTTAACGCTCCTTTTTCTACTATTCATTATATATTTTTTAGGTTTAATATTATCATTCAAAAATTTAATTATGTACTATTGTCCTATCTTTTGAGCACTATCTGGTCTTGGCTGATCTTTGCCAAGCTTTCTTGATTCTTTAGAGTATCCAACTTCATTTGCAGTTTCTACTCTCATTTTTTGTAATTCAGCCTTAGTCTTTTGACCTGACTTTTTGTTGCTCTTAGAATTTTTATTATTCTTATGTGACATCAATTTTACCTCCTTTATTACATTTATCTTTATTTTATGTTTAACAAAACAAATTATACTTTACAATATATGGTTCTACCCCTAGAGTTAATCCAAAATATGGATTCATTCCAGGGGCAGATTTTTTTATAATCTATTTCTTATTTCCTTTATAAATTCATATGTGTTAACAGTTTTAACTTCTTTTAATTCAGTAAGCATAGCTAAATCCTTAGTCATAACACCATCTTCAATAGTTTGAATAGATGCTTTTTCTAGCTTATCTGCAAAAGAAACTAATTCATTATTACCATCTAATTCTCCTCTTTTTCTTAGAGCTCCAGTCCAAGCAAATATAGTTGCCATAGAATTAGTTGATGTTTCTTCACCTTTTAAATGCTTGTAATAATGTCTTTGAACAGTTCCATGAGCTGCTTCATATTCATAATATCCTTCTGGAGAAACTAAAACTGATGTCATCATTGCAAGAGAACCAAATGCTGTTGCAACCATATCACTCATTACATCTCCATCATAGTTTTTACAAGCCCAAATAAATCCACCTTTAGATTTAATAACTCTTGCAACTGCATCATCAATTAATGTATAGAAATATTCAATATTAGCTTCCTTAAACTTTTCCTTATATTCTTCTTCAAATATTTCATTAAAAATATCCTTAAAAGTATGATCATATTTTTTAGATATTGTATCTTTTGATGCAAACCAAATATCTTGTTTTGTATCTAATGCAAAGTTGAAACAACTTCTTGCAAAACTAGATATAGATTTATTAGTATTATGCATACCCATTACTACTCCACTATCATTAAAATCATGAATAGTTTCTCTAGTTACTTTTCCATCTTCATCAGTAAAAACTAATTCTGCTTTTCCTTTTCCTTCAATTTTCATTTCAACATTCTTATAAATATCACCATAAGCATGTCTAGCTATTGTAATTGGTTCCTCCCATGTTCTTACAAAAGGCTTTATTGAAGTAACAGTTATAGGTGCTCTAAAAACTGTTCCATCTAATATTGCTCTTATAGTTCCATTAGGGCTTTTCCACATTTCTTTCAAATTATATTCTTTTATTCTATCAGCATTTGGAGTAATAGTTGCACATTTAACTCCAACTCCATATTTTTTTATAGCTTCTGCCGCTTTTATTGTTACTTCATCATCAGTTTCATTTCTATACTCTATCCCCAAATCATAATATTCAGTTTTTAAATCAATAAAAGGATTTAATAATTCCTCTTTTATCATACTCCAAATAACTCTAGTCATTTCATCTCCATCCATTTCAACTAATGGAGTTATCATTTTAATCTTTTCCATAAATATGCCCCCTTGTTTTGAATTTATTTACATCTCAAAGCAATTATACCATATATCTCTTTTTATTCAAAGACCTTTTTGATGGATTTTATTTTACTTCTTGCATTTTTATGTATATAACTAATACTTTAACAAAACTTTATTATTTTTTATGAATTAAAAAATTTTTTTCTTGCATTTCTCTTGAATTTTTAATTATATTTTTCACCTATATAAATTCATTTTCTTTTTTATACAACTTAAAAAGGCTTTGCCATATAGCAAAGCCTTTCTAATAAAGAATTATTTTATTTTAAAAAAGCATCAATATTTTTCTAGCATAAAAATTCATCATCAACTGCATCAACATCAACATGCTCTACTCTAACAGCTTTTACAAGAATTTCTATTGCCATTTTTTCACGTAGTTTTCCATATTGATATAAGTTTGGTTCAAAATGTCCTGAACAACTTGGTAAAGCGCCTTGTTGTGCAACTTCTAAATCAGAATATACTGTATGGTGACATTGTGGTGCTCTTCTAGCTTGGTGTGTTTCTTCAACTTGTTTTCCCATAAAATATCCTGGAGTTATTTCAGCAGGGCATAATAATTCATCATTACTTCCAATAACCTTTGCTGATAAAACTTCAGCTTTATCAGATTTTCTTAAAATTACACCATCTTCTAAATCTAAATTTATAGATCCTCCAAATTGAATAACCTTTGTCATGTGTCTTAAAGGTCCAACAACTGTTGGAATTCCATTTTCATCTACATAAGCAGCTTCAGCTACTTTATATGCTACATTTTTAGTTATCCAAGCATTAAACATTATTGTATTTCCTGCAACAACGTATGGTATAACTTTAACGTCTTCTGTAACATTCTCAACCATAAATATTCCTCTTGGATAAATTTTTGTAAAATCGAATTCTACTTCTTCGAAAAACACTTTACTTCCTTCACCTAGCACAACATTTGTTTGAATAATAGGAATCTTTAGTTCCTCCCCTTATTTATTTTCATTTGATTTTTTTCTATACTATATTTTATTTAAATTTTGATAATATGTTACATTTTCTACCAATCCCTTAATAAAAATATTTAACTAATAAAAGAAAATATAAAAAAATTCAGCAACCTAATATTGCTGAATTTTTAATATTTAATTTATTTTTATGTGTTCTCTATTAATTATAGATGGATAAATAATATTATTAAATGTTATTTATCTACTTCCTTATAATCTACATCAATTACTTCACCATTGCTGTCACCATCTATACTACTTTCTTCATAAACATTTTGATTTTGATTATAAGTATTAAAAGTTTCATCATTATATTTTTTCTTTCTAAAAGCCTTTTTACCTTTAAATACTAAGTAACCAACTAATGCTATTATTAATATAAAAGGTAAAAGATATATAAAAAATTTAATTATCGCTATAAAAATTACTATTCCAACTATTGTCCACAATAAAGATTTTAAATTATTCATTTAATCAACCTCATTTACACTATAATATTTAACTTATGTTCTCATTATACTATCAATTATTGCTTTTTGCAATATAAGTTATTAAATATTTTCTTAAGAGGTTATTAATACTTTATATAGTTTTTCTTAATAGTTTTTACTTATTTTTCTTTTCAATTTTTATGCAATATTTTTTGATTTATTTTTTTCATTTATGCTACCATTTGTTTTTTTAGCTATCATAGGTAATATAAATCCTAATCCAATTAATACAAATGGAGTAATAATATTTAATGATACTTGGAACCACCAAGCACCAGTAAATGCTTCAACGCTGCTTGGGAACATCCCCATAATACAAGCAAATGCAGTAAATACAAAACACCAAATTCCTATTCCCATAGCGAATTTATCATTTTTTACAAACTTATAATCTGACTTATATCTAGCAGCAGCCTTTTTAAGTCCTATAAATGCTAAGAATACCCAAAGATATCTCATTGGCATAACCACAGAATTTAACTGAAGTAACCAGTCAAATAAAGAGTTCATATCTCCAATACCAAGCACTGGTACTATTATTAATATACCAACTAATATAGCTGTCATTATATAACCATTAATAGGTGCACCATGTTTATTAGTCTTAGTTAATGCCTTAGGTATAAACTTTCTATCTCCATCAGCTAAAAGAACCTTTAATGGAGCATCTATAGAGAATACTAGTGCAGAAATTTGAGCTAATAAATTAGCTAATGCATAAATCACTATAAATAATTTTCCAACACCATAGTATTCACCTAACATTTGGAATGCATAATATTGACCATTCATTTTTAAATCTGCTGGTATATTATTAGCATCAAACATCATAGCCATAGCTATTGAACCAAGTAATGCTGATACTGCAACCATTATAGCTAATGTAATCATTCCCTTAGGGAAGTTTTTACTTGGATTTTTCATATCATTTACATATGGAGATATTTTTTCTGCTCCTCCAACTGCAAATACTAACATAGACAAGGTTGTAAAATATGAAAAATTAAAATTCGGCATCATATTTTTAAAACTAAAATCTATTGTTGCTGGCTGCATCCCTCTAATTGATGGTGCAGCTAACATTAATACAACATATAAAAGTGACATAACAAATACAGACGTACCTGCTATTGTTCCTATCATTTTAAGAGATGTTACACCTCTTGAAGCAACCCATAAGAAAAATAGAAATACTGCTAATGTCAATAATTGAGCTACTAGAGGGTCCATTCCTTTTATAAAGTTACCATCTTGCTTTACAGTCCAACCTAGTGCTATTAAAGCAGCTTGTGGCTTTTGTGCTAAATATGGTATATGAACAACCCAATATGTCCATCCTGCAAAATAAGCTAGTGTAGTTCCAAATGTTCCTCTTATCCAAGAACTTACTCCACCTTTACTATCTTTAAAAACAGATCCTAATTCTCCTACCATTAATGCATAAGGTACAAAATATAATCCAATTATAAGTACCCATGATACAACTACTGTTAATCCTTGATTTGCAAAGTTATTTACAACATTACCAAATCCCCACACTGATACAAATGCCATCATGGCTAAATTATACCAACGTAGATTCTTTTCTTGTTCACTCATTAAATTTCCTCCTTAGTATAGATGTACCTTTTTATAATA
Source organism: Clostridium sp. K13 (assembly GCF_019734195.1). Lineage (GTDB taxonomy): Bacteria > Bacillota > Clostridia > Clostridiales > Clostridiaceae > Clostridium. The sequence goes on along the minus strand of NZ_JAASHM010000020.1, from coordinate 27,755 downwards.
CATAGTAAGAAATATTTTGTCCATACTTTAACAATTATGTTTTTTATACCTTTTTATTAAATCATTTAATAATTTAGCTGTTTTTACTGGATATTTACTAACAGATGTTTCTCCCGCTAATAAAAATCCTGTTACTCCACTATTTATAAATGTATATATACTTTCTATTTCACTTATAGTACCATTTAATCCATTTTTCATGCTATCTAATATATGTGTAGCTATTATTATTTCCTTATCATATTTATCATTTCTTAATTTCATTAATAATTCAAATTCTTCTTCTACAGAAATTTCAATTCCACACTCTGGTACTAAATCTCCTCTTGCAATAACAATTCCATCACTACAATTCATTATTTCCTTATAATTGTTCAACCCAACCATAGTTTCTATCTTTGAAAATATTTTAATATCACCTGAATTTTCTTTATATCTTTTTATGTATTCTCTTAAATATAATACTTCACTAGCACTTTCTGCATAAGATTGTCCAATTATATTTATATTATTATTAATAGCCCACTTTAAATTTTGTTTATCCTTATTATTTAATAAATTTTCTCCTAAATAAGCTCCTGGAATATTACACCCCTTTCCCCCTCTAATTACACCACTATCATTTGCTTCTGCCTTTAAAAACACCTTATCTTTATCAATAATATTAAAATTCATAGTTCCATCTTTCATAGATATTTTTTTAATATCATTTTTTTCTATTATTTCTGACTTTATATTAAGTGGAATAATTTTTATTTTTTCATTAGTATTAACAATAAGTGAATATACATCATAACTACAAAAGTATACTATATCTCCAGGATAAACTTTAAAAACACTTTTTAAATCTTCGTATACTCTAACTTTTTTTCCGCATAAATCTGCCATAATGATTATATCTTTTTTTATACTTCTAGAATCATTCAATATTTTTAAAAATTCACTTTCATAAAAATGAGAAAAATTCAACCTAAAAATATCTACACCATTATTAATTAATTCAGCTAAAATCTTTTTATTTGATGAGTTAGGGCCAATAGTTGCAATTATTTTCATTAATATCCTACCTATATATTACTTATAAATTATACTATTATAATTTTTTTCTTTTTATTACATATTGTTACTTTTATATTTAATTAAATGATAAATAATTAAATTGTTTATAAAATAATAAAAATCTATTTCTCTACTAACCTTGTTCTAAATAACACTTTTACAGAATAATTATTTATATAATCATTTTTGGGAGGATAAAATGAAATACTTAAAGTTTATTTGTATATTATTATTAGTTACTCTTCTCTCTGGCTGTGTTTTTAATGATCCTAAATACATAAACCTTAGAAGTAAACCTAATCTTTATTATTATTCAAATGAAATCTATGAGAAAATAAAAAATAATGAAAGTTACTCACTTAAAGTATTCGATGTAAACTCTTATGAATACCATGATGTTTCAGAAGAGGATAAAGACATTCTTCCTTGCTTTTTAGAATCTTTAAATAATGATAACTATGTAAGTGAGCTAACCTTAGAAGATGAAAAGGTTAAATATAAACTTATTATTGATTTTGATGATAAATCAAAATATGTTATAAATGTCTATGATAAAAATTCTATAACACTTTTTCCATGGGATGGAAATTTACAAGAAGATATGATAACTATGAATGATGTACCTATAAGAAATAATATTTATTCATTTTGTATTTATATAATTAATAAAACTACTTCTAATAAGTAACTTAATACCCTATAAAAAATACACTCAAAATATACTATAAAAATTATAGTTATTCTGAGTGTATTATTTTTAATCTAATAATTCAAAAACTCTTTTATTCTTTAATGGATGTAATGCATATGGAGCTATTTCATTTAGTGGCTTTAATACAAAGTCTCTTAAATGCATTAATGGATGTGGTAAAATAATAAACTCATCATTACTTATTACATCATCATATAATACAATATCTAAATCTATTATTCTTGGACCCCATTTTATTTCTCTAACTCTTCCTAGCTCTAATTCTATTCTAAGAAGCTCAGTCATAAGCTCCCTTGGTGTTAAATATGTTTCTACTTTAATTGCACCATTTAAGAATTCTTCTTGATCTTCATTTCCCCATGGCTCTGTTACTATAAAAGAAGATGTTTTAGTAATTTTTATTCCATTAACCTCTTCAATCTTTGCCATAGCATTTTTAAAGTTTTCTTGTCTATCTCCCATGTTACTTCCAAGTGTTATATAAGCATTATGTCTTTCCCTAGTAATTTCAACTGCTGCGTAATCCAAATGCCTTCCAATAGGTGCCCATGGCTTTTTTAATAACACTTTAACAGCTGTAACCATTGAATAATTATCTAATACAAAGCATGCAACCTTATTTACAACACTTTCAATTAAATCTAAAGATTCCTCTTGAAAAATATCTATGACCTTATGACATAATTCTCCATAATGAACAGATTTAGTTAAATCATAAGTTGTTCCCGCTTCTTTAATATCTAATGATAATTCTAATGATAGTATAAATTTTTGACCTAATGTTTTTTCTTCTTGAAACACTCCATGGTTTGCAAAAATTTCAATATCCTTTAAATATATTTTATCCATATTTTTACCTACTTTACCTTTAATATAGTATCTGTCATAACAGCTACTCTCTTATTTTCTAATACATCATGAACACGAATAAATTCCATACCTTTAGTTATTCCTATAACAGTAGTTGCAAGTGTTCCTTCTACTCTCTCATTAACTGGTAAATTTAAAGTTAATCCAATCATAGACTTTCTTGATGTTCCTAAAAGTACAGGATACCCCATAGCTTTTATAACTTCACAATTATTCATTACTATTAAATTTTCTTCATATGTTTTAGCAAATCCTATACCTGGGTCTAAAATTATATTTTCTTTTTTCACTCCAGCTTCAATAGCAATATCAATACTTTCCTGTAAATCACTTATTACATCCTTCATTAAGTTTTCATAAGGTTTAGCTTCTCTATTATGCATTAAAATTAGTGGCACATTATATTCTGCTGCCACCTTAGCTATATCCTTATCATATTTAGCTCCCCAAATATCATTTATAATATCAGCTCCAGCCTTTACAGCTGCTTCTGCTGTTTTACTCTTATATGTATCTATTGATATAGTAACATCTAATTCTTTCTTTATAGCCTTAATTATAGGAACTACTCTTTTTATTTCCTCTTCTTCAGTTACATATTCAGCTCCCGGTCTTGTTGATTCTCCACCAATATCTATAATATCAGCTCCATCTTCCACCAACTTCTTAGCTTGAGCTACAGCTGCTTCTATTTCATTATACTTTCCGCCATCTGAAAACGAATCTGGTGTTACATTTAATATTCCCATTATATAAGTTCTTTCTCCTAACTTATACTCCTTATTTCCTATTCTCAACGCCTTTTCCTCCTTAATATGTTATTTTAAAATTCTTCTTGTCTTTACTCCAATAACATTCATTTTCTGCTTTGCAACTAAAACATTGTCTAGATAGTTTATCAGCCCTATATATTATCTCTTCTAACTTATTATCACTTTCTTTTCTGTGATTAGCTATTCCATTTAAAATAATCTTAACTTCCTCTTCTGTAAAGCTTGTTTCTTTTAAAATTTCTCTACTCATATCTACACTAGCAATATCATGATGTATACCTTCTTCATATTGTTTTACTCTACCTATATCATGTAATAATCCTATAGCATAAATTACTTCTTTAGACACCTTCAAATCTTCTTCTAAAACCATTATATATGCAATTCTTGCTACATCAATAAAATGCTCTATAGTATGATTACAAAACTCTCTGTTTTCCTCATACTTTTTTAACTTTTCTAAAGATTCTGTGTACATACTATTGTTCATTATTATATCAATATTCTTCATTCTACCTCCAAGTTAGCTAATAATTACAAAGTAATACATATTCCAAAATTTAACCTTCTAAATTTATCTCCTAACTCCTTAATGTCTTAACTGTCATAAGACCTTACCTTTTTAACTTTTTACCTGCCCCTAATGCCTTAACATTTTAACTTCTTAATTAAAATATTCCCTATCTTATAAAGTTCATAACTTCTCTTCTAAGTTCAATATCCTCTCTAAAAACACCTCTATATGTAGTAGTTACAGTTTTAGCTCCTGGCTTCTTTACACCTCTCATAGTCATACAAGTATGTTCTGCTTCAATAACAACCATAGCCCCTTCTGCATCTAAATATTCCATTATTGCATCTGCAATTTCTGTTGTTAATCTTTCTTGTAATTGTGGTTTTTTAGCATATACCTCTACTGTTCTTGCAAGCTTAGAAAGTCCTGCTACTTTTCCTTTTGGTATATATGCTATATGTGCTTTCCCGAAAAATGGTACTAAATGATGCTCACACATAGAAAAGAATGTTATATCCTTTTCTAATACTAAATCATTATTTTCTACAGAAAATGTTTTAGATAATATATCCTTAGCATCCTTGCCTATTCCTTCAAATATCTCCATATACATTCTTGCTATTCTATCAGGTGTTTCTATTAATCCTTCTCTATTAACATCTTCCCCCACACCTTCTAGTATTAATCTTACACCTTCCATTATCTTTTCTTTATTCATACTTTTCGCCTCCATTTATTGCTTTATCATATTGCTCTTTTATTTTTACAATTAATTTACTATCAAATAACTTGTTTTCTATTTCAGAAACCTTAATTACCCCAACTAATGAATTAGTTAAGAAAACTTCATCGCTATTTAATAATTCATCCTTTGTTATTTTAGTTTCTATTACATCAAAGTTATCTATAACCCATTTACGAACTACTCCAGGTAATAATCCACATTCAATTTTGGGTGTATATATTTTTCCATTCTTAACAATAAAAATATTTGTTGTACACCCTTCACATAGATATCCTTGTTCATTAAAGAAAATAGCTTCATTAAGTCCATTTCTTTGACATATTTCATATTCTATAATATTTTCTAAATAATTTAAAGTTTTAAAGGTTATTATTCTAGATGTTGAATTTCTTAATACTTTAGAAATACTAGTCTTAAAGCCTTTTTTATAATCTTTATCTTTATATTTTATTTCTCTCACAGAATAAATTAGATTTTTCTCAGTAATAGTAATTTTTAAGGCTTTATTTTTTATTCTATTTTCTTTTATGAATCTTTTTACATCATCTATACTCACTAATTCTCCTAGATTCATTGCTCTAATTGAATTATTTAATCTTTTTATATGTGCTTCTAAAAATATAGGTAATTCTTTTATTAATATAGTTTCAAAAACACCTCTACCAAAAAACAAACCACTATCTATACTTATATTATCATTCTCATATATAACTTTTCTCATATTTTACCTTCTATAACACTCTCATTAATGCTTTTGCTTTATCTAGTGTTTCATTATACTCATCCTCTTCTATTGAATCATAAGTAATTCCGCCACCAACACCAAAATAAGCCTTATTATTCCTCTTTAATATAGTTCTAATTACTATATTAAAATCACAATTGCCTCTAAAATCAAAATATCCTATAGAGCCTGTGTAAATATTTCTTTTTAAACCTTCTAATTCTTCAATTATTTCCATAGCTCTTATTTTAGGTGTTCCTGTAATTGACCCACCTGGAAAACACTCTTTAATAAACTTTACTGATGAAACATCTTCTTTTAGCTCTCCTTCTACAGTAGAAACTAAATGAAAAACTGTAGCATATTCTTCTAATTTAAAGTTTTCTCTTACTTTAACAGAATGAGGCTTACAAACCTTACTAAAGTCATTTCTTTCTAAATCTACAACCATTAATAACTCTGCTTTATCTTTTTCACTATTTATCAATTCTAATTTATTTTTCTCATCTTCTTCATGAGTTTTCCCTCTAGGCCTTGTACCTTTTATAGGTCTTGTATGTGCCTTATTATCAACAACTTGGATAAATCTTTCAGGTGATGAACTTATTACTTGAAAATCACTAAAATTTAAATATGCTGAAAATGGCGCTTTATTTATACTTCGTAATTTCTTATATATATCAAATGAATCATCTTCATTATTACACCAAAATCTTTGAGTCATATTTGCAATATAAACATCACCTGATACTATATAATCCTTTAATCTAGTTACTGCACTTTTATAATCTTCTTTAATAAAATTTGAGTAAAAAATATTATTACTTTTTTCAGCTACTATTTCATCATTAATTTTATGTCCATTATCTATTTTCTTTAAAATTTTATGTATTTTTTCATTATTTCCATCTAAATCAGTTATGTATTTTTTGTCATTTATTAAATCAAATATTATTATATTTTTATAAAAAATAAACTTCATGTCTGGAATATTAAAGTCTTCTTCAGATATATCAGGTAATTCTTCTAATATTCTTCCACTATCATAAGTAATATATCCCATAGCTCCACTTAATAATGGAATATCATCTTGAAGATCATTTTTATACTCATTTATTAGATTTTCTAATATTTTAAATGGTTCCCCTTTAATTTCATTACCATCAATATATGTTTTTTTATTCTTTAATTCAAATATTAAAAATGGATTTAGTCCAATAAAAGAATATTTAGAAAGTCTTTCATCTTCTTTTGAACTATCTAATAATATAGTATCTTTTTCTTCTTTGAATAGATTATATACTTCAAATGCATTTAATTTACTACTAAATTCTGTTTTAATTAACCCCACTTAACTCCACTCCTAATAGTACTTTTATTAGTATTAATTGCTTTTTTTATTAAATTCTTTTGTTATTTTTATAAAGTTTTCTAATATTTTATGTCCTTCTTCAGTCATTTCTGCTTCTGGATGAAATTGAACTCCATATATATCATAATCTTTATGTCTAATTCCCATTATTATCTTATCATCTGTTTCACTAGTTATTTCAAGGCTATCTGGAAAATTCTCTTTACTTACTATTAAAGAGTGATATCTTGTAACTCTTAAAGGATTCTTTACATTATTAAATACTCCTTTATTATTATGAGTTATATTAAACATTTTTCCATGAACAGGCTCTTTTCCTTTTTTTACAACAGCATTGAAGTAATGACCTATACATTGATGTCCTAAACAAATTCCTAGTATTGGAAGCTTATCTTTAAATTTATCAATAATATCTAAACTTAACCCTGCCTCATTTGGCGACTTTGGCCCTGGTGAAATTATTATTCCATCAATATTCATTTTTTCTATTTCTTCAATAGTTATTTTATCATTTCTATAAATAATAATTTCTTCCCCTAATTCTTCAAAGTATCTAACTAAGTTATATACAAAAGAATCATAGTTATCAATCATTAAAAGCATTATATCCCTCCAACTTTATCTATATCTTTATTTATTAAATTTTAAGCTATATTTTTTTTAATTAAGCACAAATTATTAATAATATATTACTAATACCTTATTACTTTTTAATAATAATTAAAGTTATTTTATTATTATTGCATTATTAATGAATAAATTATATCATAGCTTTATATACTACAAAACATTTACTTGAAGGGAGTTTAAATTTATTATGATTATATGCGATTTACATACACATTCTACTGCATCAGATGGTAAATATTCACCTAAAGATGTTGTAAAAAGAGCTTACGATAGAGGAGTTAAATATTTAGCATTAACTGATCATGATACTTTATCAGGTATAGATGAAGCAAAATCTGAAGCGGAAAAATTAGACATGCATTTTATTCCTGGAGTAGAATTATCTACAACTTATAAAGGAGAAACTGTTCACATTTTAGGATACTTCAGAGGTGATGATTATAAAAATCCAGATTTAAATCATTTTCTAGAAGATTTAAAAGCTAAAAGAATTGCACGTGCTCATGAAATTGTTAGAAGGCTAAAGAAATTTAACGATATTGAAATAGATGTTAATGAAGTTCTTAAAAATGGTAAAGATACTATTGCAAGACCTCATATAGCTAAAGCTATAATAGATGCAGGCTATAATTATTCAAAAGAATACATCTTTGATAACTTTATTGGTGACCATTGTCCTGCATATATACCAGCAAATAAATTAGATGCAGAAGAAGGAATCAAGTTATTAAAAAATTATAATGCTATTGTAATTTTAGCTCATCCAGTTTTATTAAAAAAATTACATGTACTTGATGTACTTCATCTTGATTTTGATGGAATTGAAGGTATATATGGGCTAAATACCCCAGAAGATACTGAAAACTTTTTAAAAATTGTAGATAAAAAAGATATACTAACTTCTTGTGGTTCTGACTCTCATGGTCATGAAGAGGATGATTCAAAACATGGAATTTTAGGTTCACAATCTATGGAAGAACATAGATTAGAAAAGTTTTTAAATAAACTAAACAAATAAGAGTTGCCTTATGGCAACTCTTATTTATTTTAAATTTATATTTATTCTTCTATTAAAAATGCTTTATATCCATTTTTAGTTTCATAAATATCTACTTTACTAGCTACTTCCCATGGAGCATGCATATTTTGTAGTGCAACACCACAATCTATAACTTCCATATTATATTGAGCTAAAATATAAGCGATAGTACCACCGCCTCCTTGGTCAACCTTACCAAGTTCTGCTGTTTGATATGCAACATCATTTTTCTCCATAATTTTTCTAAGCCAAGCAACAAATTCTGGATTTGCATCATTACAACCACTTTTTCCTCTTGCACCAGTATATTTACTAAATACTAAGCCTCTTCCAAAATAAGCTGTATTTTTCTTTTCACAAGCTCCTGGATAATTGGGATCAAATGCTGCAGTAACATCTGCAGATAGCATTGCTGAATTTTGAAGAGCTCTCTTTAATTTTAATTCAGAGTATTCCCCTTTTCTATCCATAACTTCTGCTACAGTGTTTTCAAAGAATTTTGAATGCATTCCTGTAGCACCAATACTTCCTACTTCTTCTTTATCAACAAGTAAAATTACTGATGTTTTATCTACTGATTCAACCTCTAATAATGCCATTAATGAAGTATATGCACAGATTCTATCATCCTGTCCATATCCCATTACCATACTCTTATCAAGACCTAAATCTCTTGCTTTTCCTGCTGGAACTAATTCTAATTCTGCTGATATAAAGTCTTCTTCTTCAAAATCATATTTTTCTTTTAATAACTTTAATATATTAGCCTTTACAGCTTCTTTTTCTTCTCCTTTAAGTGGAATATTACCAACTAATACATTTAAATCTTCACCTGCAACAACATCTGCTGCTTTCTTTTGTAATTGTTCTCCTGAAAGATGTATTAAAAGGTCTGAAATACCAAGCACAGGATCAGTATCATCTTCACCTACAACAACATTAATTTTAGTTCCATCTTTCTTAATTACAACTCCATGTAAAGCTAATGGTAATGTAACCCACTGATATTTTTTAACTCCACCATAGTAATGAGTATCCATCAAAGCTAAATCCCCATCTTCATATAATGGATTTGCTTTTATATCTATTCTAGGAGAATCAACATGAGAACCAATAATTCTCATTCCATTTTCAATTGGATCTTTTCCTATTAAATATAAAGCTAAAGTTTTATCCTTATTATTAGCATAAACCTTATCCCCAACTTTTAAGGTTTCATTATTTTTTAATACCTCATTTAAGTCTCTGTATCCCTTTTCTTCTGCTAATCTTATAGCCTCATGAATACATTCTCTTTCTGTTTTTCCTACTGAAAGATAATTCTTGTATCCCTCACAAAAATTAAAAACCTCTTGTTTCCCATTTTCATCATATTTTAGCCATGCATTTTTTTTAGCATCTTTACCCATAATATAGCCCTCCTTATTCTTCCTCACTAACTTCACACATTCTTTGTTCTATTATATCTACTGGTGTAACATCAGACATTAATGAGTGTCTATAATTACCTGCCGCAGCTTCAATTATAACTGCAATATTTCTTCCTGGTCTTACAGGCACTCTTAATCTTCTAACATTTACTCCAAGTATATCTTGTGTTTCCTTATCAATACCTAATCTATCATAATCTCCATCATCTTTCCAATGTTCAAAATGCATTAATAAATTTATGTCTTTTGACGGTAATATAGAACTTAATCCATATAATGATGATATATCAATAATACCTATACCTCTAACTTCTAACATTCCAATAGTTATCTTAGGTGATGTACCTATTAAACTACCATCTATTTCTTTAATGTCAACTGCATCATCCGATACTAGTCTATGTCCTCTTTTTATAAGCTCTAATGCAGTTTCACTTTTTCCTATTCCACTTTCTCCTGTTATAAGTATACCTATACCATATACATCTACTAAAACTCCATGTAATCTTGTTTCTGGAGCAAGTTTTCCTGCTAAGTACATAGTTAGCTTACTTATAAATTTAGTTGTAACAACATTAGTTCTCAATAACCATGATTTTGACTTTTTTGCTGCTTTTAGAAATTCAGCATGTGGTTCTAATCCCCTAGTTATAATTATGCATTTAGAGTCAAAGCTAAAATACTTATTGATTCTTTTTCTCATTAACTCTATTCCCATATCATCTAAAAAGCTCCATTCAGCTTTACCAATAACTTGGATTCTTTCAGGCGCAAAATAATTATAAAAACCAGCTAACTGTAACCCAGGTCTATTTATATCGTTAACAGATATCTTTACATCCTTTTCACCTTCAACTAAAACTTCTAATTCAAAATCTGTAATTAATTTTTCTACAGTAACTGACAATATCCATCACCCTCTATTACTTTCTATTCTTAAGTTCAACGCCCTCTAATTGTACTCTAAAGTTTGCTTTTACATTATCTATGTATCTTCTTCTTAGAATTTGTTGTTCTTCTTTTTCTTGTTCTGTTAAACCTTCTTCTTTACTCTTTTTATATAATTCATTTATTCTTTTTATAACATCATCTATTTTTGCTTTTGTATAATCCATTTTTTACTTCCTCTCCTTTATATAAATATTTAAATATGTAAGTTTAACTTACAAAATTAATAATGACTTTAACTTTAAATCTTTATTTAATATTTTTAATTTTAGTTTAAGTTAGATCTATTAAGTTAAACTTTAGAATCTTACTTAATCTTATTTTACATTTATTTCTTTTATATATCAACTTTAAATATTTTATATTTCATTTTTTTGATAAATTCGCCAAAATACCTCCTTATATTTAAAATGATTCTATTATATATTATTTACAAAAGGACTCTTAAAGATACTTATGTTTCTTTAAGAGTCCTTTTGTATTTTTTTGTAATATCATATTATTTTACTTTTCTACCATATATGGTATAATAATCCATATAATGTTAATTAATGGCAAAAGGAGGTGTATTATGAATAAAAAAAGTCTTAAAAATAAAATTATTCTACAAAAGATAACTTTAAATTTACTTTTGAAATTTCTATCTCCTCGAAATAAATTCGTAATATACATATCGCAAAGTTTGGACGAGCATGTATGGCGATACCAAAATCTTATTTATAAAAAATATAAAAGAAAACATTTAAATAAATATTCAATTTCTAAATCTAAGGCTGCATGACATGAAAAAAACACCTCAAAATTGAGGTGTTTTATCCTAATTAATTCCCAACATGCCGGTCGCTTAAATATTCACACCTGCAACTCGCAGGTGGGTTCTGCTCAATTTGCTTCTGCCATCTTCTGATCTTATGAAGCCCGACATCCACAAACCTGTTGCAAATCCCGTAAATATAATGTAGGTTGAACATCATAAGCTAAGCGCACATCTCAGGATTTCATGCTTTTATTATATCAAATTAAATAAAAAGTTCAATAGTAATGTATGCCATTTTATAAAAATTATTTAGACACGTAATCCTTTACCGCTTCTTCTATTGATATATTGCTATCTTCTTCGGTAAATAGCGCCATAAATTGTACATAATCGCTAGTTTTTTCAGTCATTTGAATAGCCATCATTTCGCCTTCAATACCTAATTCTTCTACTATTTCTTCTATTATCTCTAAGACTTCATCGTTTGCAAAATCATAAAGATAAGGGAAGTAATATTCCTTATACCAATCTTTACTGTACTCTTCTAAACTGCTCTCCTCATTAGAATATGCTTTTGCTGCATCTAGTACATCTTTGTCAAAATCAAAATAAAAGTTTATTAAAACAAAATCATCATCTTTTTTTAATACTTCTATCTCTGATAATTCATTTTCATTTAATATTTTTATAATTTGTGATTCTTGCACTTTTTTTCTCCTTATAATTAATATAATAACTTATTATATTCTTTTTTTACTGCTATAAACTCTTTATCGTCTTCAACAAGGTTTAATTCTTGCTTTCCTTCTACTTCATCTATTCTAAATACGTAGATATCTTCGCTCTCTTTATCTTCCATTGGTGCTAATAATAGATATTCCTTCTCTTCTAAATAAATTCTAGCAACAGCTTCAAATTGAACCTTATTTCCATTTTCATCTAAGAAAGTCATTACTTGAGTTTCTTCATTTTGAACGTCTTTTATATCTTCACTCATTAATCTATTCTCCTTTTCTTCTAATGTTATACAATTATAAAAATTTACTATAAAAGCTTATCACAAAATAGCTTTTCATTACAACATTTAGATACATATAATCTTAATTTTCTTTCAGCTGCATCTTTTCTAATATGCATACATACAAGTTTTTTGCAATTACTACAATATATTTTATACTTATATTTAGATAAATCTTTTTCTGTTGTATTATTGTATTTAAATGTAGTACTACTAGATATACCACTTTTTATGCAGCAAGCTTTAAAAAACTTATTATGCCCATTATTAGCATTAGTTATAGTATTACAATAATAATGTAAATACTCATGAATTATAACTTCTTTAACTATATCTTCATTATATCTACCATTAATTAAATCCTCAGCAAACACAAATTTTAAAGGAACTATTTTATTATTATACTTTTTGTAAAAGAAAGCCCCCATTCTTTTTTTTGTTCTTTTAGATATTTCTATTTTTATATTACATGGGTAATTCCATTTTTCTGATATTTCATTTATAATTATCTTTATATCTGATATAGACCAAGTCTTATACATAATTTACTCCTAAATCGTAACTAATAAATTGCAATGTTTTCATTATAAATTGTTTTTTTAATTATGTATATTAGATTTTTTTTATTAATATAAATAATTAGGTGATTTTTTTATGATTGATAATATAAATAATATTTTTTCAAATTATACTCCTTATATCAATGGATGGGAAAGCTTTAAAAGAGCTTCTGTTACTATTCCTCTTGTTAATTATAATAACTCTTTACACATTCTTTTTGAGGTTAGAGCTAAAACATTACGTAATCAACCAAATGAAGTTTGTTTTCCAGGAGGTAAAATAGAAGAAGATGAAAGCCCACTTACTACAGCTATAAGAGAAACTTGTGAAGAAATAGGTATATGTGAAGATAATGTTACAGTTATATCTCCACTAGATATTTTTATTTCTCCATATAATACTCTTATCCATCCTTATTTGATTTTTATTAATGATATTAGCTCTCTTAAAATTAATACTGATGAAGTTCAAGAAGTATTTTTTGTACCACTAGATTACTTACTAAATACAAATGTAGATACTTTTATTAATAAAGTTAATATTACTCCTACTGATAATTTTCCTTATGACTTAATTCCTCAAAAACATGATTATAAATTCTCCACTGGTTCTTATGAAGTTCCATTTTATATTTATAATGATTATGTTATTTGGGGAATTACTGCTAAAATTCTGCTTAGCTTTTTATCTTATTTAAAGAAAAAAAACTACCACTTTTAATTTGTGGTAGTTTTTTAATCTTTACTATTATTAATTTGTATCTGCAGTTCCTTCTTCTGTAGGTACTGTAGTTTCAGTTGTTTCAGTTTGTTCTTCTGAATTTGCATTATCTGTAGATTTATTTTCTAAAGATAAGTTTTCAAAAGAGTTTGTTATAATGTATTGTCCATCTCCTACTTTTATGAACTTAAGTGAAACAGTATCTCCAACATTAGTTAATGCCACTTCTCTTGAAGTTTCTGTAGATACAGAGAAGAAACTTTCTTCACCTTTTATCTTAATATCATAAATACTTGAACCTTCTTTAACAACTAAACCAATTCTTTCTACTTCTCCAACTAATGATTCCTCACTATTACTTCCTTCTAATGAAATATTTGTGTTAGTTAAAGCTTCTAGATATCTATTTAATGTTGATTGAAGAGTATCTCCAACTGCAACAGTATTATAGTTTTTAACGTTAACCATAGCATATTGTTTAACAAGTCCATTAGAATCCTTTAATGTCATAAAGTATGTTGGTTCTGATTGTATATTTATTAAATATGGGAATGTAGCAATATATCCATATTGTTGAACTTTACCTTGAGCTGATTTCATACTTGCCTCTTCAGTAGCACCTGAAGTCTTGTACATTGTTGTTTCACCAGTTCTAGTATTAGTTAACATAAATCCAACTAAACCTTCATCATTACCTACAGAAGTTATTCCTGTATAATAATAACATGACTCATCATTGAAAATTATATTCATTCCTTGAGTTGGTTTTAATTTATCTTTATCACTAAAGTTTAAGATACCATGAACTAACTCTCCCCATTTATTTAAGTAATTATTTATATAATTTACAGGCTGAATTCTATCAACCCATGTTGGTGTATTTTCTATATCATAGATATTAGTTTCACCTGTTTGTGCATTTATTATTTCTGTTCCTATTGCTTTTTGTTCTGTTATTCCAATGGCATTATCATATCTAGTAATTACCCAGTAAGGATTTCCTTCGTCATCTAATTCAAAAGTATAATCAGTATGTCCAGCTTTCATATCTTTAAAGTAAGCATGTCTATCTAAATCACTAAAAAGATAAGCTGATGGAATATATTTTAAACGGATCTCTTCTCCATTTAATTCTGTAACTAATTGTACATCATTTTGATTAGTTGCACTAACCTTTATATATCCCTTTGTTCCATCACTATTAGTAAACCATTTAAAGAATGATGAATGTTCTAATGGACCTACATAATATAATTCTCCATTTACACTTTGCAGGGATAAATCCCCTATTGTTACCTGGCTACCTAAGCTTGGTATTTCCCCTAACTTTTTATCTGCTAGCTTATAAGCTAACTCTTTATCAATAATAGGTAATTGTTTTAAATCCATATGTTCAATTTGACTTGAAAATTCTATTTCTTCTACATTTCCTATTAAATTTCTATGAGTACTTGGCATAAATATTGGACTAAAAGCTACTAATGCTACAACATATAATACTCCAACAGCAACTCCACTAGTTATATATTTTTTATTTAGTGTCATTGCTCCATATGCTACTGTACATAATACAAATGGTCCCACTAAAATAAATGCACTTAGTGAAACATCTAAAATAAGCTTACTATTAAATGCTAATAATAATCCTATTGCTAAATAACTCCCTATTAACCACTTTAAATATTGTTTAAAATTACTTTGAAATCTCATTTTTATCCCTCCATAATACTAATTATAAAGGCATATTTAATTGAATTCAATACTTTTTTTAAAGTTTTATACTATTCTATAATAAGTTATTTAATAACCTATTAATAATATTTAAAAATTTTGTTAATTTTTTTATTATATTTTAATAAATACTCCATTTATTAAACTCATATATTTTATTTGCTATATTTTTAATACTTTTTTCATCTATGTTATCCCCATTAAAATTTCTTATAAATAATTCTATATCTCTCAAATCTAAAACCTCTTGCTCTAAATCTGATTGCTTAATATTAGGCTTATCATTTACAGTTTTTTTTGCAATTACATTAGTACAATAGTTATTTTTGGTGAATGATAATTTATAATAAAATCTAGTAAATGAATCTATATCTACTATTTGATATTTGTTATAAAACATTAAATGTAATAAGGACTTTCTTCCTTCATGGTTATTTTGAGCTATGACTAATTGATGAACTACCTTATCTATTTTTTGATGAAGATCATTATATAATTTTATTTCCTTATCAGTAGCTCTTTTATCATTTATTAATAACCAGTAAAATGACAGCTTATTACTTAACTTTTTTATTTTTTCTAACTTCCCATGCTTTACTTCTGATATTACAATATTGTTTATACTATTTTCAGTAATATCCCTTAAAATATCTTCACTATTTCTATCATCTAATTTTGGTATTATCTCTTTATATTCCATGCCCTCAAGTGGTCCATTATTTATATATGTCATTAAATATTTCACCGTATTATTTTTATTTTTTCCTAACTCATATAATAATTCAACAGTATTCATATTACATATATCTAATGACAATATATCTATTTTTATGTTTAAATCTTGTTTTATTTTGTTTATTGCAAAACACATTTCATACATTCCCATAATATATGGTTTATCTCCACATAAATCTGATAAACTTGCTACTATAAAGCCATGTCCTGAAATAATTAACATATATCTTTCTGCAGGATAATTATTTATTGACCATTCTATAAAGTTATATAAGATTTTATAATCTGCCATGTTTAGGTATGAATATTCTTCTTGTAACTTTGCTTCTCCATCAATTATTGAATATCTTCTTGTACCTATCCATTTTTCTTTATATTCTACATTTTCTTGTCTTATTAAATTAACTATTTCAATGGGAGCTTTACTTAATTGTATAACTATATTTATATCATTATTTTTAACTTTACAAACTTCTTTAAATGTATCTTCCATCTCAATTCCTAACTCATTATTTCCATTCAGATACATTATCACTGTCCACTTTTTCTTTCCCATAGATAATCCCACTCCTAATAGCAAATAACATTTATCATTTATACTTATGATTATATAAGGTTATAATAGACTAAATTATTTAAATATATCTTTTTAATAAGTATAAAAAAACTGTAACATTAAAACAAAATACAACATGTATAAAAACTTTATTAAATACATTGAATATGAAGCTGCTCCTTCGCTATCTATTATTTCTACAACAAAAGAATCAGTTCCAACAAAACCGACCTTAGGTGTATAAATTTTTTTACATTTAAATAATAATTCTCCCCATTTGGCTGAGTATACTGCGCATCTTGTGTAGTTATTTTATTAGAAGTTGATCCTACTATAAACTTTATTGGATCGCTTACATTATCAACTCCTACTTGATAAGATCCTGCCAAAATAAGATCTGCATATTCAATTTTACTTCCTGCTGGCAAATTTAAATATGCAAATGAACCATTTCCATTATTAGCTACAACTATATTTTTAGTAACATTTCACTAAATTAATTTACAATAATATCTTTATTTAGGCCTACAAGAGTTAATGTATTAACTGGTAAACCTATTGATATACCTACTTGTGATAATCCAATTGAACCATGTGAAGATTTCAATAGCATTCCCTTCCCTTATGAATCTTTTGATTTTACATGTGAACGACATTGTAAATAATTGAATAATATAAAAGGATCAGTATTTTATACTAATCCTTTTATTATTTTATATTAATATTTAATATAGTACTTTTATTTAAAATAGTATTTTCTCCTAGTCACAATCAGGTATTTCTCTTGCTGAAACAGTATATTCCACTAAATTTACTGTTGGATTTGGTCTAAGTCCAGTAACAGTAGATGTTACAACAATAGTATAATTTACTGTATTTTCAGTTACTGCTAAAACTGGATAACCTATATATTGAAGTACTTGTTTCCATGTTTCTATCACTGTTACAGGAGCATCACCAATATTTGCTGGATAATAGTGGTGTCTAATTAATGGTTGTGTTGTATATATTGGTGTTCCTGTAGCTGTTGTTCCTTGATAAATTGAAATTGTTGTTGTATCAACATAACTTCCTGCAACTGCCCCACCAGGTATACTTGCTGTATAAGTTAAAGTAAATAACCCATGAATTTTCAACAGCATCCTTTTTACAAGTTAAATTTAAAGATAAACCTCCTGGTATTGTAACTGGACTAGGTAAATTTGCTGAAGTAGTTACTATATAATCATTAGCTGTTGGTCTTAAACATAATGCCATTTGTTTTTCTTCTTCCTTAATTGTCCTTTAGTAAATCTAATCTTAATAATATAATATGAAGCCTATATATACTTGTTACTATTTAATTTTGTTAAAATACTTATATTCTTTACTTTAATCCCAACGAATAAAAAATGCTAATTAAGTCTCTCTGATATTAAAAACTCAGTTAAAAGTAATACAAAAGCTATAATTGTTAATCACGGCTCAAATGTATTAGGAACAGTACAAGATATTGAAACAATAGGAGCTTTATCAAAATCTCTAGGCTTAATATTTATTGTTGATGCTGCTCAAACAGCTGGATATTGTGATATAGATGTTAAAAAAATGAACATTGATTTACTTGCCTTTCCTGGACATAAGTCTCTTTTAGGCTTACAAGGTACTGGTGGTCTATATATTTCAGATAACATAAATTTATCAACACTTAAAGAGGGGGGAACTGGTAGTAATTCTGAATCAATGATACAACCAGATTTTTATCCTGACAAAATGGAAAGCGGAACTTTAAATGCTCCAGGAATAGTTGGATTAAATGAAGGTGTTAATTTTATATTAAATAAGGGTGTTAAAGAAATACGAAGCCACGAAACTGAAATCATGGAATATCTTACATGTGAGCTAAAAAAATTACCCTATATAAAACTATACGGAGAAACTAATGCCTCTATAAAAACTCCAGTTTTATCTTTAAACATGGATAGATTCGACAGTTCTGAAATAGGAGAATTCTTAAATAATAAAGGCATTTATTTAAGGACTAGCTATCATTGTGCTCCACTTATTCACAAGATTATAGGAACTGAAGGTAAGGGAACAGTCCGTGTAAGCCATGGATATTTCAATACCTTTAACGATATTGAAGCTTTAATAAACACACTAATTAATATATATAATTTTTCTTAAATAAAAAAGACTACTTTTATTTAGTAACCATTGTCTAATAAACATTGGTAAATAAATAATTTGTAGTCTTTTTTTACTTTATTCTCCTGTTTTAAATAATTTCTTTATAAATGAATCATTATTACTTTTATCCTCTAAAAAAGCAACTTCTTGTTTTAAAGAATTAATTTCATTATTATTATCATCTATTATATCATTTAAAACCTCAATATTGCTTTTCAAACTATTAATTTCATTTAAATATGATGATTTTTCTAAATTAAGCTTTTTATATTCTTCTTGTAATCTTAAAATTTCGTTGTTTAATCTTGAAATTTCTACTTTTTTATTTTCACTTATTTCTTTTATATTTTTATCTTTTTCATTAATAATATTGATATAATTACTTTTTTCTTCTTCCTTTTTAGTTACTATTTCTTTAAGCCTTATTAATTCTGGATCTGCAACTTTTTCTTCCTTTTTATTTAAACTTCTTGTTAATTCATCAATTTTTACTCGATATTCTCCTACAGAAGCCTTGTTTTGAGCTAAAACATTTTGTAAATTATTTATTTGGTAGCTTTTTTGATTTAACTGTGTATTTAAATAATTTATATTTTCCATTAGCTTTTTCTTTTCTTCATCTGCAATTATAAACTTTTCTGTTAAATTATTAATAATTATTTCATATCCTTTTATTTTAGATAAAAAAGCTTTTAGATATTCCTTATCAGCCATTTCATCGTTTATATTAAACTTAATTATATTTTCATTTAAATCTTCATCTGTTATAACTGCATTATTAATAAATTCAGGCAAATTTATATTAGCTTTATATTTTTCAATTGTAATATTCTTAATAAAATTACTATCTGTATATATATCTCCATAATCAGATTTTATAATTAACATGCTATTTTTTAATATATCCTTATCACAGGAATAACTATATTTTTTATAATAATTTATATTATTTAATTTTATATCATCTATAAATTTAATTTCTCCATTCATTTCTAATTCTTTTATTTTTAAAACATCACCAATTAAATATATTAAATACATCTTATTATCTTCTGAAATATAAATATCACTTAATTCAACATTTGGTTCTGCTTCTTGAATATTTTTATTTTCAATATTTTCTTTGCCTATTCCACACACAATATTTGCTCTTCTGTAAGTAGTAAAAGTATATGAATATGCTATAGTATCTCGCTTAACTACAAAATCAAAATTATTTATTGGATAATTACATTTATCTAGCTCTTTAAAGCTTGACCAACTATTTCTTTTAATATCATAAACCCTATATCCAATACAATTAGGATATCCTATTTTTACATAACATATAGCTAATTCATTATCACTTGCACTTATTATATATGGAACTTCACGCTTTGTATCAATACCATCTATTATTACAGTAGGTGTTAATATAAGTTTATTACTTAAAATTCTAAAACAAATTGTACTTATAGTATTAACTTCATTAATATAAAAAATATTTAAGGAATTATTAACTGAAGCAATTTGCATATAATTATTTTGAGATACTGACCTTGTTAAAACCATACTACTATCTAAAGTATCATCTGAAAAATTACTTAAAAATAATTCTCCTTTTAAATTAATATATATAAGAGAAATATTTTCATCTTTACTTAAAATTACAGAGTTTAATATTTTACACTTATCTATTATAACTCTTTCCTCAATTAATTTATGTTCTTCATATTTAGCTAAGTATATTTTATTATCTTTTTTGTAAAAATTTAATAAATTATTCTTTAGTTCTATCCAGAAATTCTCCTCTTCATGATAATCCATCATATTCCCCCATGATATTACTACTATAGCTTATAAATATTCAATTTTTAAAAATATATAACTTATCTTTGATTCAATAAATTATATATAATTTTATCCTTTTCATTAATTATATTATTTAATTCTCTTATTTTAATTAAATAATCTTCACACCTATCATTATATAGTTCTTGAATCTTTATCATATTATTTATATTATCTAATTTATTATTTAAGTTATTTTCATAAAATAATAACTCTAATAATTTATAATTATTTTCTTTTAGTTTATAACTATCTCTATTTTTTATTAAATTATATACTATATTACGTTTAATATAGGTGTTTATTTTTTGTGCCTTATTATCAATAACCTTTATTATATTTACATTCATACTATTAATATTTTTTCCAGAATAATTTATACTCCAATTGCTTAAATCTGAAGATTTAGCATTTATAATATATTTATTATTTTTCCCAACTAAATATATGCTTCCCATATAAACAGAAATACTAGGCTCTATTATATTATCTGGAATATTATCTAAACTTTTCTCTTCATTTATATATTTAATTTTATCTTTTATATCAAGATACCTATATTTAAAATATACATTACTATTAATTTTTTTATTATAAAAAAGAACTGGTCTATTTTCATATTTAATAATAGAAGCATTAGATGTATTAGGTAATAAAAAATTATCTTCTGCAATATTTTCTAACAAATTATATAATACATATTCCTCACATTCATTTTTTTCTGAAATTAACACCATTGCTTTATCATCTTCTGAATAAATAGAAAATGGACTTATCTTACTATTTAAAGTGTTATCAGAAATAATATTAAAATTATTTTCTATACTTACATTACTGTTAAATATAAAAGATTTATCATTATTCCATGCCCTAAATATTAAATTTATTTGTTCCTTATTTTTAATTATCATATTTAAAGAATCTATCTTATTAACATATTTTTGTATATCTAAAGCTAAATGCTTATTAATGTTTCTTTTTCTATAAATACATTATATAAATTTTCATTGTAATTGAGTAATTTCAAAGACCTTATCATAACATCACCCAAACTATACTATATATTAAAAATATGATTAATTTAAAAGGCTTTGTTTTAAAATAATGTTGAAATAAGTATAATATAAAGGGATGTCCATCGGACATCCCTTTAAATCGCAATAGTTTAAAATTGTTCCTCATATCTACTAAATAAATTAGAGTATATTATAAAAAATAGAACCCTTGATAATATATTCTAATTATCTTTAATAGTAATCATTGTTTTCAGCAAGTATTTCTGGAGGAATTTCATTATTATAAATTTTTTTCATCAATAGAGAGTTTATTGATTTATTATATATATAAGTGGCTTCATCCCTTGCAGTTAAAAATCCTACAATCCTGATATTATATTGTATATTTTTGTTAATAACCTTAATTTCTTCTGGTTTTGAGAATAATACACCCATAGAGCCAAATGATAAAGTAAAACCTAAAGATATAATTACTGGAGTTAGAATTATAATATTTTTTAAGGCTACTACTTTACCGCTATTCTTCTTAATGCTTTCCTGGATGATTTTTATACTTATTATAAACAATAAAAGTATTGCTGAGATTAAATTAGCAAAACTAATTATAAGAATTATATATGAAACTGTTCCTTTAAAATAAATGTTATTATTCATAAATATATTTTCAATTATTATAAAAATTAAAGTTAATATATAGATACTTATTGTAATTCCTATATATATTTTTAAAAATAGATTAAATTTTAATGATAAATATTTATATATTTTAAACAAGATAAAACCTATAGTACATAAACATAGATTAATTAAAATCATATAAATTAGGTTTACTTTATATATATTTGTTATATTACAAATTATTTTCAATAGTGGTGATAATATCAATAAAAATCCCCAAGTTAAAACTGCAAATAGCATTTTTATATCTATTTCTTCGATTTCATATTTTTCTAATTTCTTTTTCATAGTTTCTCAACACTACCTCCATTTACTTTTACGAATAGTAATTTAATTCTTCTTTATTAGAGCTAATTAGCGAAAGTATTTTTTACTATTCTTAACCAGGTAACTTTTGGTCACAATATTTAACGATTGTTCATCAATCATTATATTAATTGTACACCAAAAACAGTAAAATTAAAATAAATTTTACCTTTTATACATATATTGGTCTTCTAATCTTAAAATCCTTTATTAAAGATACAGAATGTGTTGAATTAGCATGAACAAAGAATTTTTTAGGCTTATTTCTTTCCATTTCTGTTTTAAATAATTGGCTCCATTTATACCAGAATAAATAGTTAGTTAGGTATTTTGTTGAAACTCCATTGAATTTATTTATCCATCTTTTTAAACTGCTATGAAAGGCATTAACTCTTTGAATATTATAAATATCCACAGTTTTTCTTCCACCCCTAATTTGATGTAATTCAAAATTACGTTGAGCTGCAAAGGGGATATAGCTCCTATGCTTATCAGTACATAATATAGAATTCTCTTCAACAACATCTGATAGAGCCCTATTTATATCAGTATATTTAGGTCTACCATCACATATTAAACCAGTATAAATATTTCCTAATCTATCTACACCACACAACACACAGGCAAATTCCTTTGATATACCCCTTATATTTATTTCTTTGCCACGCTTTCTTGGTTCTCTTGGCATAGTAAAATTAGAACTTTTACTGTGATTACCTTTATAGCTAATAGCAAAGTAGGTTTCGTCCAATTCAATAACACCTTCAAGAGAGCCATAACCAATAAACTTCCTAATTGCGTCTATAATTTTATGTCTCCAAAAGAAAGCTGTTGCAATATTAATTTCAACTATTTCAGCACATTGCCTAATAGTATTGCCATTTACCATACATTGAGCATATAGTAACCATTTATCTATTCCCTTTTTGCTACTTGAAACAGGAGACTTAGAAAAGTCATTGAAAGTTTTTCTACACTCAGGATTCTGACATTTATATCTTTGTTTAACACCATTTTTGCCATGATATTTTCCATACTTAGATATTTTGTTATGATTGCAAAAAGGACAGCATTTTCCCTTATTAAATCTATTTTCAGTGATTTCTTTATTTACAGAGTTAGTAATTCCATTTGACATCAATACAACTTTCAAGAATTCAAATACCTTACCTTGCTCATATGTATTTAATTGTGAAACTTGCTGAATAACATTATTAACTCTTGGCATAAAAAACCTCCTAAATAGTAGTCATATTGTATATTATAACCATATTTATAGAGGTTAATCAAATTTCCACAGTTTATTAAAACAAAGCCATTTAAAATAAATATTCATATTCAAATATTAAATCATTCTAAATGTTTTTTTAAAACTTTATATATCAACTCATATTATATTATTAGATTAATCGCTAATCTTTAACAAGGAGGATTATATATGTCACAAGACAATTTTAACGTATTACAACCTGAAGCACTTACAGATGAATGCTTAATTGCAAAAAAAATATACGGTCGTTGCAAACAACAAGATTGCTTAAAACCAACAGATCCTTATTTACCTAAACCACCATGTCATGATGGTATGTTACCACCTGAAACTCCTGATATATAAATATATCTTCAAGCTTTTATGGTGGTTCAGCCACTGGTACTGGCTTAAAAAATAGCACTGCAACAGGCGCTCTAGCTATTTTTGGAGCAGGAGTTACTATTTCTTATGGTCAACTTATAGTTTTTAATAACCTTGTACACGGAGTAAAAATCGTTGATGGAACATTTAGTACTAAAATAACTAATATAACAGTAAATCCACCTGGACAATTTTGTATTCCTGGATTTTATGATGTAACTGTTCAATATGAATTTGATTATAATTTAAATTTATTGGACGTTAATAATAATCCAATAATAGTTAATGAAAATGGTAATAATACAGCAACTGCTATACCTGCATACACAACTTATACTAAAACAATATCTTTAGAAGGTGGATGTGTTAATCCACATACTTCAATAGCTATAGGTGATAGCTGCTGTTGTCCTTGCAATATTGGATCACAACCTAAAAATGTACCATGTGCTTACGTACAAGCAATAGCTAATCCTTTAATAGAAAAGGTTGGTAAATATTTAACTGCTCCTGGTTCTACTACTTTCGAATATCATGCTGATGTAGTAATTGGTTTATTTACAATAATTGAATTATACAGAATCACTAGTATGACAGTAGCTTCTAGCGGACCTATAGAAGTTCCTCAATGTCAACCATCTGTAATTAATGATCCATGCGTTGGATTTAATCAATTATTATTCCCATACGATGATTTTGATCCACCATATAGAAAATGCTAATATTTTCTACAAACTCTTAATATATCTATTAAGTCTATATAACAGAAAATCTCTACGTGAAAGAAATTTACTTTTAATTTCTTCACGTAGAGACTTTTTTAATTTCTAATTATTATATATGCCATATAAAATACATAAAAGGCAACTAAAATAATACCTTCTTTTTTACCAAAGTTTTTTTCCTCTTTTTTATTAAAAAATATCATAATACCAATTATTAAAGTTACTATAATTAAAAATATAAAATCAAATAATAAATTATTAGATACAGCTATTGGACTTATAGCTGATGATAATCCTATAATTAATAAAATATTAAATATATTTGATCCTAATATATTTCCAAGTGCAATATCCTTTTCTCCTTTAAGCGCTGCTACTACTGATGTTACAAGTTCCGGAAGAGATGTTCCTATTGCTACTATAGTAAGTCCTACAAGCTTTTCACTCATTCCTAATGAAGTTGCAATATTAGTTGCTGAATCTACAACAACTTGTCCTCCGATAACAATTCCTGCTATCCCTATAATTAATTTTATTATACTTTTAAAGATACTTATTTCGCTAACTGATTCTACTGCTAACTCTTCTTGTATATTTTCACTTGATACCTTACCTCTTTTTACAGATAAAACCAAATAAGTTATGTATGAAATACATCCTATTAATAAAACAATTCCATCAAGTCTTGATATATAATTATCTCTTCCACCTAATATAGTTGTGAAAGTTAAAAATAAAAGTACTGTAGTTGCTAATATGTTTATAGTATAATCTCTTTTAACTTCAGATTTCTTTATTGTTAATGTCATTATTATAGTAGTAACTCCAAGAACAACTAGTGTATTAAAAAGATTTGATCCTAAAACATTTCCAACTGCTATCTCATTATTTCCTTTTATTGCTGAAATAGCACTTACTGCAAGTTCTGGTGCACTTGTTCCTAAAGATACTATTGTTAATCCAACTATAACTGAAGGTATTCCTAATCTTTTAGAAATATTAGAAGCACCACTAACAAAAATATCTGCTCCTTTGATTAATAGTACAAAACCTATGACTAGTAATATATAACTCATTTCCATCCTCCTATGCTTTTCTATAATTATTATATTTTTAGTATTAATATACAATAAAATTATTGTATCTCACTCTATATAATCTTACAAATTATTTTTATATTAATTTTAAATGAATATAAAGTAAGCTAATGATAATATTTGCATACTTCACTAACTTACTTTATTTAACTATTATATTTTTATGATATATCAAAATTTATATTTTTAGACAGCTTTTCTTCTGTAATTATAAACTCACTATGAAGAGCTCTTGTAAGTGCTACATAAAGAAGTCTTTGATTTAATATATTATCCGGATAATTCTTTTCTGTTGGATTATATATTATAGTTCCATCAAATTCTAAGCCTTTTGTTAAATATGCTGGTATTACTACTATATCTGTTTTAGGACTTTCTTTTTCATTTCCTTTAATTAAAGTAAATTCTAAATCAGTATGTTTTTTCAATTCCTTTTCTAAAAGCTTACCTTCATTATAAGTTTTTGTTATTACTGCAATACTATGCTTTCCTTTTGAATTAAGCCTTTTTACAATTTCCTCAATTAACCTTACAGATTCTCTTCTTGAAACTGACTTAATTACTTCTGGTTTATCTCCATGTCTTAATACAGGTTTTGCACTTTTTAATCCTAATCCTTGAGCATGTAAAGCTGAGTTTGCAAATTCAATTATTTCAACTGTTGAACGATAACTTTGGCTTAATGTTATAAATGTTGCCTTCCCATCAAATACGCCCTCCGTAATATCCTTCCAAGTTCTAATTCCCTTATAATGATAGATTCCTTGCGCTAAATCTCCAACTAATGTTAGAGAATTTCCCATAGATAAACTATTTATTAAATATATTTGGAATGGACTATAATCTTGAGCCTCATCTACTACTATATGCTTGTATTTTGATTTTTCATCTATTCCTTCTAACAACATATGTATATAGAAAAGTACTGGTAAATCATCTTCATCTATTATACCTTTTTCATGATTTTCTATTGCTTCATCTCTTATATATTCAGCTAATGCTTTAGGAATTCTATTTCCAGTTGAAATTTCAAAAACTTGATCATCTTTAAATAAGTTGATGTAAATATCACTGCAAGTTATTCCCCTCCAGTTTTTAAAGTACTCATTCATAACTTTTTTTGCATCATGCTTAATATATTCTTTAAGATTATCTCTTTCATTATATATTTCTCTTAATTTATGTCTTCTTATTTCACCATCTTCTAATTCTTTTTTTACTTCTCTAATTTTTATATCCCATTCTCTATCAATTTGAATAATAAGACTTTCTATTCTTTCTTTCAGTTTTAATGATAAATATCTTTTTATCTCATCTTTTCTTTTATTTATGGCTCTGTTTTAAATAGTGGTTGATATATGATACTTTTCTGAAAATAGGTTATAATATAGATATAATCAATTTTCG
>NZ_JAASHM010000002.1:45000-281998 GCF_019734195.1 Clostridium sp. K13 | reverse complement strand
CTAAACAACCTATATATTTTATTATTGATGACACTATTTCAGAGAAGACAAAGCCCTCGTCAAAGGCTATAAATCCAATTCAAAAGTGTTCATTCCATAATTCTCATTTAAAAGGTAAAAATGTATATGGTCATCAAATATTAGTTTCTTTACTATCGTGTGACGGTTTAGTTCTTCCATATTCAATTGATATTTACGATAAAGAATCTATGAGTAAAATAAAATTAACTCAAAAATTAATTGCTACACTTCCTAAACCTGAGAATAAAGGTTATGTTTTATGTGATAGTTGGTATAGTTGCAAAGATATTTTTAATTCCTCTGAAAAAGCTGGTTATGGTTATATTGGTGCTTTAAAAACTAACAGAGTTATTTTCCCAGAAGGTCATAAAAGATTAGGAATAAAACTTCATCAACTTGCTACATCATTAAATATTGAGGATTTTGACCTTGTCACCGTTAAAGATACTCAATATTATATTTACAATTATGTTGGCAATTTGAAAGATAGAAGCAATGTTTCTATTATTTTAAGTTATCCTAAAGATGCATTTCAAAAAGATAAAGCATTAAAAGCCTTTATCTCATTAGATCAGACCTTAAATCCGTTAGATACTTTAACTCAATATACTGACCGTTGGGCAATTGAACCATTCTTTAGAGATTGTAAAACTTACTTAGGTCTTGATGGCTATCAAGTGCGAAGTGAAAAAAGTATCAATAGATATCTTGTAATAATGCTAGTAAATTATACTTACTGCAAGATATATTCTAAGGGTTCTTATCACTTTAATACCGGATATAAAGCTGCTAAGAAAGATTTAGAAAAATCTAAAGTTATATATATTTACGAAGCTGCCGCAAGCGGTACGCCGATAGAAGAAATTTTTGAGTCATTAAAAATAGCTTGTTAAAGTTCATTTTTTATTTAACTGTAAAATTATTCAAGGAAAACTGCACTATTATAGTTTAATGTTATAAAATGTATGTTAGCCATAAAAAAAATTATATCTAAAGATATAAATGCAAAAAGAGCTAACTTACCTATGTATTAGGTAAGTTAGCTCATGCCCTTCATGGTAACACGCTCATATTAATTAATTAAATTTTATCATATGTATTCTCAATTGTAAACTTATAATTTTCTTAATAAAAGCGTTTTATAAATTGTACCATTAGACCATATCGCTAATTCTTTAAAGCCTAAATCGATTCCTAATTATACATTTGTTGATTCTTCTTTAATTTCTTATTGCTCTATGTCAACTTATATCTACCAATATTTATTATCGTAACTTATTATTGTATTACTATATTTAAGTACATTCAATTTAATGTTAGAAGATAAATCTTTATAATATTTACTCTCTTCATCTTTACCTAAAATGTTAGATATTTCGGACAATAATTGTGTAGAATATGCAAAATACATTGTGGCAACCTGATTTGCTGTAATTTTAGCTGATAGCATAGGATTTGGACTGCCATCTTCATTTACAAGACTTGGAGTTAACCAGTCTCCATAATGAAATTCCATATTCCATAAATACTTTTCACATTTTTTTGAATTACTATCCACATTGGATTTGCATCTTTCCTCAACATAGCCAATCCACTTTTTCATCATTTCATAATTATCTTTTAAAAAATCTATATCTTCATATTGTTTATAAAGATGATATGGTATTATAATACAAGCATCTGACCATCCTGCAGCACTTATATTTCCAAAACCAATACTTAACATATCATCTGATTCTATCCATGGTATAAGCCCTAGAACCTGTCCATTTTCATATTGATCTAATCTCATATTTTGAAGCCATCGCTTCATAAAATTATCTATTTTCATATTAAATATGGCTGTTGGAGGATAATAATTTGGCTTTTTTATATATAAATAAAGCTATATTAGTCTAAATCTAAACTAATATAGCTTTTAAGCATTTTACTATAATTATATTAACATATTACCATTAAAACGGTAATTTACCACTTTCCTTAAATCTAATTACAACTTTATCTATCTCTAATCCATTTGCTCCGAAGTATAATTTTATATAATGATTTACTCCAAATACAAATCCTAAATCTCTAGTTTCTGTAACCCATCTTCCTTCAGTGCCCCTAATAGTTATAGTTGTTTTTAACGCATTATCATAATAAACAGATAATGGTAATTGAGCTAATGGTCCTTGTTCTGACTTCATTGTTACCTCAATATCATATAAACCTAATTCATTAAGAGAAATACCAAATACCTCTGAACTTCCCTTTTTATTATTAAATTTACTTCCATCAATAATTACATCATTAGTTTCCTTATCTGCGTAATAATAAACTACATTCTCCGCTAAAATATCATTGTCATCTACTTTATTAATCTCATCTAATTCTTCTTTACTAATGCGGCCTAATTCATGAAGCATGGAAGGAGATTTCATTATGAACCTTAAAATATTTTTTGCATTTCTTTGTAAATCACTTCTAGTAATTTCACCAGATTCTAATTTTTCCTTAACATTATCATTTTCTGGATTTAATTCAGAATTAGATACACACATATATATATCATTTTGTGCTGCTACCATAGGTGCTTTATTTTCTCTCTTAGACTTTTCTCCTTCAATATTAGCTTCTGCCCACCAATCAGTCATAATTATTCCATCAAATCCCCATTCTTCTCTAAGAATTTTTGTACATAAATCATAACTTCCAGCTGTCCAAATACCATTTACTGGATTATAAGTAGTCATAACAGAACGTGCTTTACCTTCTTTAACGGCAATTTCAAACCCTCTTAAATATATTTCACGTAAAGCTCTTTCTGATACTATAGAATCAACAAGACGTCTTGATGCCTCTTGATTATTAGCACAGAAATGCTTAATAGTAGGTGCTGCTCCATTTTCTTGCATTCCTATTACTTGAGCTGCACTTATTTTACCTGTCACTAATGGATCTTCTGAAACATACTCAAAGTTACGCCCATTTAGTGGATTTCTATGAATATTCATACCTGGTCCTAAAAGTGAATCTATTTTATTTTTACGAAGCTCTAATCCTGTCATAGTATAAAGTTCTTTTACTAATTCCTCATTAAATGTACATCCTAATGCAGTTCCATTCGGTAATGAAAATGCCTTAGTTCCACAGTCCATACGTATTCCTGAAGGTCCATCTGCACAACATGCAACTGGTATTCCAAAATTTCTTAATTCATCTGTAAGACCACCAAATGCTGCTGCAGTACCAGGTGTTACTTTAGGACTACACATTCCTTCACCACGGAACATATAAATTAAATCATTATCACTTAATTGTGCAACGAATTCATCTAAAGATACTTTTTTGTCAAACACATCTCCAAGCTTATATCCTTTATTACCTGTATAATTTATTTCTTGTTCACGTTCTGCCTTCATTCTTAAATATGGATTTATAGTTCTTTTTGGAACATCATCTCTTGAAATTTCATAATTTCCATCTTCATTAATAACTGGCTTAATACGTTCAAATGAAACTGTTGGTGCATATGCTTCCTCTAGCTTTTCAATTGCAGTAAACTCTTCATGATACTCTCCAGAAACTATTGCACTTCTAACATCTGAACCAATATAAATCTTGTAACATCCCGATTCTAATACATAAGATGACTTATATCCTGTTACTCCACTATCATCATAAGATGCAATATAGTACTTAGGAATTTTCACTGTTACTTTTTCACTTTCACCTGAATTAATAACATTTGTTTTTGTAAAACCTACTAGAGATCTTAATGGCTTTCCAAGTTTTCCTTGTGGTGCTTCTATATAAACTTGTACAACTTCCTTTCCTGCCATTTCTCCTTTATTAATAACATCTACTTCAACAATAATTTCTTTATCTGTAACTTCTAAAAGCTTTCCTTTAACCTCAAAATTACTGTAAGATAGTCCGTAACCAAATGGATACATTACCTTATCTTTAGCAAATGATTCGAAATAACGATATCCTACATATATATCTTCCTTATAATAATTTCTTTCTTCATCTCCAAAATTTTCAGTTGATGGATAATCCTCAATATTTCTTGCAATAGTATCTGTTAATTTTCCACATGGATTTACCTTACCTGTTAGTACATCAACAACACCATTACCACCTTCTTGTCCACCTTGCCATACATAAAGAACAGAAGAAGGATTATATTTCTCTACCCATTTCATATCTATAATATTACCTACATTTAAAATTACAGCTGTTCTTTTAAATGCCTTACTAACTTTTTCAATCATACTTTCTTCTTCTTCAGTTAAAAGATAACTTCCTGGTTCATTTTTACTATCTTGATCTTCTCCTGCAGTTCGTCCTATTATAACTAATGCAATATCTGCATCTAAAGCAGCTTTCACTACTGAATCTGAAAGACCCATTTCTTTTTGAGACCAAGGTACATTTCCCCACCCCTTACCTTCATCATAAGGATTCTCTTCAATCCAGTCTTCATATACTTTTAATAGATTTTCATCTAAAGTTATATCTTTATATTCTCTTAAAGCATCTAAAATACTAACTATATATCTTGTATTAACAAGACCTCCTGAACCTAATCCACTTTTATAATAATTAAAAGCACTTCTGCCAAATACAGCTACCTTATCACCATTTCTAAGTGGAAGTGCCTTATCCTCATTTTTTAATAACACACAACTTTCTGCTGCTGCCTGCCTTGCTATTTTTGCATATTTTTCTAAATCCAATGTATATTGTCCCATAATATCCTCCATCAATTTAACTCTCATTTTTATCTATACATATATTGTTAATTTCTTAAACACTACCTTATTTCAATCTCATTTTAAGAAATATTTTCTATTTTTTATATCACTTTTCACATATTTATATCACTTTTCACAGATATTTTGTGATATAATGTAAACAATTAAACAAAGGACTTTATAAGCAATTCTTTAACTGTTTAAAGGAGTATTTAAAATGATAGAACATGACATTCAGGCTGATTTTTGTAATTTATTATATAAAAACTTAGAGATGCAAACTATACATCCACCTTATGAGCAGGAGCTTAGAGAATTACACTGTATAGAAAATGGTGACTTAGAACTTTTAGAAAAAACCATTCCCCAAAGCTATGATGACTCATATAACGCAATTCTTGCTAAAAATCCCATTCGTCACATTAAGAACTTAGGTATTGTTGTAGTTACTCTAGCTTGTAGAGCTGCAATTAGGGGCGGAATTGATCCTGAAATATCTTTTTCTTTAAGTGATACTTATATTAATAAAATAGAAAGCTTAGATGATTATAATTCTATAGAAAAATTAATGCGTCAATCACAATATGAATATGCCAAATTAGTTAATGATTTTAAAAATATATCAAATAAAAGTATTGGCAAAAATCAAAATCTCTATATAGAACAATGTAAGAATTATATTTTTTCTCATCTTCATGATAAAATAAAAATTCCTGAAATAGCTACTGAATTATCATTAAATCCTAATTATTTATCAGTACTATTTAGAAAATACGAGGGAATTTCTATTAAAGAATTTATAATTAATGAAAAAATTGAAGTAGTAAAAAAACTGCTAATACACTCTGACCGTTCTTATCTAGAAATTGCTACTTGCATGAGTTTTTCTTCTCAAAGTCATCTTGAAAAGCAATTTAAAAAAATAACTGGCATTACTTTACGTCAATATCGTGAAAAATATTATATAGAAAAAATGAGCTGTTAGATTTAATATTACTTTATAAAAATGGGCCTCCTAAAATTTTATATGTCCCATTTTTATAATCTATTTAATTTTAAAGTACATAAAATCCACAAATCCACTACCTTCATAAGTAAAAGATGTTGTTCTCTTTCATATACCCCATCTCCAGGGAATATATTCTCTAGCCATATCTATTAACTTTATCTTCTATATGTATAATTTTATCATCTAGCTATAAAAAATTTAGCCTTAATGTTTAGCCAATCTACTGCGTATTTTTAATACATTTTTAACTTTTTTAATTATAACTATTATTAAAAGATTAAAATTTTACAGTTCTATAACTATTACTTCTATTAATAAAAATCATAATTAAAATATTATATATGTCAATCGCTTGACATATATATTTTTTGTATTTATACTCTAGTTATAGAAAACGATTTGGAGGTAATAATGTTTAACTTTAGTAATACTATACAATTCCATGATAAAACTAATGATGTATTTACAATTGGTGAATTATTAGTAGATATGATTTCTGATGATTATGATACTAGTTTTAATTGTAATAAATACTCAAGATTTTTTGGTGGTTCACCAGCAAATATAACTATGAATATTAAAAAACTTGGCGGTAATCCAGTTATAACTTCATGTGTAGGAAATGATGGATTAGGTGATTTTTTAATTAATCACCTAAAGAAAAATAATATTAATACTGAATTAATTAATAGAGTTAATAACTCAACAAGTATGGTTCTTGTAACTAAAAGTAAGGAAACTCCACTACCTATTTTCTATCGTAGTGCAGATTATAATTTAGAATATAATTCTCAAATAGATTTAATATTAAAAAATAGTAAAATAGTTCATTTTTCTTGCTGGCCTATTTCTCAATCAAAATCAAGAAAAATGATTGAAAAAGTTATTGAAGAAGCTAGAAAAAGTGATGTTATTATAGGCTTTGATCCAAACTATCATGAAATGATTTGGGAAAAAGGACATGATGGAATCCAATATATAAAAAGCCTTTTAAGCAAAGTTGATATTATAAAACCTTCTGAAGTAGATGCTGAAAGAATCTTTGGACCTGATACTCCTGAAAATCATGTGAACAAGTTTATTAAATGTGGTGCAAAACTTGTAATAATGACTTTAGGTAAAGATGGTGCAATAGTTTCAAACGGCAAAGAAACTATTAAATTTGAAACACTAGCTACTGAAGTTGTAGATACAACTGGAGCTGGTGATGCTTTCTGGGGTGGATTCTATACTGCTATTACTAGCAATTATACTTTAAAAGAATCTTTAAATATAGGATTTGCAGTTAGTGCCTTTAAACTTAAACATGTAGGTGCTATTGCAGAATTACCTTCAATAGAAGAATTAAAAGCACTTTATAATATATAGTAAATTAAGAGGAGATATAAAAATGGCAGTTAAAAACAAAGTTCAACTTATAACTTATCCTGATTCTCTTGGTGGAGATTTAAAAGCATTAGATAATGTACTTACAAAATATTTTCCTAATACCTTTCAAGGTGGTATTCATATACTTCCTCCCTTCCCTTCATCAGGAGACAGAGGATTTGCTCCACTTACTTATTTAGAAATAGAACCTCAATTTGGTACATGGGAAGATATACGTAAAATTGGTGAAAAACATGATATTCTTCTTGATTTAATGGTTAATCATATTTCTAAAAACTCAGTATTCTTCCAAGATTTCTTAAAGAATGGACAAGATTCTAAGTATGCAGATTTATTTATTACTCTAGATAAAATATGGGCTGATGGTAAACCTGTTCAAGAAGATATAAATAAAATGTTCTTACGTAGACAAGTTCCTTATTCAACATTTGATATAAAAGGTAAAGATGTTTCTGTTTGGACTACTTTTGGTAAGGAAACTCCATCTGAACAAATTGATCTTGATATTAACTCTAAATCAGTTAAAGCATTATTAAAGGAATTCTTTGAAAACTTCCATAAAAATAATGTTAAAATTGTAAGACTTGATGCTGTAGGATATGTAATAAAGAAACTTGGTACTAGCTGTTTCTTTGTTGAACCTGAAATATATGACTTCTTAGATTGGGTATCTGATTTAGCAAAATCTCTTGATATTGATTTACTTCCAGAGGTTCATGCCCATTACACTACTCAATATAAATTAGCTAAATACGGAAATTATATTTATGATTTTATTTTACCTTATACTATTTTAAGTACATTAGTTAATAAATCTAGTTCAGCACTTACTTCATACTTAAAAGATAGGCCTTCTAATCAATTTACAATGTTAGACTGTCATGATGGTATTCCTGTAAAACCTGACTTAGATGATTTAGTATCTACTAAGGATGCTAGAAAAATAGTTGATCATTGCTTAGAACATGGTGCAAACTTAAGCTTAGTTCATTCTGATGCTCATAAGAGCCCAGACGGATTTGATGTTCATCAAATAAGATGTTCTTACTATTCTGTTCTAGGTTGTAACGATGATGCTTACTTAGCTGCAAGAGCAATTCAATTCTTTGCTCCTGGTATTCCACAAGTATACTATGTTGGATTATTAGCTGGCGAAAATGACATTGAGAATGTTACTCGTACTGGAGAAGGTCGTGAAATTAATAGGCATAACTTTACTTTAGATGAAATTGATAAGGCATATAATCAAGATGTTGTTCAAAGATTACTTAAGTTAATTGACTTTAGAAATGAGTATCCTGCATTTGATGGTGAATTTACTGTTGAACCTTCAAATGATAATGAAATTATCTTAACTTGGAAAAAGGCTGATAAATACTGTACTTTAAACGTTGATTTAACTACTAGTAAGTCAACAATTAAATATATAAATGATGATGGCGATACATCATTATACCCCATTTAATATATACGAACAAAAGAAGCATTTTTCTTCCTAAAAATGCTTCTTTACTTATTTTTACTTCATTTTGTGCTATTCCTAACTACTAATTCTACAGGCACTATAATTTGCTTATCTATTTCTACATTAGTATATTTAGTATCTATTAATTCAACTGCTAATTTAGACATCTCTTTAATTGGCTGATGTATAGTTGTAATAGTTGGAGTAGTTAATTTAGATATTTCCACATCATCAAATCCAACTAATTTAATGTCTTGTGGAATTCTTATATTTAATTCATTACAAACTTGGATAACTTGTGCTGCTATTAAATCACTACTTGCAAATATTCCATCTATTTCTTTTACTTCAGCAATTGTATCTTTTATTGCTTCATAATAATCCATTTGATTATATGTATTTATATCAAACTTTTTAATATAATATTTAACACTATTTTTGATACATGTATCTATAAATGCTTTTTCTCTATTATCTGCAGGCATTTCTTCATCAATTACTCCACTAAAGTGCAATACTTTTTTACATCCACACTCTATTAAATGTTCTGTTGCAAGTTTTCCACCTTGATAATTATCACACTGTATTCCTAGTTTTCCTTCTTCAAAGTTTTTCTCTAATAAAACTACTGGTATATCTCCAGTATTAATTTTATTTGATTCAACATTTCCACTACATAAAACTATTCCAGCAACTCTATTACTTTTACACATATCTAAATATTGCTTTTCTTTTTCAGCCTTTTCCTTACTATTACATAAAATTATTTTATAATCTTTTTTTGATGCTTCATTTTCTAAATTACTTATTAATTTTGCAAAGTATGGATGTGATATATGCGGTACTATAACTCCAATTGTATTACTTTTTTGCTTTGTTAATGAACGAGCTATTTCATTAGGTTGATACCCCAATTCATCCATAGCCCCATAAACTTTATTTCTAGTTTTTTCACTAATATATCCTCTATTGTTAATAACACGTGATACAGTTGTTGGTGTAACACCTGCTAATTTTGCAACATCTACTATTGTCGCCATATCTTAATCACCTATCTTCTTTATGCATTATTTAATTATAAATAATAATTGCCTTACAGGTCAATTAAATATATTAATTTTAAAATACCTGCACTCCCAATCTCATTGCTAGATATATTATATATTTAAATTCAAAAATAAACACATTTATTAATAAAAAACTTATTAATGAATGTGTTTATTTTTTATATTTTAAACTTATTATTTTTTCTTTCTAGAAAGAAATGCTCCTGTAGTAGCCATTAATGTAGCAAATATGCTTATAGCTACAGATGAAGTACCACCAGTGTTAGGTAGTTTACCGCTATTTGGCTTAGAATTAGATCCTGGTTTACTTGGCGTAGTTGGCTTTTCTGGAGTAGTTGGTTTCTCTGGAATAGTTGGATTTTCTGGCTCAACCGGAACATCTATATTACTATCCTTAATTATATTAATTGTTGAATAACTTCCTGAAGTAGTAAACTCTCTATCTTTTCTATCAATTACTTTAACATCAGATAAAATAGTTAAGTCATTTTGAGCTTCTCCAATAGCTTTTAATGTTATTATAACATCAGTTAATGCATTTTCATTTATATCAGATAAATTTATAGTTAATAATGATCCATCAACTGAATGATTAACTACACTTAAATTTTCATTATTAGCCTTAACAGAAACTACTTCAAAGTCTGAATTATTAAAGTTAACCTTTAATGAGTAGTTATCTGATTTAAGTCCATCAATATCACTTAAAGAAAGTTTAACATCAACTTCTTCAGAAGCTTTAACTTCTCCATTATTAGTAGAAGTACTTACCCCTACTGAAGTCAAATTAGTTATACCAAATCCATAGTTATAAGCATTTTCACCAGAAATTATAGCACCAGTTTCATCAACTTGTGGAATATCAACTGGCAATGTACCTTGTGCTTCAGCTCCACCAAAGATAACTTCCATTGCTGCAGGGATATTTGGACCAAATGATTGAGTCGGAGTTAATCCTCCATCAGCTTCAGTTGGATCCATTCCCTTATATCCATAAGCAATTACTTCAGCTTTGGCATTTTTATGAGCAGCAACATCATAAGGTTTACCAACACTTACAATTACAGAATCTTTATTAAGTTCATTAGCATAATCAACTATAGCTGTTGGCCCTGCAGTAATCCAATGATTTACATTTAAATGAGAGAAGTTACCCATTTCTGATATTACTACAACATAATCAGCTTTATCTATCTTAGCCTTTAATTCATCAGTTAATAAATTACCATTTGAATAACGATGAGTATCTATTTTTACAGAATCCATTTTACCTTCAGCAATAAGTCTAGTAACTCCAAATTTCATTCCAGGAAGTTCATTATCATATGGCGCTATAAGCAGAACATTTTGTCCTTCTTTAGGATTTAAAGGTAATATATTATTTTCATTTTTTACCACAGTAATAGCTTCAGCTGAAATTTCTCTTTCTACAGCTCTATTTTCATTAGAACCAACAATAGTTTTAGCATTAGCTATCTTTTCATCAACTGTTCTGGTATCATTATTAACATTAATTATACCTCTATCTATTTTTAACTTAACTATTCTTTCAACAGAATCATCTATTTCAGATATAGTTAACTCACCACTTTCAACAGCTTCTTTAATTCCATCAACTATTGCTTGTAATTTAGAAACATCAGCACTACTTCTTAGGATTGTAGGCATTAATGCTATATCAACACCAGCTTTAATAGCCATTTTAACAGTTTCCACTTCACCAAAGTTCTTAGAAATAGCATCCATATTAAGAGCATCTGTTATTATTATTCCATTATACCCCATATCTTCTCTTAAAACTCCAGTTAATACATCATCAGATAAAGTTGATGGTATACCAATTTCTTGACCATCATTTTTAGAAATAACTGTATCCCTTTCTATTTGTGGTAATTGAACATGAGCAGTCATTATCATATCAACTCCATTTTCAATTGCCGCTTTAAAAGGTTTTAATTCTATCTCTTTAAGCTCATCATAACTTTTATCAACTACTGGTAGCCCATAATGAGAATCCGTTGCAGTATCACCATGACCTGGGAAATGTTTAGCTGCTCCTGAAACTCCTTGTTCCTGAATACCATTTATCATTTTAATTCCAAGCTTACTAACTAAATCAGCATTACTTGAGAATGATCTTAAACCTATAACTGGATTTGCAGGATTATTATTAACATCTAAAGAAGGTGAAAAGTTAACGTTAATCCCTAATGAATTTAACTCTTTTCCTATAACAGAACCTGCTCTATAAGAACTTAATTCATTTTTTGTTGCTCCTAATGCCATATTTCCAGGTAAGCTTGTACCAGTTCCAAGTCTCGTAACAATGCCTCCTTCTTGGTCAACTGTTATTAATAGTGGTAAATCATTAGATTCATCATTTGCAATAACTTGTTGTAAATCATGAGTTAATTTTGTAGTTTGTTCTGTAGTTTTAACATTTTGAGCAAACAAAATAACTCCACCTAAATCAAAGTCATCTATAATTTGTGCAACCTCTGCATTCATTGTAGTAAAGTCAGAAACTGCATCTTCTCCATCCATTTTCCATTGTCTAAAGTCAGGCATTAGCATTTGTCCAATTTTTTGTTCAATAGTCATTTCTTCTACAATTGCCTTAGCTTGTACAGTTGAATCAGCTGCATAAGTAGTTGTAACATCTCCTAATATTACTGAACTTGAAATTAAAGCTGCCATTATCATTGCCATAATTTTATTTCTCTTCATAATTAAATCTCCCCTTTTTTTAGCCATAGCTCTTAATAACGTTTACATATTTTATTTTACATCATTTCCCATACAATAATCAATATATATTTCACTTTCAATAATTTATTTTGAAATTTCATTTCATCCTCTTTATTATTTTAATATTTTCTTAATTAATCACCATAAAAATATTAAAAAAGGAAGAATTCACATTTTAACTCCCCATTTATTAATAATAATCATAAGTTAATTTTAAATAACACTTTCCATTTTTATTTACATCTTATAACTATTTTATCTATATCTAATCCATTTGCTCCAAAGTATAGCTTTATATAATGATTTAATCCCCAAATTCCACCTAACTCTCTTCTTTCTGTTATCCACTTTCCTTCTGTTCCTCTAATTGTTATAGTTTCTTTTAATACATTATCATAATATACTGATAATGGTAATTGAGCTAATTCACCTTGTCCTGATTTCATTGTTATTTCAATTACATATTCACCTAATTTATTAAATGTAAGTCCAAATACTTCTGAGCTTCCCTTCTTATTATTAAAGTTACTTCCATCAATAATTATATTATTAGTTTCTTTATCAGCTTCATAATAAACTATATCTGTACTTGAATCACCATTATCCTCAGGAACATTAATTTCTTTTACTTCATTATCACTAATACGCCCTAATTCATGAAGCATTATAGGAGATGCCATTATAAACTTTAAAATATTCTTTGCATTTCTTTGCAAGTCGCTTCTAGTTATTTCACCAAGTTCTAATTTCTCTTTAACATTATCATTTTCAGGATTATAGGTAGTCATAACCGATTTAGCTTTACCTTCTTTAACTGCAATTTCAAATCCTCTTAAATATATTTCACGAAGTGCCCTTTCTGATACTATTGAATCAACCATACGTCTTGATGCTTCTTGATTATTAGCGCAGAGATGCTTAATTGTTGGAACCTTTTCTATTGCAATTTCATAATTATCTTCTTCATTAATAACTGCCTTAATACGTTCAAATGACGTTATCGGAGCATATACTTCTTCCAACCTTTCTACTACAATAAATTCTTGATTATATTCTCCAAAAATAGTAGTATTTCTAATATCAGAACCTACATGAAATGTATATATACCTTCTTCTAAAATATAAGAAGATTTATAGCCAGTTACTCCACTATCATCATAAGAAGCAATATAATACTTAGGAATATTTACTGTTACTTTTTCACTTTCACCAGGATTAATTATATTTGTCTTTGCAAATCTTACAAGGCTTCTTGTTGGCTTCCCAAGTTTTCCTTGTGGTGCTTCTACATATACTTGTACAACTTCTTCTTTAGTTAAAAGATAACTTCCTGTCTGATTTTTACTATCTTGATCTTCCCCTGCAGTACGTCCTATTATAATTAAAGCTATATCCATCTAATTCATACTTACTCATATATATCCCCCATAAATTATCCTTATATTAATTTTTACATTATTAACTTTAATTACATTTTATTTTAAGAAATATTTTCTATTCTTTATATCACTTTTCACATATATTTATGATATAATGTAAACATTTAAATTGAATTTAGTAGTATCTAGATATGATAGACAATGAGGTTCAACAAGATTTTTGTAATGTTGTTTTTAAAAATTTAGAAATGGAAACTATACATCAACCTTATAAACAGGAGCTTAAAGAATTACATTGTATAGTAAATGGATATATAGAGTTGTTAGATGAAACCTTAGCTATTAATTATAGTAATATTACCGAAATTAGACTTTCTAAAAATTCACTTAGAAATATAATAAACTTAGGTATCGTTGTAGTTACCTTAGCTTACCGTGCTGCAATACGAGGTGGTGTTGATCCTGAAATATCCTTTTCTCTTAGTGATGCTTATATAAATAAACTAGATGAACTTGATAATATTGAAGCAGTAAATAAATTAATGTGCCAAGCACAACGTGAATATACTAAAATGTTTTATCTTCACTTTTCAATAAATCTGATTCCAAGTTATAATTACAGGATATTTCAAAGGAAACTTCATCATATGAATCACATTTATTTTTATTACTTTTATTCAAATGCTTATACCATAAACGTTTAGCTATTTGACAAAGCCATACTGATACCCTACATTCTCCCTTGAAGTTCTTTATAGTCTTCGAGGCTTGGTAAAAAGTTTCTTGAGTTAAATCTTCAGCCATATCCTTGTCTTTAGTTAAACATAATAAATATTTATAAACTGTTTTAGCATAATTAAGATATAACTCTTCCATTTGTTTCATTTCATCACCTCCACTATATATGTACTAACTTTTTAGATTTCGTTACATAAATTATAAAAATTTTATAAAAAAAATAGCTATTAAAAATAATTAAAATTTAATAGCTATCATTTTGTTAAGTTTATATCTATTATAAAGAATGTATATAGTCTTACTTATTATTTACTTCTTCATTCAAGAATTTTTCAATTCTCTTAAGTGCTTCCATTATATTTTCCATTGATGAAGCATAACATGCTCTAATAAATCCTTCACCACATTCACCAAAAGCATTTCCTGGAACTGCTAATACCTTTTCTTTTAATAAAAGTTTTTCACAGAACTCATCTGATGTCATTCCTGTAGATTTAATACATGGGAATACATAAAAAGCTCCAAGTGGTTCAAAGCAATCTAATCCAAGTTTTCTAAATCCATCAACTAGAACTCTTCTTCTTCTATTATATTCTTTAACCATCTTACTAACACTTTCATCACCATTCTTTAATGCTTCAATTGCAGCAAATTGTGCTGTTGTTGGTGAACACATTATTGCATATTGATGAATCTTCTTCATTGCATCTAAAAGAACTGGATGTCCACAGACATAACCTAATCTCCACCCTGTCATAGCATAAGATTTTGAGAAACCATTTATAACAAGTGTCTTATCCTTTATTTCTGGGAAGCTTGCTATAGATACATGTGGCTTATCATAAGATAATTCTGCATAAATTTCATCAGAAATTACTATTACATCTTTATCCTTTAAGACTGCAACAAGTGGTTCTAATTCTTCTCTAGTCATTATTGCTCCTGTTGGATTATTAGGGAATGGTATTATAACAACCTTTGTTTTTTCAGTTATTGCTTCTTCTAATTCTTGTGCTGTTAATTTAAAGTCATTTTCAGCTTTAAGATTTATTATTTTTGATGTTGCTCCAGTAAATGCTGTACATCCTTTGTATGCAACAAAGCTTGGCTCTGGAATAACTACTTCATCCCCAGGTCCTGTTAATGCTCTTAGAGCAATATCTATACCTTCACTACCACCAACAGTAACTAAAATTTCATTCTTTGGATTATATTTCAAATCAAATTTTCTATATAAATACTTTGCAATTTCTTCTCTAAGTTCTATAAATCCAGCATTAGAAGAAT
This sequence comes from Clostridium sp. K13, assembly GCF_019734195.1. Taxonomy (GTDB): domain Bacteria; phylum Bacillota; class Clostridia; order Clostridiales; family Clostridiaceae; genus Clostridium. The sequence continues at coordinate 266,153 of NZ_JAASHM010000002.1, read as the reverse complement.
AATGTGTGTCTCCTTGCTCTAATGAATATATTCCAGCTTCTCTTACATTCCAAGGAGTAACAAAATCTGGTTCTCCTACTCCTAAAGATATTACACCTTCCATTTCATTTACTATATCAAAATATTTTCTTATACCTGAAGGAGGCATTTCTCTAACTTCTTTTCTTATCATATTTTCTAGCATCATATAAATATTACCTCCCTATTTGATGTTTTCTTTTCTTTAAATATAGTTCCATGATCTTTATATTTCTTTAATACAAAGTGAGTTGCTGTTCCAATAACATTATCTTGTACTGCTAATTTTTCTGATACAAACATAGCAACTTCCTTCATTGTTTTACCCTCAACTATAACAGTAAGGTCAAATCCCCCTGAAGACATTAAATAACATGCCTTAACTTGATCAAAATTATATATTCTTTCAGCTACCTTATCAAAACCTTCTCCTCTTTGAGGTGTTATCTTCACTTCAATAAGAGCTGTAACTGTTTCTTTACCTGTATTTTCCCAATTTATAAGAGTTGTATATCCGGCTATTATACTTTTTTCTTCATAATCTCTAATAGCTTCTCTAACTTCCTCTACAGTCTTTCCAGCCATTACAGCTATTTGCTCATCACTGTATCTACTATTCTCTTCTAAAATTTCTAAAATTTCTTCCATAATTAGCCCTCCTAAAAATAGTTTTTAGTATATAGGAAATTTAAAAATTTTCTATATATAAAAAAAGCCTCATCCCTCTATAAAATAGAAGGGACGAAGCTATAAAATTCCGCGGTACCACCCTAATAAGTAAATTTATTTACTCACTCAGTAAAAACAATTATATTATAAATTACATAAAAATATATAATTGTTCTATTCCTTATAACGTTAGGAAATACGGCTTTGCCTACATTAAGAAAAATCTTAGTTCTCAGCAAGCGATTCAAAGGCTGCTTCTTAAAAGTATTATTACTAAGTTTCACCAAAACCCTAGCTCTCTAAAAATAATAACTTAAAATACTCTTCCTTATCATAATCTTTATTCTTTAAATTGACTTTCCTTTTATAATATTATCCATTATAACTATTTTTAAGTCAATATCAAAATTGAAATTTATTGCCTTAAAGGAATATACATAGAAATATATTAATTCCAAATACTTGGATCCTTATAATAATTTATTCCTTCATATTCCATTCTTACACCTTGATTTTTTAATCTTACCTTATATTCATCCCAATTCCTAGCGTCCATTGAAGTCCATGCTATTTCAGCATAACCTGGCAATCTTGGATATATCATATAATCCATTTCATCTTGAGTTGCTATAGTTTCTGTCCATAAAGGTGCTTCTATTCCCAACACTAAATTTTCTGGTGCATACTCTGTTGGATCCCATTTATATGCTACATCAACAGGTATATATCCTGCCCAGTTTAATCCGTATGGAGTCTCTTCATTATATTTCATATCTAAATAAGCCTTACTAGCAATGGAAATTACCATACTCATTTGTTTTTTTATAGCTTCTTCATTTGAGTCTTTCCAATTTTGAAGTATTACATTTGAATTAATTTCTGGAGATGTATCTATTGGATCCCATCCTATTGGTTTCTTCCCATATTTCTCTGCTATTTTAGCTACTCTTCCTACAAAGTAATCATAATCTTCTTTTTTAGTATTAAGTGCTTCATCTCCACCTATTTGAATATATTTTGATGGTGATATTTCTGATACTTCCTTAAATGCATCCTCTATAAATTCATATGTCTCTTCACTATGAGCCATAAAAGAACTAAACCCAACATCAGTTCCTGTATATAATGACTTTCTTTTAGCATCAGGATTTAAAAATCCGTAAGATGCTAATGCTGCATTTGTATGTCCTGGCATATCAAACTCTGGAACTATTTCAACATATCTTTGCATTGCAAATTTTACTATGTCTTTATACTGTTCTTGAGTATAATATCCACCTGGTCCACCACCAACTTCTGTACTACCACCTATAAGTGTTAATTCAGGATACTTCTTTATTTCTAAACGCCATCCTTGATCATCACTTAAGTGTAAATGAACTCTATTTATCTTATATTGTGCTGCTAAATCTATCTGTCTCTTAATTTCATCTACAGTAAAAAAATGTCTTGCAACATCTATCATCAAACCTCTATAGCTATACTCTGGCTTATCTGTAATTACAGATGCTGGAACACTCCATTCTATATCATTAACCACCGTATCCTTTTCTATATCTGCAGGTAACATTTGTCTAAGTGTTTGAATTGCTCTTGAGATTCCTTCTGGTTTATATGCTGTAATTTTAATATTTTTTGAAGACGTATTCATAACATAGCCTTCAACTCCTAAATTTTTGTTTGAGTTAACAGTTGTTAAATAAATACTTCCATCAACAGGTTTATCACCTTTAATAATATTTAATTCAAATCCTGTTGATTTATTTAATTTTTCTCTTATAAATTCTGCAATCCACTTAATTTGCTCTGTTTCCTCATCACTATTTCCTTGTATATATATTGAACTATCTTTCGTCAATATAAATTTACCATCTTTACCTTCATAACTCATTGGCTTTGGAATAATATTAATTTTAACCACACTCCCCTCTTCATTAAAAACATCTTTTATACCATACTTATCTCTCATATATATTTTAAAACAAATACCTGATATAGTCACTATTCCCATTATTAATAATATTATTATTTTTTTATTAAGCCTAAATTTATTTTTCATATGTACACTTTCTTAAAATTTATATTCTATAAATTTTATTATTTGTTTTTGCCTTATCAATAATTCTTAATAAAATAAAAAAATAGGAATTAAAATTCCTATCCCTTTTATAAAATATTTTTAGCAAGCTCCATATTGTTATACTTATTTCTTTATATATATTGCAAAGAATCTATAAGATAATACTTTTCCTGAATAAACATGATATTCTAAAATATCTTGCAATAATTTTTTATTCTCTGGTTTTAATAAATCATTAAGTTTATCTGTTGTAAGCTTTGCAAAAGCCTCATCTGTAGGAGCAAAGACTGTAAATGGCCCTTTTCCTTTAAGCGCATCAACTAAATCTGCTGATTTTAAAGCAGTTGTTAATGTTTTAAATCTCCCGTCTGATGTAGCTATTTCTACTATATCTTTGGTTTTATTGTCTTCTATAATTTCTGAACTTCTTTTCTCATTAACATTTGCAAAACAATTTGTAGTTATTAATGAGCTAATAACTACTAGCATACATATTGTTATAAAACAGTTAACTTTTTTTCATAAGTAAATCTTTCCCTTCATATTTTCAATAAAATTCTAATTTAAAATATATTACTCATATATTATTTGTATTTACTTATAATTTTATAATATATAATTTCTATTTTTTATATATTATATATTAACTATTTCATAGAAGAGTCTTCGCAAACTCCATATTATCGTAGTCATTTCTTTTTATATAATGCAATGAATCAATTAAATAGCTTTTATGATGCTCTATTGTTTTTGAAAATACTTGTATAAATTCAACTACGTTTTCTTTGTTATAATTATTATTATTTAAATTCATCCCAACTAAGTAAAATCTAATAAAACTAACTCTTATTAAAAGCATCATATAACTATCAAATAGTGACATAACTTCATTAAAAGGAAAAGTATTATTAAAGATAAAATTAACTATATAATTTTCAAATATATAACTATATTGGCTAATAAATGATTCATTATATTCTTCAAATGCTTCCATATAAAATTCTGAATTTTTACTTATACTTTCTTCATTTTCAATTTTGAACCCATTTATCATATCTGAAGTATAATTTTTAAAGGTAATACTTTCAACCTCTTTATCTACTTTCAAAATCTTAAGCATTTTTATAAAGAAATTCATTTGTATTATATAATTAATATTACTGTTTCCTAACAATGAATTTATATCATCATTAATAAACTCTTTTGCCGCTCTTCTCATATTATAACTATTTATGAATTTAGGAATATCACTTAAATCCTTATCTATAACATCTTCAATATTACTTATAAAGTCACCTAATATATATATTCTTTCATTTAAATTAAACTTTCTATTTTGAATTATACTTATACAAAACTCTCTTACTTCTTTAAAATATTTTAAAGGTGTTTTTTTGATTTCTTTTAATTTTGTATCTATTTGTGATGAAATTATATGTTTTCCTAAGGCCTCTTCTTTACCTATAAAATTAATGCCTTCTTCTCTTAACAATATAAGTCTTGCAGCTTCTGGACATGCTACATCTAATGACATTTCATAAGTTTCATCTATTTTATTAGTTACTCTCGGGAAACATGTACATACATTAGAAAGATATTCTTCTCCAAGATTAGAATGAATTACACAATAGTTTTTTTCATCTAAAAATGGACATCTTTTATCTTTTTTTAATTTAACTATTCCATAATCAACCTCTTCACTACTACATCTTTCATTGTTTTGAATATTTTTTTGAAACATTTTCTTCATCTCTTGGTCTTGCACCTTAAAATATTTTCTAAATGTTATTTTATCTATATCTATATTCCAACCAATACAACAACTATCACTACATTCTCCACCTATACATTTAAACTCTTCAAAGTATGATGGATATACCTTTTTAACTTTCTTAGCCATTTCTTCACCTTACTCATCTTAATATTTATAAACTTATTTCTACTAAAATAAGTATAACATAAGGCAATGATATGAAATATATTATTAGCTTATGTTGTACTTGCCTCTATTATATAAATATATTACTCTCTTGTATCTACATGAAATGAAAACTTCTACTTATAATTTTATCTAAAATATTAAAAACCATCCCTATCAGTGTACATCTTATTCATATTTATATAAATATACCCATTTAAACCCTTAAGATTGTGCACAAAAAATAGGTAATAACGGTATATTTATCATCCTAGGAATTTCTAAAACTGCTACATGTTTAACTCCATTAATTGTTACTATTGGTCTCATGCCTTCTTTCAATATAACAAGATTCAATTTTTCCTTATCTGCATATTTAAATAACTCATCTGTAAATTCTCTCTCATTCGTAATTGGCTCAATGGGTTCAAAAAAAATAGTAGCACTAGGAATACATCCCCTTGCCTTTGTAATAAAGTCATAAGCAATATTAACAAATTTACATCCCTTTGCTTCATTACTACTAATTTTATCTAAATATTTTTCAATATTAATATCATATCCACCTTGGTACTCTACCTTTATCTCTTCACATATTTTTCTTGCAGCGTTTAACTCTTTAATTTTTTCTTGCATAAATTTATAATACTTATCCATACACTTATCAACAGACAAAATATTTTTTTGCATCAACTTTATATCTTCTAAGGATATATCTAATTTACGATATAATTTTATACTTTTTAATATTTCTATATCTTCATTAGAATAATCTCTATATCCATTTTCACTCCTTTTAGGAGAAATTAATCCTTCTTTCTCATAAAATCTAATATTTTTACTTGTTATTCCTGTTAACTCTTCAACTTCCTTTATTCTCATAATAACTATTTCTCTCTTTACTATTATTCTCATCTGATCTTTTACCACTATATAAATTTTACCATAATATTCGTCTTTAATAACTATAAAAAGAGATTATGATATTCATAATCTCTTTTAAAGCTTATTATTTTTTAATCTTCATATTTGTATAAATAAACCCACTTAAACCCATATGAACTAGCATAAAATGTTGGTAAAAAAGGTATATTTATAACTTTAGGAGTTTCTAAAATTGCTATATACTTTACTCCATCAATTATTACTATTGGTTCCATTCCTTCATGAACAATTGTTAAGTCATTTTTATTTAAGTTACAATAATTAATTAATTCACCTGTAAATTCTTTCTCATTAGTAATTGGATTTTTTGGTTCAAAACAGTATTGCCACTTTTTTAATTTCATAATCCCCTCCCAAATTTTATTATTTTTTTCAAAGAACTTGTTCTTTAATCATAATCTACACCTTCCACAAGGTAGAAGGTCAATAAAAATTGAGAATTTTATTTAATATTTTCTATATAAATAGATTTAATCCTGATTCATCAGCTGCACCTAAGTAAGAAGCAACTCCAGCAACTTCAACTCCATCAATCAACTCTTCCTTTTTAATGCCCATTAAGTCCATAGACATTGCACAAGCAACAACCTTAACATTCATCTTTATGGCATTTTCAATTAATTGCTCTAAAGTATCAACATTATTTTTCTTCATAATATACTTAATCATTTTAGGTCCCATTCCACCCATATTCATTTTAGAAAGTGGTAACTTTCCTGGATTACTTGGAAGCATAAAATCAAACATTTTTTCAACTACATTCTTTTTAACCTTAGGTCTATCTTTTTTCTTAAGAACATTTAATCCCCAGAATGTGAAGAACATTGTAACTTCTTTTCCCATAGAGGCAGCCCCTGTTGCAATTATAAATGAAGCAATTGCTTTATCTAAATCACCACTAAATACAACCATAGTAGAACCATTTTTATTTTCAATTTGCATTGTAGCTTCAGCTATAGTTCCTTGAGCAACTGGTCCTACCTTCCCTTTTTGAACATATGCTACAAATGCCTTTTTAGATTTATCAAACTCACTCTTTAACATAGTATTACCTGTATTTTTACTCCAAGAAGTAATATCTTTTGAAAAGCCTGGATCTGTAGCTCTTACTTCTATAATATCTCCATCATTTAAGTTTTGCATTTCTTCAAATACCCTTCTTATTGGGCCTGGACATTGAAGTCCACAAGCATCTAAAGTAACAGCAACCTTTGTTAAATCAGTATTCATATTATTCACCACTTCATTATTATTTGTAGTTTCTTTTTCTTCAACTACAGCAGCACCTTTATCTCCATTAATAGATTTAGTTAATGCATAAGTCTTATAACCACCATCAATATTTATAGTTTTATATCCAAGTTGACTTAACATTCTACAAGCAACATATCCTCTTTGCCCAACTTGACAATAAACATAAATTGTTTTATCTTTTGGAATTTCATTAATTCTTTTTCTTATTTGTCCAAGAGGAATGTTTACTGAATTTTCAATAGTTCCAAGAGAAATTTCAAATGGTTCTCTTACATCCAAAATAAACTTTCCATTTTTAACCAAGCTATTAATTTCACTCCATTGCACTATATCAACTAATCCATCAAGTATATTAGTTGCATAATATCCAACCATATTTACTGGATCCTTAGCTGATGAATATGGAGGTGCATAACACGCTTCTACATCTGGTAAATCAAAAACAGTCAAGTTTCCTTTTATAGCAGTTGCTAAAACATCAATACGCTTTTCAACTCCATCAAATCCAACTGCTTGAGCTCCAAATATTTTTCCATCCTTAGGAGAGAATATTAATTTTAAATGTATAGGGAAAGCTCCTGGATAATATCCTGCATGTGAGCCTGGATGAATATGAATTGCTTTATATTCAATATTTTTAGCTTTTAATATTTTCTCATTAAGTCCAGTAGCTGCAACTGTTAAGTCAAATACTTTAGCAACTGATGAACCTAAGGTTCCTTTATATTTAGCATCTCTACCTGCTATATTGTCAGCCACTATTCTACCTTGTCTATTAGCTGGCCAAGCTAGTGGAATCATTGTAGGATCTCCAGTAACATAATCTTTAATTTCTACAGCATCACCTAATGCATAAATACTTCCATCTGAAGTTTTCATATGATCATCAACTATTATTGCATTTCTTTTGTTAACTTTAATTCCTGCATCTTTAGCTATTTTGCTTTCTGGTGCAACCCCTATAGAAAGAACTATTAAATCTGATTTAATTTCTTTTCCACTATTTAATTTAATTTTTTTACCATTATCTAAGAAAGAATTAACTCCATCTTCTAAAATTAAATTAACACCTTTATCTCTTAAATGCTCATGAACTGCAGCTGCCATTTCAAAATCAATTGGAGCCATTACTTGATTAGCCATTTCAACTAAAGTAACATTTACTCCACGTTCAACTAGATTTTCAGCCATTTCAAGACCTATAAATCCACCACCAACTACAACGGCATTTCTTGGTTTTTTATCATCAACATATGACTTTATTTTATCTGTATCAGGAATATTTCTAAGAGTAAATAAATTATCACATTCCTTTATTCCTGGAATTGGAGGTTTAATTGGGTTTGCGCCTGGAGATAAAACTAATACATCATAACTTTCTTCGTAAGTTTCACCAGTTTTATGATTTTTAACTTCTACAGTTTTCTTATCTCTATTTATTTTAGTAACTTCACTGAAGTTTCTAATATCCATATTAAATTTATTTTCCATATCTTCAACTGTTTGAACAACAAGCTTGCTTCTCTCTGTAATTGTTCCACCTATATAATAAGGAAGTCCACAATTTGCAAATGAGATATATTCCCCTTTTTCAAACATTACTATTTTACAATTTTCATCTATTCTTCTTAATCTTGCTGCAGTAGAAGCTCCACCAGCAACACCACCAACAATTAGAACTTTTTTACTCATAATTAATAGCTCCTTTTTGCTAAAACATTATTTATTACACTATTAATATAAAACAAAAACCATATTTTTTATGTAACAAAATCACCTAAGTATTTGTAACTTTATTACTGTAAAACCTAAGCAAATAATTTAAAGTATAAAATATCAATATGTTTTATAAAATTCGAAAATTTATTTTAAAAATATCTTGTTATTAACTTCTCAAATAACAGTATATTGATTCCTTTGGATACTTTAGAAAGCACCATAGAAGATATCGTTAAAGATAAGGACTCACAGATTTTAGTATATTGCAGAAGTGGGCTCAGAAGTGCTGAAGCTTCAAAAATTATAAAATCTCTTGGTTATAACAATATATATGATTTTGGTGGCATAATAGATTGGACATACGAAATTGAAAAATAAAACCTAAAAATACTACTACGCTTTAAAATATAGTAGTATTTTCCATTTATAAACTACTTAATATTAATTACAGTTAAATCTTGCATTTCCTCTTCTATTTCCTTGTCCAGTACCATCACATTTTCCATTTCGTTTTTTATTTCTTCTGCTCTTTCACTTGTTATTACTCCATTTTCAACAGCATTATCTACTCTTTCTAACTTTACATTAAGCATTTCTTCCTTTGCCTCTTCAAAGCTTAATCCATCATTCATTAAACCTTGAACTCCTGTAGTTCTATTTTGGTTGCAATTTAGCATTGGAGCTATATCATCTGCAAAAGCAATTACTGTTCCACCTATTGTTAATACCCCTGCTAATAATAAAGTTAATACTGATTTTTTCATTTTAATTTCCCCTTTCAATATTTTCACTAAAGTTTTGTATTAGTTATCTTACTAACTAAATATTAACGATTTTATGTCACAGTTATGTCACAGCTCTCTAATATTTATTTAACAAATTACCTAATTTTATATAAAACTCTACTCCATCTTCTTTATTAATAATCCCATAAGTTCCATTATGAAGTCTTACTATTTGCTTTACTATTGCTAACCCTAAACCTACTCGCTTTTCCTTATAATTTCTTACCTTATCAATTCTAACAAAACCTTACCATATCCTAATAACTATCACTTTCCATGTTCGGTTGTTTATGTCCGATGGGAATTCTTTTTTCATGAAATAAGCTACTTCAACTTCATTTAATGCTCCTATTTTCCAAACTAATGTCGTTAAACTTCCTAAAAATTCTATATAAATATTGTATTTTAAACTTCTCTAATAAAATACCTAGATTATTTTTAATAAAAAAAGTTGAGCCATAAACTTAACACCATGCACTCAACTTTATTACTATCCTATACATTTAATAAAATCATTATAACTTTTTATACATATATTACTTTTTGAACTCTTTAAAAATACTGCTTGTCTTATCTAATATTGATACCTTTTCAATCTTATATCCCTTTTCATCAAGTACATTAAAAGCCATATAATCATTCATATCAACAGTTTCACCATCACGTTCTAGCTTATATGAAACCTCATATTCAAAATGAATATATCCATCATTTTGTGTTTCACTAGTTTTGATAATATTAATATCCGTAACACCACTTGCGTCTGATATAACAGCACTATATTTACTAAATATCCTATTAGCCATCAATAAATCAAAAGCATCCTCTGTAAGATATTCACCAAATCTTGATTTGTAATCTTCAATAAGTTGACCTGCCTCTTCAATACTTGCCATATTATTATAAGTATTATATGATACTAATTTTTTAATAAAACTTTCTACATTTTCTTCTTTTGATGAATTACTACATCCCACTAATACTCCTATTGTTACAATACATAATAATAAATATTTAATTGTTTTCCTCATTCTCACTTACCTCACATATAATATTTTTTTATCTATAATTTTTATTCTTAACATTTAAATTAATCTGACCTTCATTTATAAACTCTTCTTCATCACTACCTGCTATTAAAATTTTAGGAGTTATATTTAACTGAATCTCTTTTTCTTTTAAAGGTTCATTATTAAAATTAATATCATATTGTTGATATCCATAATATGCCCCTTCTTCAATACCTCCGGTTGCCATCGAAGCTTCTTTATTAATTATTAAAGAATCTGATTTTATATCTATATCTAATACACATGGCCAAGGTGTATTCTTATTTATTCCAACTACTTTATATACTATTAGGATTTTTTCCCCATCAAAATCTACTGTTTCAATATTCACACTATAGCATTCAGTATTAAATGTTTCTTTTACAACTAACCCATTGTCTGTATATCTTACGTTCATTTCCATTTTATTATTAAGCATTTTTATAACTGGTCCTACTAATGGAATTTCTTCAGCAATTGTAGGTGCTATAGAATTTGTACTAAATAAAATTATTATAGCTATAGCTATGGCTGATACTCTAATTATATTTTTAGATATTTTATTTTCTTCTATTAATTCTATAAACGCTTCTTTGTTGCCCCCTTTAGCCTTACTAATATTACTCTTCTTTATCCTAAACATTCATTGCCCCCCATAGTGTAATTATTAATTAGATACTCTATCATCTAAAAGGGTTCACTATAAAATAAATTTTATTGTAAAAAAGTTGAGCCATAAACTTAATTATGACTCAAACTTCTATTCTATCTATTTTTCTTAGACTGCTCTAGAATTATTCTATCTATACTTTTTCTAGATAGATAATACTTATCTGCAAGCTCATTTCTCTTTGTACCTTATAATTTCATTTTATCATCTTATTTACTTTTCTTTCAAATCTTTATCTAAATTTTTAACTTCACTCATTGCCTCTTCATAATTTTTAGCCTTGGCGTTTGGATTTCTATTCAATATATTTATAGAATTTATATAAACCTTACTTTCAGTATTGTTAATTTTCCCCTCATGTATCTTTAATTTTGATAAATACTCTGAAAACTCAGCCTTCAATTTACTTGGCTCATCTATGGCCTTAGATGATAACTCATCAAACTTATCTATATACTTTGATATCTTTTCAGCTAATACTATCATAGCTTCCTCTTTTGATTCTAGATTTCTTTTAATAATTATTTCAACAGCTTGTTTCCTTGATCTTTTCTTAGCTAATACTTTTTCTTGACTAACAACAGCCTTTTCTATTAATTTTTCTTGTATAGCCTTAACATCTTCATTAACACAAGCCTCTACTACTTCTATTCTCCTTTTTATATTAATAATGGTTTCATTTCTTTCAGTAAACCTAATTAAAAGATTTCTTAAATCCATAGCTTCATTAAATGATCGAACTTCATCAATAGTAATAAAAACAGTTATAATATATGCACTTATCTCAGATATTTCTTCTGGAATACCCCTAACCAAATTCTCTATAGGTGGATTAACAAACCTTACTAAAAGTATAGAAAATAATCCCCAAGCCAATGTTGATAATAAGCAAATATGACCATTTACATTAAAAGGTTTATCCGTATAGTCCCAATATCTAACATGAAATATTTTTTCCATCACTGCTCCAGTTATATATTCTAGTATGGTTGCTCCTATCATTCCTATAACAAATACTAATATAAGATTGTTCTCTACTGTTAATGTAGAAAGTAATACTACTATAGCTCCAGAACCATATATAGGTAAAAAAGGTCCTTTTAAAAATCCTCTATTCACCCATTTATGCTTTCCTAAAGATACATAAACAGATTCCCATATCCATCCTATAAAACAATAAAAGTAAAATAAAAGGAGCCATTGATGTATAGTATGTAAATGCATAATATATCCCCCATATTATAAATAGTTACTTTATATACTATTAACATATTTTTATATTTATTAAAAAAATGCCTCAGAGGCAAAATAATAATTTTACCTCTGAGGCTATACATATACTTATTAATACTTATATATTTCTTTATATTTATTATCTAAATATTCAATGAAATATTTTGCTTGAAGTTCTTCTCCTGTAATTTTCTTTATTAAATCACTTGGATCATAAAGATTAGCACACTCATGAACATTTTCCTTTAACCATTCATCTACTGATCCTAAATCTCCTTCTGCAATTTCATTATATATATTAGGAACATCCTTCACCATTTCATTTAATATTTGAGCTCCATAAAGATTTCCTAAAGCATAACTTGGAAAATATCCAAATGATCCATCTGACCAATGCATATCTTGAAGCACTCCCACCTTATCACTTGTAGGTTCTACCCCTAAGTATTCCTTATACTTTTCATTCCATACTCTTGGTAAATCACTAACCTGAATTTTATCATTAATAAGTAATTTTTCTATTTCATATCTTATAATTACATGAATACTATAAGTTAACTCATCTGCTTCAGTTCTTATTAATGAAGGTTGAACTTTATTTATTGTATTATAAAACTCTTCTTCACTAACACCCTCAAATTGATCTGAAAATTCTTTCTTTGCTTCTTTATATAAATATTCACAGAAAGCTCTACTTCTTCCTATTATATTTTCATAAAATCTTGATTGAGATTCATGAATAGCCATAGAAGCAGCAGTATTTAATCCTGTTCCTTCTAAAGAGTCAGGCAAGTTTTGTTCATATATTCCATGTCCACCTTCATGTATTGCAGAAAACATTGCTGATGTAAAATCATTTAAATAATAATGATTTGTTATTCTAACATCCTTATTACTCATATCTAAGGTATATGGATGCTCTGTTTCATCCATTCTTCCTGACTTAAAATTAAAGCCCATTGCCTTTAAAATTTCTATACAAAATCTTTTTTGATTTTCTTTAGGAAATTCCTTTCCTTCAAAAGCATTGCAAATTTTTATTTCACTACTATTTATCTTATTTAATATACTAACTATCCCATCTCTTAACTCATCAAAAACCTTATCTAGTTTTTCAACTGTTAATCCTGGTTCATAATCATCAAGTAAAGCATTATACTTGTTTCCTTTATAACCCTTGTATTCTATTGACTTTTTAGTAAGTTCAACTATTTTTTCTAAATCAGGTTTAAATATTTCAAAGTTATCTTCATTCTTAGCCTTTTCCCAAGTTAATTGACCTCTAGATGCAGCTAATGAAAACTCCTTTATAAATTCTTCTGGAAATATCTTTTCTTTTTCATAATTCTTTTTAAGTTCATGCAACATTCTTTTTTGAACAAAATCTAACTTCTCTTCATTCTTTTCAAAAAACTTAATAAAATCATGTACTTCTTTTGCAACAGATAAATTATGTTCTTGCATTTGCATAAAAGACATAGTTTCTGCTCTGCCTTCTGCTGCATTTTCTGGCATTCCAGTACTCATATCCCAATACATAAGACTTCCTACATTTCTATAATGCTCAATAATCTTCAGATATGCTGCAAATTCTTCTAATTTTTTTTCTAATTTATTCATTACTTTTAGCCCCCATTATTAAAAATAAGTATATATTTAATTATATACCTAATTTTTCATTAAATGAATAATTAAAATTACCTGCGAGGTCAATCCACATATTGGATTTACCCCGCAGGTACTCCCTTTATTTTACTCTAAACATTATAGCTTCGTATGGTCTTAAATTTAAGTTTTCAATTAAAGTGCTTGAATCATTATAGTTGCTTAATAATATTTCTGCATAATTAAAATCCTGTTGGAATTTAAAATTAACTTCATTACCATAGAAATTACAAACAACCAATATTTTATCTCCATTTAATGCTCTACTATAAGCAAAAATATTTTTATCATTTGGAGATAATAAAGTATAATCTCCATAAACTATAGTATCATTATGTTTTCTTATATCTATAAGCTTTCTATAATGATTAAAAATTGAATTCTCATCTTCTACGCATTGCTTTACATTTATATATTCATAGTTTTTATTAACAGCAAGCCAAGGTTTTCCTGTAGTAAACCCTGCATTTTCTGAATTATCCCATTGCATTGGTGTTCTAGCATTATCTCTTCCCTTTGCATATATAGAAGTCATTATTTCATCATGAGAATATCCTTTAGAAAGTCTATCTTTGTACATATTTAAAGATTCAATATCATTATACTCATTAATATCCTCAAATCTTACATTAGTCATTCCAATTTCTTCACCTTGATAAATATAAGGTGTTCCTTTCATACCATGAAGAAGTGTTGCCAGCATTTTTGCACTTTCAACCCTATATTCTTTATCATTTCCCCATCTTGAAACTATTCTTGGTAAATCATGATTATTCCAGAATAAGCTATTCCATCCTTGCCCTTCAAGCTCTATTTGCCATTTAGATAAAACTTTCTTTAAATCAAGTAAATCTAATTGCTTTACATCCCATTTTTCTTTTCCTTCAATTTGATCTAATCCAATATGTTCAAATTGGAATACCATACTTAATTCTTTTCTTTCAGGATTTGAATAAAGTTTTGCAACCTCTGGAGTAGCCCCCCATGTTTCACCTACTGTTAATAGGTCATTTCCTTCTAATGCAGCCTTATTCATTTCTTGTAAGTACTCATGAAGTTTTGGTCCATTCCCTGTTATCATCTTATCTGGAATCTTTCCAATAAGATCGATAACATCCATTCTAAATCCACCAATCCCTTTATCAACCCAGAAATTCATCATCTTATAAACTTCATTTCTAACTTTCTCATTTTCCCAATTTAAATCTGGTTGTTTTTTACTAAATAAGTGTAAATAATATTGTCCTGTTGTTTCATCATATTGCCATGCACTTCCACTAAATGTAGATCCTAATTCATTTGGTTCATGCCCATCAACTGGATCTCTCCATATATAATAATCTCTATATTCATTATCCTTAGATTTTTTAGCTTCTATAAACCATTTATGTTCATCAGATGTATGGTTAACAACTAAGTCCATAAGAATTTTTATTCCTCTTTCATTAGCTTCTTTTAAAAGGTTATCCATATCTTCCATTGTTCCAAATTCATCCATGATATCGCAGTAATCACTTATATCATATCCATTATCATCATTAGGAGATTTATACACTGGGCTAAGCCAAATTACATCTATCCCAAGTTCTTTAAGATAATCTAACTTTTCTCTAATTCCATTTATATCACCAATTCCATCCCCATTGCTATCATTAAAGCTTCTTGGATATATTTGATATACTACTGAGCTATGCCACCATTGTCTTTCCATATTTGTTACCTCCACATTATAAACCTTAATTTATCTTGTAATTATAATTATTTTTATATTTAATGATTTATAATGTGATTATACCTAATATACTTACTACTTTACTTGCAAAATATAGGCTTTTTTTAACACAATACTGCTATTTTCGCCTCAGGGGCGCCCCTGGGGACTTGTCCTATTATTAAAATATTTTAATTAAAGTTTTTCTTTATTTTTAAGTTTTATAATAGCCCCTTCTAACCTCTTATTTCTTGTTTCCTCTTTTTTTGCTGAGGTTATCCATGTAATATATTTTTTTTGCATTGAAAAAGACAAACTATTCCAAAACTTATTTATTTCCTTATCATCTTCAACTAAAACTTTAAAATACTCTGGTAATTCCACACTTCTTTCCTCTTCATCCTTTTCAATTGTAACTTTTATCTCATCTCCTGGATTTTTTCCTATTTTATTTCTTATTTCTTTTGTTATTCCAATAATATAACATGGCATTCCCATTCTAACTATTGAACCTCTATATTCAATTCCATCAAAGTTGCCTTTACCTTAACCCTCTTAGCACCATAAATTTTTTCTACATCTAAAGGTACCTCTATGTAAGCACCATCTTTACCTTCTACTTTTTTTATTATTGCATTAAATATTTCCATTTTTTAATCTCCTTTATTTGTCTTATGTAGCTACTTATATAGTTACGTAATTTATTTATTATATTGATATACTAATATCAATATATTTTTATTAATAAAGTTAGTGTTCCAACTACTATTAAAATCAATCCTAATACAGATTTCTTTGACAACTTTTCCTTTAAAAATATATACGCAAATAAAACTGTAAATAATATGCTAAGCTTATCTATAGGTACAACTATAGATGCTAGTCCATCTTGTAAAGCCTTATAATAACAAAGCCATGAACCACCAGTTGCAATACCAGATAAAATTATAAATATTAAACTTCTTTTATCTATCTTTTTAACGTCATTTTGCTTTTGAGTTACAAAAACTATAACCCAAGCCATAATAAGTACAACTATTGTTCTTATTGCTGTTCCTAAATTCGACTCAACATTTTCTATACCCACTTTAGCTAGTATAGATGTTAGTGATGCAAAAACAGCTGATAAAACTGCATAAACAATCCAACTCTTTCCTCTTATAATCTTATTAGATTCTTCCTTCTTTTGGATCATTAAATAAGTTCCAATACCTATACCAATCATTCCAATTATCATATTTATAGTTATATTTTCACCCAAAAAAATAAAGGCTAAAATCATAGTTAAAATTGTACTACTTTTATCAATAGGTACTACCTTATTAACATCCCCTAATTGCAATGCCTTAAAATAGCAAAGCCACGATGCTCCCGTTGCTAATCCTGATAAAATTAAAAATATAAAAGTTCTTGTGCTAATATCAGCTATAGTTCCTTGTGAACCAACTATAAATACCATTAACCATGAAAAAATTAATACAACAATAGTCCTAATAGCTGTAGCAACATGTGAATCAACATCTTTAACTCCTATCTTTGCAAGAATAGATGTAGCTCCTGCAAAAAAAGCCGACCCAAATGCATATAATATCCACATAAAAGTTTCCCTCCTTTTAATTTAAGTAATTAAAGAGGCTGCCTTAGACAACCTCCTTACTTATTTTATATTATAGAATAAATCTACTATTATAATTTATTCTATAGCTAATTCTATATTATTAATAGCCTCAATTCTTAATATTTTGATTTAATATATTTAAAATATCCTTTTTGTTAGTTATTACCCTTGGAATCTTAAGCTGACTTTTAGAAACACCTTTTGATATTAAAAATTTCTTTATATTATCAAAAGTATTTTTTCTAACAATAATAACACTTGTACATGATAGTCTATTATTCTTTCTAAATCTTCCGTAAGCTAAATTCGCCTTCTGCAACTCTAAATCCAGATTTTTTTCCAAGACTCTTACCTTACTCTTAGGCACTTCTTCATTAAATTCAAAATAAAAAACATATCTTCCCGGCGTTATTGTATTGTCCTCTAAAGTTGTATAATCAATTAAAGATAAATTAAAATTATTTATAGTCTTATTTATAGATGATTTTAAATGATCTTCTGTTGTTTTTTCAGAAACCATATTTAAAACCTGATTTTTTCTATATAAAAACTCTATCTCCGGTGAATTGTTATAATAATCTACTACCTTAATTACATCTCCTAATCTATACCTATAAAAGCCTGCGTAATTTGTAATTATAATCTCATATTTTTCACCTATTTTTAACTCATCTATACAATAAGTTTTGGGATTGTTTTTATCACTTTCCTCTATTGGAATAAACTCATAAAATACAGTATCAGGAATTACTACATATCTTATTTTACTAGCATATGGGTTAATTCCTATCATAGCTTCAGTTGCTGCATATGCTGGTGAATAAATAGGTAATGACCCTGTATAATAATTTACTTTATCATCATATATTGAAAAATTAGCTCCAGTTACCGATGCAATATAAGTTAATTTAGGCCATATTCTTGTACAAATTCCTTCAAATCCTTTAGCAAATTCCTTGTCTAACTCATCTGCTCTGCTTGCATTAGGCTTCAAATACTTGCTTAAAATTTTTCTTTTATCTTCATCTATATTTAAACTTCTATTAATACTTCCTCTTCTAATATCTCTTACAAGCATATCGCTTTTTTCTTCTAGAACCCTTAATAAATCTAAAACATTGGATATAAATACACCACTTATATAAAATAAATTTTTATCCTCAAGGCCAAACAATAAATGTAAATATAAAGCTTCATTTTTATCCTTTATTTTCATTACCTCATAAGGTGAAGTATACATCTTAGGAAGTATATTTTTTATAGCTTCCATTCCACCTGATGTTGCAGAACATATAGGCACTCCCCCCTCTGAACAACTGGTGGTCACAGTATCAGCTATCATTAGTCCTCTTTCATAACACCATCTATCTTTAAAGTTATTATAAGCAAATCTTTCAAGTAATAATGCCATATACTTACTACTAACTTCTCTAGACTTTTTAGTTACTGGTATTAGTTTTTGCTTACCTGTAGTTCCTGAAGTATGTCCAAAGTACTCAACCTCTTCTCCAACTAAAATATTTTCTTCTCCCTTAAGCATCTCATCTATATATTTTTCATAAGATAAATAATTAGTAATTGGAACTTTTTCTTTATACTCTTCTATTGATTTTATAGATTTAAAATTATATTCTTTACCATATTTACAGTCTTTACTTTTATTTAATATTTTAAATAAAACTCTTTCATTTACTTTTTTTGAATTTAAAGTATATTGATTAAAATATTTTTCTAGTACTCCTCCTGCTATAATCATACTACCATATACTGCTTTACTTATTATGCTCGTTTTAAGGCACTTCCTATATATTTTTGTCACAAATATTATATGTTGTAAAAAAATATGTGTGTATTATTAATTTAACTAAATTAATAATACACACATATTACTTATTTATTTTTATGTTCTACCTTTTCTCCTATAGATGTTAATACACTTACTATTATAATTGAAATAACAGCTGCAATTAATACTGATATTTTCGATACACTAAGCTCAACTTCTTCACCTGCAAATGCAATCTCCGATACAAATAAAGACATAGTAAATCCTATACCGGCTAAAATAGATACTTCTAATACATCATACCATGATGTATCTTGTGGTTTTTTCGTTACTCCAATTAAACTTCCTATATATCCAAACAACATTATTCCTAATGGTTTTCCAATAACTAAGCCTAGTATTATACCTATCATTAAAGGATAATCCTTTGCTAAGTTCAAATTTCCACCTAAATTTATTCCTGTATTGGCAAATGCAAATAAAGGTAATATTACATAATTAGAAAATGGCTCTAATTTATGTTGAACCTTATAACTTAAATCCTTCTCTTTATCTTTCTCATGTAATACAGGTATACTAAAAGCTAAAATTACTCCACTTAATGTAGAGTGAATTCCACTATAAAATACTGCTACCCACAAGGCAAATCCTAATATTAAATACGGATATAACTTATTTCTTTTATTAAAAAACTTAACAGAAAATAAAGCTGCTATTATAATCAAAGAAGCAATTATTCCTGAAATTCTTATATGAGATGAATAAAAAACACCTATTATTATTATAGATAATAAGTCATCTACAACAGCTAAAGTAAGTAGAAATAATTTTAATGAAAAGTTAAGTCTACTTTCTAATATTGAAAAAATACCTATTGCAAAGGCTATATCAGTAGATAATGGAATTCCTGCACCAATTTCAAATCCACTACTATAATTAAAAAGTGTAAATATTAATGCTGGAGCAACCATTCCTCCAACTGCAGCTATTACAGGAAATGAAGCTTGCTTTATACTTGATAATTTACCATATACAAGCTCTCTTTTAATTTCACATCCTACCACTAAGAAAAATATTACCATAAAAAAGTCATTAATAATCAAATGCAAATTAAATTCTTCGCCAAATTTTAAATCATATAAAATATAATTATAAAATTTATCTAATTGTGTATTTGCTAAAATTAAAGCTAATATTGTAGTTGCTAATAATAATATTCCTGGAAAGGCTTCTGAATTTATTATACTTTTTTTATTTTCTTTATTCTTTCCCATAATAATTCTCCTACTGCATACTTGTTTTTCTTTACTCTTATATTTTGTACAGTTTCATTATTTTTATCCTTTATATACTGTTATATCAACGTTTATAAACATATATTTACATTTACTAATTAATGGTATAATTAAAGCAAAAAGGGTGATTTAATTATGGAATTTTTAATTATTGTAATTTTCTTTTTAATAGCTTTTTTAATAAAGCAAAATAGCAGTAGTAGAAATAATAACTCCGCTTCATCTAATTATGAATATAGTAATACGGATTTTTTAAATAATGACAGTTATTCATTCTTTGACTCTGGTATTTCTGACTTTAATGATTGTGATTGCGAATGCGACAGTAGTTGTGATTGTGATGGTGGATGTGATGGTGATTAAATATAATAATAAAAAGTGGCAAGCTGCGCTTGCCACTAAAACTTTTCTATATTTATAAAGTATTATTATTCTACTACTTTTTTCTTTAATAATGCTAACATTATCATTCCTACTACAGAACCTATAACAACTGCACCTAAGAATCCAAATGGGTTTCCTATTACAGGTAATACGAACATTCCACCATGAGGAGCTCTTAATTGACATTGGAATAACATTGTAAGTGATCCTGCTGTTGCAGAACCTACTACACATGAAGGTATAACTCTTAACGGGTCTGCTGCTGCAAAAGGAATTGCTCCTTCTGTTATAAATGATAATCCCATAATGTAATTTGTAAGAGCTGATTGTCTTTCTCTCTTAGTAAATTTACTCTTAAAGAATGTTGATGCTAAAGCAATTGCAAGTGGTGGAACCATACCACCAGCCATTACAGCTGCCATTACTTCAAAGTTACCTGATGCAAGTGATGCTGTACCAAATACATATGCTGCTTTGTTGAAAGGACCACCCATATCAATAGCCATCATTCCTGCAACAACTATACCTAATAATATTCTACTTGTACTACCCATTGAGTTAAGGAAATTAGTTATTATTTCATTTATTCCTCCAAAGAATGGATTTACAAATATCATTATCGCACCTATTAATCCAATACCGATAACAGGGTAAAGTAATGTTGGTTTTAAACCTTCTAAAGATTGTGGTAATTTATCAAATATCTTCTTTAATCCTAATACTAAGTAACCACCTAAGAAACCAGCAAATAATGCTCCTAAGAATCCTCCACTTACAACTGAAACTGAAGAATCAAATGCACTTGCATATGTTGTACCTAAGTTAGCTAACATACCACCAACGAAACCAACTGCAAGCCCTGGTCTATCTGCAATACTCATTGAAATATATCCTGCAAGTACAGGTAACATAAATCCAAATGCAGTTTCACCTATAGTCTTTAAAAATGCTGCAAAAGATGTATTTTTACCAAAGTTAGCTGGATTAATACTATAGTTATCAAATAAGAATGCTAAAGCTATTAATATACCTCCACCTATAACAAATGGTAACATATGAGAAACACCATTCATTAAATGTTTATATATTTGTCTTCCAATGCTCTCTTTTTCATCTGATGATATACCTTCACCATCACTTCCACCTGTATGATGATAAACTGGAGCATTTCCACTTGTTGCTCTATTTAATAATTCTTCTGTTTTATGAATTCCGTTTGCAACTTTAGTTTGAATAACTTTCTTTCCTTCAAATCTAGCCATTTCAACTTTTTTATCCGCTGCAACTATTATACATTCAGCATTAGCTATTTCTTCATCAGTTAAAACATTTTTTGCTCCACCAGAACCATTTGTTTCAACCTTTATTGAAATTCCCATATCATTAGCTTTGTTTTCTAAAGCTTCAGCTGCCATAAATGTATGAGCTATACCTGTTGGACATGCTGTAACAGCTAATACTCTATATCCATTGGCTTGTGCTTTTTGTGCTTCCTCTTTATCACTTTCAGCCTTTAACTTATCATTTTCTTTAGAATCAATAAGTGATAAGAATTCATCAACACTTTTAGCATTTATTAATTGCTCCTTAAAATCAGGATCCATTAACATCATTGATAATCTTGCTAATACGTCTAAATGAAGATTATTTTCTCCCTCTGGAGCTGCTATCATAAAGAAAAGCTTTGCTGGTTGCCCATCAAGTGAATCATAATCAATTCCATTTGTAAGTATCATTGCACTAAGTCCAGCTTCTTTTACTGCACTTGTCTTAGCATGAGGAATTGCTATATTATCACCAATTCCTGTAGTACTTAAACTTTCTCTATCTAAAACTGCTTTCTTATAAGCCTCTTTATCTCTTAATCTTCCTGTAGAATCCATTAAGTCAACTAATTTATTTATTGCTTCTTCCTTTGAATTTACTGTAGGATTAAGTGCTATACCATTCTTTTTTAATAAATCAGTAATTTTCACTTTCATTTCCTCCTTGAAAACTTTTATTTTACTTGTTCTAATAATTCATAAACATAATCTTTTGTAGCTAATCCTTCTGAAAATGCTGATGCACTTCCTGTTGCCACCCCTAATTTAAATCCATCCTCAATTTTTTCTGAATTCAAATATCCAGCTATAAATCCAGCAACCATTGAATCTCCTGCTCCAACTGAGTTTTTCACTACACCTTTTGGTACATTACTTGTTGTAACTCCACCATTAGAGTCTATTAATATTGCTCCATCTCCAGCCATAGATATAATTACATTTTGTGCTCCCATATCTTTAAGCTTTTTTGCATACTCTATAATTTCTTCTTTACTATTAAGCTTTACTCCAAATAATTCTCCAAGTTCATGATGATTTGGTTTTATTAAAAATGGATTATATTTTAATACCTTAAGTAATGATTCAC
Organism: Clostridium sp. K13; assembly: GCF_019734195.1. Lineage (GTDB taxonomy): Bacteria > Bacillota > Clostridia > Clostridiales > Clostridiaceae > Clostridium. The sequence continues at coordinate 242,942 of NZ_JAASHM010000002.1, read as the reverse complement.
CAGTTGCATCAACTATAAACTTAATATTTTTCTCTTGAAGTCTTTCCATGATTCTTTCATAAACATCTGTTGGCATTGTTTTTGGAATACTACCTGCTAAAACTAATATATCTCCAACTGTTAATGTATCTAATTTTTTGTAAAGTTCTTCTAATGCATCTGATGATATATCTGGTCCACCACCATTTATTTCACTTTCTACATCAGCTTTAATTTTTACATTAATTCTAGACATACCTTCCTTTAGCTTTATAAACTCCGTATCACAGCCAAATTCTCTAACTCTTCTTTCTATTTCCTCTCCAGTAAAGCCAGCTATAAATCCAAGCGCTTTACTTTTAACTCCTAGATTATTTAATACGATTGATACATTAATTCCTTTTCCGCCAGCATAAACGAATTCATTATTACTTCTATTAACATTTCCTAGATTGAATTCATCCATTTTAACTATATAATCTAAAGCTGGATTAAATGTAATTGTATATATCATTAGCTTTCTACCTCCACTATCTCCGTTTCCTGTTTATATCTACTATTCTCTTCTAAATTAGTTGTTATTATTTTAGCTTCTTTAATATCTCCAAATGTTATTGAACTTATTTCATCAAACTTAGATTGATCACATAAAACAAACCTTTTTCTACTTCTATACAATGCCTCTTCCTTTACCATGGCCTCTTTAACATCAGGTGTTGTAAATCCTCTGTCAATATCAACTCCATTTGTTCCAAAAAAACCCTTTGTAAAATTATACTTTCTTAAACTATTTACTGTTTCAGCTCCAACTATAGCTTCTGTTGCAAGCTTCAGCTCACCACCTAATATATAAGTTGTACAATTCTTTTTAATAAGTTTTCTTGCATGAACGATTCCATTTGTAACAAATACGGCTTTTGTATTGCTTATAAAATTAATCATAAGCTCTGTAGTTGTTCCTGCATCTATATAAACAAAATCATTGTCCTCTATTAATGATGCTGCATATTGTGCAATTTTTACCTTTTCATCTATGTTCAAAGTTTGTCTATTCTCAACAATATCATCAGTTGTTTTTATATTTACGTCCTTTAATGATGTAGCTCCTCCATGAACCTTCTTCAAAAGCCCTGCTTTATGAAGTGCAGTTAAATCTCTTCTTATAGTTGATTCTGAGGTATTTAAGTATTCAACTAAATCATTTAAATAAACTACTGATTCCTTTTCTAATTTCTCTAAAATCAGCTTATGTCTTTCTTCTGATAACATTTACACCACTTCCTTGATTTCATAATACTCCTATTTTAATCATAAGTCAATCATTTTCATTCAAAAAAAATTCATTTTCATTCATATTCACTCATATTCATTCATAATTATTCTATTATAGTAATTTACTACTAATTATATTTTTATATAAAAATAGTTGCAATTCCAACTTTTTAGTTGCATTTGCAACTATTTTAGCAGTATAATGTATTTGTCAGTTCAATGCTCATTTTGCATTTTATAAAATTCAATAGTGAGTATTACTTATATTTTAGGAAGGATTTATTAAAATGAGATCTAACAATGAATATTTAGGTAAATATATTTCACTTATTCATAGACAAGCCAATGTTTTTTTCACAAAGGAATTTAGTAAATTTGGATTTGGTAGCGGACAATACATGTTTATGATTCATTTATATAAAAATGATGGAATCAGCCAGGAGGCTTTATCTGAATTAGTCAATATTGATAAAGGCACTACCGCTAAAGCAATAAAAAAGTTAGAGGAATTAGATTTTATAACTCGTTCTAAAGACTCAAATGATAAAAGAGTTAATAGAATTTATCTAACTTCTAAAGCCCTTGATATTAAAAGCGATTTTTTTTCCGTTTTAACTAAATGGGAAAATATACTTACCAATGAATTAAGTTCTGAAGAAATATCTATTGGCTTAAATATATTGAATAAGCTTTCAAAAAATGTAGAAAATAATACTTAATTATATTTAGGAGGGCAAAAAATATGAGACATCAAAATCAATTAGGTGAAGAATCTATTGGAAAACTATTATTAAACTATTCCATTCCAGCAATAATTGGTATGATGGTTAATGCTTTATATAACATTGTAGATAGAATGTTTATCGGGCGTATACCAGAGGTTGGATCTCTTGCTTTAACAGGAGTTGGAATAACTATGCCTATAATGTCTATTCTTTTAGCATTTGGTATGCTTATTGGAATTGGATCAACTGCAAATATTTCATTAAACCTTGGACGTGGTAAAAGAGATGAGGCCGAAAAATTAATTGGTAGTGCACTATCATTAAGCTTAATAGTTGGTATTGCAATTACTATCATTGGACTTTTATTCCTAAATCCAATATTAAACCTTTTTGGAGCAAGTGAAAACACTTTATTTTATGCTAAACAATATATTACTATAATTTTATGTGGATGTACTTTTAATATTCTTTCTTTCGCATTAAATAGTACTGTAAGAGCTGATGGAAATCCTAAATTAGCTTCAATAACAATGGTTATTGGATGTGGTACTAATATAGTATTAGACTATTTATTTGTTTTTGTATTAAACATGGGAATTAAAGGAGCAGCTTTTGCAACTGTTATTTCTCAAGTTCTTACATTCTTCATAATACTTTATTACTATACTAAAGGAAATTCTAACTTAAAATTAAAATTTGAAAATATGAAATTAAAGAAAAACTTAGTTATGATGACATTTGCTATTGGTATTGCTCCTTTTGCAACTCAAATTGCCAATAGTTTAGTACAAGTTGTTGCTAATAATTCTTTAAAGGCCTATGGTAATGATTTATCTATAGGAGCTATGACTATAATAGGATCAATTAACATGGTATTTATGATGCCTATCTTTGGTATTAACCAAGGTTGTCAGCCTATTATTGGGTTTAACTATGGTGCTAAAAAATACGATAGAGCTAAAAAGACCTTTGCAATTGCTACTATTGCAGCTACAGTTATTTGTACAATTGGTGGAATTTTAATTCAGGCTTTCCCTGAATTTGCAATAAGCTTATTTAATAATGATCCTGAGCTTACTGCTGTTGCTGTAAAAGGTGTTAGAATGTATTTATTAATGATGCCTATAGTAGGAATAAACATTGTTTCAACTAGTTATTTTCAATCAATAGGTAAAGCTAAAATGTCTATGTTTGTTAGTTTACTTAGACAAGTTATATTATTAATTCCATTTACTTTAATACTACCTTTATTTATAGGATTAGATGGGGTTTGGGCTGCAGGTGCTTGTGCCGATTTCTTCTCTGTTGTTATAACACTAGTTTTAATATTCAAAGAGTTTAAGTCCTTAAATATGCTACATAAAGCAGAAATAATTGAAAATATTTTATAATTATTTAGAGTAGGACTCTACTAGATATATTTTTCCTATCTAGTAGAGTCCTTACTTTAATATAGTATTTTATTTATATTATATCCTTTAATGTATATTTAGACATTTCACTTACAAATCCATTTAAAGATCTACAAATAATACTCTTAAGCTTACATTCCTCACTAATTAGAGGACATGTTCCTGTTTCATTCATACATTCAACCAAACTTAAATTTTCTTCTGTTAATAGTAAAACTTTTCCTAAATTAATCTCCTCTGGACTTGATCCTAACTTTAATCCACCATTTCTTCCCTTAGTTGATATTATATATTCTGTCTTTGCTAATTTATTAATTACCTTCTTTAAATGATGTGTTGATATATCTAATTCTTCAGCCAACTTATCTACTGTTGCATTCTCATTAGAACTTTTAGCTAAATATATTAATGCTCTAAATGCATAATCCGTAAACTTTGATAACTGCATAAACAACTCTTCCTTTCTTCTAACGTAAAAAAATTATACCATAAATTTAAATGTGTATTTTACTTGCACATTTAAATTATATATGATATATTAATGACATAGATACGGATAATAATTATTAATTAATAACTTTTATATAAAGGAGATAAATTTATGTTAGATCAAAAAACAATAGATATAATAAAGAGCACAGTTCCAGTTTTAAAGGAGCACGGATTAGAAATAACTACTACTTTCTATAAGAACATGTTTGCAAATAATCCTGAGGTAAAACCATTATTTAATATGGATAAACAAGCTTCAGGAGAACAACCAAAGGCATTAGCTATGACTATATTAGCAGCTGCACAAAATATAGATAACCTTCCAGCAATTTTACCTGTAGTAAAGAAAATTGGAGAAGTACATTGTGATCGTCAAATCACTGAAGGACATTATCCAATAGTTGGTTCAAATTTATTAGCTTCAATTAAAGAAGTTCTAGGAGATGCAGCAACTGATGAAGTTATTGAAGCTTGGGGTAAAGCTTATGAGGTTATTGCTAAAATATTTATTGATGTTGAAAAGGAAATTTACGAATCAAGAAAATAATAAAAAAGGAGTAGGTAGATTTGTTTTTTACACAAACTTGCTAATAATTTGTCAACTATTATTTTTAATTTAATATACCTAAAAAAGTGTAACCTTAATAAAGCTACTATGAAGTAGCTTTATTAAGTGGACTAGCTATTACAATGTTTTATATAAATTCATAACGCGTGTATAATAAATTCTTAAGAACTTATTAAGAGCAGCCATTTTAGCCACGTTTTTTGCTTTTCCCTCGGATTCTTTTTTTATCATAAATTCATAAACAGCATTATCTTCAGTTGGTTTTGTAACTTTTAAAGCCATCATTATTTCGTATCCGACTTTTCTTAAGCTAGAAGAACCACGTTTTGATATATGTCTTTTAGTTCCTTCAAATTGACCTGATTGATGTGGAGGTGCATCATTTCCGGCATAAGCATTCAAGGCTTTAGCACTTGTAAATTTTCTAACATCTCCAATCTCAGCAATTAGTCTTGGTGCAAGCTTATCACCAACACCTTTTAATTCCCTAACAATTTTATATTCCGGTAATGTGTACGCAATTGTTTGCATCTGTGTTAAAATAGAATTGCTAGATTCTTCAGTTTCTCTTAAAATTTTAATACAATTTCTAAGAGCAATATATGTAGAATTATTAGCAGATCTGGTTGTGATACTGTTTTGGGCCAATTCATATATTTTTAGTGCTTTAATTGCTCCATTACGGTATCCTTTCTTTTTTGACCAAGCTGAATACTCTTTTATAAACTTTTGTTCACCCTTACGTTTGATATTATCAAAGTGTTCATACTTTTCAACAAAATCATATAATATCTTGCTTGAATTTCCTGTTGTTCTAGTTAAAATTTTATTAATTCCAGGCATAATTTCATCAAGAAGATTGTTAAATTGTATCTTTGCCTTTACTCGTATTGAAACTATTTGATTATATTGTCTCGATAAAAACTTTAAATCATTATATTTTTCATCTTCACCTTCATATTTCTTAAGACTAAATCTTTTTTCAATAGCGTATTTAGCTATTCTAATAGCATCTTTTCTATCTGTTTTAGCTTTTCTAATCTCTATATCTCCATATTTTTTCATTAGATAAGCGTTAACTACACTAACATATATCCCTTCTTCATATAACTTCTTCAATACTGGATAATGATAATGACCTGTAGATTCCATAACTACGAGCACTGTATCTTCTTGATCCTTAATCCACTGAATAAGCTTATTAAGTTCATTCTGACTATGTTTAAATTCTTGTGGTTTCATAATAATTTCTCCAGTATCATCTATTGCAGATACTGTACTTTTATTTTTAGAAATATCAATTCCAACTCCTATCATTATTAATCATCTCCATATGTTATTTACAATTGGTTCCAACATCATCCTATTGATTCATATTTGTTATTTACACGGGTGTTTCTCCCAACTTGCTTAATCGAATATTGAATAGGATGTGTTGGTCAACACTTTGTGTAACGGGCGTTTTATCCCAAATCTATCTTCGTTGACCAATCAAACCTATCATAAAAAAAATAAGCATAGATGTCTATCACTAAAGTGATTTTCATCTATGCTTATATTGTACAAATCTATCTACTCTCCCCCCTAATTAGCAGAATTTCATTTTTATACCTATTTTGTATTAATTGCTTCATCAATAGCCATTTTATCAAATCCAACAATTATCTTTCCATCAATATTTATAACAGGTACCCCCATTTGCCCTGATAATTTAATCATTTCCTCTCTTCCTTCCATGTCTTCTCCAACATTAACCTCTATATACTCTATATTTTTACTTTTTAAATATTGTTTTGCCTTTACACACCATGGGCATGACTCTGTTGAATATACTTTTATCATTTTTATCTTCCTTTCTGTTCATTAATATACTTTTCAGCCATTAATGCGGCTATTGCCCCATCACTAATAGCTGTAGCTATTTGTCTAAAAGCTTTTTCTCTAACATCTCCAGCCGCATATACACCTTTAATATTAGTTTGCATATTTTCATCTGTAATAATATTTCCTGTGTTTGATAATTTTATATATTCCTTAAATAAATCAGTTTTAGGTATAGTTCCTATTGAAACAAACACACAATCCATTGCTATTTCATTAATTTCTTTAGTTTTAGTATTTTCTATTACTACAGATTCTACTCTTTCTTTACCTTTTACATGTTTTATATCTTCATTCCATAGTATTTGTATATTATTATTTTTTAAAACTTTATCTAGTACATACTTTTCCCCATTAAAATAATCATGTCTTCGAATCATAGTTACTTTTCCAAATTTGCTTAAATATAACGCCTCTTCTAACGCTGTATTTCCACCACCAATTACAGCAATTTTCTTTCCTTCGTATAAAGCTCCATCACAAACTGCACAATAATGAATTCCCCTTGCCTCAAAATTCCTTTCTTCTGGTACAGGTAACTTTTTAGGAGATGACCCTGTAGCAATAATTAATGACTTCGGTTTATATATATAACTTCCCGTCTCAATTATTTTTTCTTCATTAGTTAATTTAACAGATATAATATTATCAAACTCATCAATAACTGCTCCTAAGTCAATTGCTTGATTCTGCATTTTATCTGATAATTCATTGCCTGTTATTGATTTAAATCCTGGATAGTTTTCAACTGTATCTGTTAATCTTATTTGACCTCCAACTAAAGAATCTTCGATTAACAATAAATCTAATTTAGCTCTTGCTCCATATATAGCTGAAGTTAATCCTGCTGGCCCACCTCCAATAATAAGAAGATCTAAATATTTAATTTCCTTTCTCATTATCTACCTCCAGATATATAAATAAAATTTTCAACTCACATTTTTAATTATTTAATATGACTCTTTTTATTGAACATCTATCTTTCTTATATCTTTATAGTTCCCAAACTTATAATATATATTTAAAATTTAAAATATATACTTATTAAAAAAATAAAATTACTCTAATAAAAAACTATCAGAGTAATTTTATTTTTCTTATATATATTTTAAATTATTTAACTACATATTATTTAATTTTTCTAAAACTTTCTCTAATTCTAAACCATGTACTATACAAGCTTGCTCTAAAGATTCCATAGTTGCTGATGGGCAACCTAAACATCCCATTCCAAATGACATCAGTACCTCTGCTGCTTTTGGATTTGTATTTACAATTTCACCTACAGTCATATCTTTTGTTATCATAATTTTTACCTCCAATTTTTAATATTATTTATTAATGGTGCTTTTATAATTGTTACTAAAACTTTGCTTTCTTCCTCTGCTATAACATTATGTTCTACTCTTTCATCAAAGGGTAATTAATATTTGTCTTTTTTCTTCTATATCATTTACATTAAAGACTTGCATACTATTTACTCCCTTTATTAATTAAATTAATACTTTTAGTACTTAGTTTCTAACTCTTCTAAAATTGATATATATTTATTCCTTATTTCCTCATTATTAATTTCATAATTTTCACATTCTATATCTATAAACTTCATCACTTCATTTTTTAAGTTTCTTTCTGCAAATTTATAAATAACTCTATCTTCCTTATCTATATGTCTTGTTAATAAATGTGTATATGAAATTGCATTTGCTATAACATCTAACTTTGCTTCTTCTTCTCCAGACTTTACTCTTTCTAAAGCAGCTATTAATTCCCTAACATGTAATCTTCCTAAATCATGCTCCACAAGCATTCCTTGATTAACAGCTTTCTCTGCAGCTTCTCCTAAATGTTCTACCATTTTAACAAAAAGTATTTTTTCTTCTTTTTTATGATGATGATTATCTGCATAATTTCTAATAAAATCTATTATCTTATCAAAATCTTCATATATATTCTCTTCACCTTGCAATATTTTAAAACAACACTTTCTAACAACACTTAACATTCTCAGAATATACTTATGTTCTTCATTCATTATTTCTATAGCTTTCATATACTTTACTCCTTTTATACCTTTTTTCTAATTGATTGTAAATTTTCATCTAATTTAACATACTCATAATCACTATTCATTTCGCTAACAAAAGCTTTTATCCATTCACTTCTTAAATCATAAAATACATCAACTGATATACCTTCATTTTCCCAAATTTCTTTATGAACACATACTCTTTTTTTCCACTCTACAACTTCATTATTCGAGCTCACGACTTCATTAACTCTATCACATGGCATTCCATCTAATATATAGTCATTCATACTATTAAATATATCTTCTGCAGTTATAATACTAAACTTAACCTTTGCTTCCTTAGCAGCATTAATTCCTTGCTTATTATATATTTTTTTCATATCTAAAATAAAATCTTGGTCATTACTTAATATTTCTCTTGTCCATGCTGCCATTCTACCTTCTGCACTATGAATCTTACTTTGTAACCATCCATGAATATTACTTGTATCAATCATATCTTCTAAATTTTTATTTGGAAGCTTTTCACCATATTTTAAATTTATTTTACTTTTTAAATTATCTATATCTAATCCTTTAGTCTTTGCAAATTCTATTATTTCATCTTCTAATCCTTGAAACCATAATACTTTATTAAATAACCAATAATGTATTTTTCCTAAAAATAAACTCATTTTTCTTCTCCTCTCAACTTAAATAATACTTTTTATTTTAAACTATATTATTAATATACATTAACTTTAAATTCTTTTAAGTAACATCCGTTACAAATATAAATAATGCACATATAAAATGCACATTATTTATATATCTAATAAAATTAATTTTATCATTAATTTATTTCCCTTATTTAGTTATATCTTCACCTGCTGCAAATAACTCAAAGTTTATTTTTGATTTTTCAACTCCTAATTCCTCTAAACTCTTATAAATATTTCTCATAAATTCTATTGGACCACAGAAATAAAATTCTCCATTCATAGGTAAATTATTTGCTATCCATTCTTTATTTATTCTACCTTCAACATCAAAATCTATATTTATTTTATTTTCTTCTAATGGTCTTGTATAAATTTGTATTAATTCAATATTATTTTCATTTTTTAATTTATTTAACTCTTCTTTAAAACTATGATACTTTGAGTTTGCAGTACTATATACTAACTTAACTTGTCTATTAGTACCCTTAGCTGCATAAGCCATTGCTATCATTGGAGTTATTCCTATTCCTCCACCAATTAAAACTACTGGTTCATTTCCATCCTTTAAAACGAATTTTCCCATAGGTATTGTTGCTTGGATTTTATCTCCAACTTTAATATTTCTGCATAATTGCTTACTTAAATCTCCATTTTCTTCAATCTTAACACTTATTCTATAAAATTCTTCTTTTGAATCCATTGATAAAGTATATTGTCTCGCCCTACTATATTCATTATCACCTTTTTGAATTCTCACAGATATAAATTGTCCTGGTATAGCCTTAGGTAAACTTGTTCCATCTGCTGCTTTCAAATAAAATGATGTTACTACTTCATCTTCTTGAACTTTATCATACACTATAAAATCTTTGAATCCCTTCCAAATATTATTAGTCATACTCCATCTCTCCTTTTCATTTGCTTAAATAAATTGTTATTTTACTTATTTAACATTAATTATTGTTGCTTTAAGTCTAGTCATAGCCTCAATTGAATATTTTATACCTTGTACACCTACTCCAGAACTCTTAACCCCTAAGAATGGGAAATGATCTGGTCCCCTTTCTGTTTTATTATTTACTTGAACTGTTCCTACTTCTAATTTATCAGCTACATAAAAGGCATCATTAATATTTTCTGTAAATACAGATGATTGCAGACCATACTCTGACCTATTGGCAATTTCTATTGCTTCTTCTACATTATTAACTCTAATTATAGGTAATACAGGACCAAATGGTTCTTCCCAAGCTATTCTCATTTCTTTAGTTACATTATCAATAAGTGTTGGATAGATTAAGTTTCCTTCCCTATTACCACCTACGACTAAATTACCACCTAAATTAATAGCATCATTAATTAATCCCTCAACAAAATCTGCGCTCTTAGTATCAATTAATGGAACAACATCAGCATCTAATTCTAATGGATTCCCTACCTTTAAGTTTTTAATTTCCATCTTAATTTTTTCAACTAATTTGTCTGCTACTTCATTAACTACTAATACTCTTTTTATAGCTGTACATCTTTGTCCTGAATATGAATAAGCTCCAGATACTATATTTTTTGCAGCTAAATCTAAATCTGCATCTTTTAATACTATTGCTGCATCCTTTCCACCAAGTTCCATTAATAAAGGAATCATCTTTGACATTTGTGAAATTCTAGCCCCAACTTCTGAACTTCCAGTAAAGTTTATAAAATTTATATCTGGATGTGTAACAATATAATCTCCTATTTCACTTCCCTTACCTGTTACTGTGTTAATTACACCAGCTGGTACTCCAGCTTCATCAAATATTTTTGCTAAATATAATCCACTTAAACTTCCTTGAGTTGCTGGTTTAAATATAACTGTATTACCAGTAACTATTGCTGGTGCTATTTTCGATGCTGCTAGATTGACTGGATAATTAAATGGCGATATAGCTAGTACAACTCCTAATGGCTCCCTATTAACTAAACCAATTTTATTTTTCTTTCCACCTGGAAAATTATCTCCTTGAAGACTTTCCCCATTTATACTTTTAGCTATATCTGCAGTAAATTTTATAAAATCTACAGTTCTGATAACTTCTGATCTTGCACTTTTCTTATCCTTTGCAACTTCCATCATAAGCAGTTCTGATAAGTTATCTGCTTGCTTTTCTAAAATTTCAGCTGCTTTATATAAAATTTCTATTCTTTTATTTAAAGGTGTAAGCTTCCAAATCTTCTGAACTTCTTTGCTATTCTTTATAGCTCCTTCCACTTCATCCTTACTCATAGCTGGAACTTTTCCTAAAAAAGTATTATTTATGGGGGACTTAATTTCTATATAATTTACATCCTTATTTTCTATCCATTGTCCATTTAATAATTTTTTAAACTCCTTTTTTTCATTTCTTATCTTATTTATCATTTGTTTATCCTCCTATATTCCCTATTGTTTAGCAATAAGTTTTCCAAACTCTATAATTTCACTATTGTTATCTATTTCTTCCTCATTTACTATTAATCCATCACTAATTAATACACCACCATATGACTGCATTCTTTCTTGCCATGCTTCCATCCATTCACCAGTTCCCCATCCATATGAACCAAATAACGCTACTTTCTTTCCATCAATTTCTCCTTGTAAAGAATTTATAAATGGTTCCATTTCAGTTTCATCTAATGTCTCAACCCCGCATGCTGGACAACCTATAATAATAATTTCTTCATTCTTAATATATTCAACTGTTATATCTGAAACTTTCACTAATTTAGCACTCTTTCCTTCTAATTCAATTCCTTTTTTAATTAACTCTGCTATCTTTTCTGTATTTCCTGTTTGACTCCAATATATTATTCTCATTAAATCATCTCCTAAAATTATTCGCCGGCAGTAACTTTAGCCGAAATTTTTAAATTTATCTTATGAACTAATCATATACTCATTATTAAAAATAAAATGTGATTCAAATCAAATCTTAAAATTTTATTTTATAGTTTATGTTATCTAATACTTTTTATAAAATATAAACACTAAGAATTTGCTCAACGAGTTCCGTTTTAGAGTACAAAATAATAAAATACCAGTAAAATAGAAAACCAGTAATTTCACTTACTGGTTTTTAATATTATTTAATATGATATTTTTATTCTATTTTTTAGTCTTGCACCTCAAAACGGAGCTCGTTGAAGTTTACTTAGTATTTTCTTTATCTAAATGTTATACTCTTTATTATTTATATTTTACTTAATTAACATCTACAATATCATGTAATTTATCATGGTCAATTTCTTCAAATTCCCAATCATCTAAACTTAATCCAGCATTTTTTCTATAATCATTAATTGCCTTATGAATAGCTTCTTCTGCTAACACTGAACAATGCATCTTTACTGGTGGAAGTCCATCCAATGCTTCTGCTACTGCTTTATTAGTTAACTTCCAGGCCTCTTCTAAGGTTTTCCCCTTTATTAATTCTGTTGCCATTGAAGATGATGCTATAGCAGATCCACATCCAAATGTCATGAAACTAACATCCTTTATTATATTATCTTCAACTTTCAAATAAACCCTCATTATATCTCCACACTTTGCATTTCCTACTTCTCCAATACCATTGGCCTCAGCTATTTCTCCTACATTTCTTGGATTTTTAAAATGATCCATTACTTTTTCTGTATATATCATAGTTTTTATCTCCTTTTATAATTATTTATATGAGTTAATTATAGATATACTTAGGAAAAAACAATGTGATTCAAATCAAATTTTTATAATTTATTAAACATACTTATTTAACCCCTCTTTATTTAGTATTACTATTTTTTTAGTTCCAACTACTTTGATTAACCCTTCTTCCTCAAACCTTTTAAGTTTTCTACTTATGGTCTCCCTTGTAACACCAATATAGCTTGCCATATTCTCTCTGTTTATTGGTAAGTTTATACTTATATTATGTTTTAAATCCTCTTCACCATACCTTTTGGATAAATCTAATAATAGATATGCAATCCTAGCATCTACATCATTTGTTGCAAGGCTTTGAGCAAGATTTTCCATTTTCGCTAAACGCTCCCCCATTACCTCTAATATCTTTATAGATATCTCTGGCTTATTTAATAATATATCTTTAAATTTATCCTTACCTAAAGTGCATATTTTGCAATTTTCAATAGCTTTTGCATTAAATCCATATTCTGATTCTCTTAATAAATTTAATTCACCAAAAAAATCACCTTCCGATAAAATATGTAATATCTGTTCTTTTCCATCCTTTGTATATTTATATAGCTTTATTTTCCCTTCATTTACAAAGTACAAAGTTTCAGCCTTTCCCCCCTCTGAAAATATGATTTCATTCTTTTCAAATTCTTTATGCACTATTTTTTCAAGAACATCTATTAACTCACAAGAATTTAATACCGCAAAAATAGGTACTTTTTTAGTACAAACATCTTTTCTACAATTATCACAACAATTTCTCATATAAAGTTTTTCTCCATTCTTTAAATAAAAAATACTTAAATAATAAATTAATATCATTTAAGTATTTTTATTTGCTCATTTATTATATTTAATATTATTCTGTCAAACTTTCTGATATAGTTACTAATACTTTACTTTTAACTTTTGCAATTACATTATGCTCTACTCTTGCATCAAATGGCATGAAATCACCCTTATTTAACTCATATTTTTCACCATTTATAAATTCCATTGACACACTTCCATCATAAATTAAAATACTTGCATATCCATTATGAGTATGGTTAGGCAATCCCTTACCTACATCAAAAACAAAGCAAATAGTTTTAAATTTCTTATTCATAGCTATAATTTCTTTGCCTTCATTAATCTTATCAATATTAGCAACTTTTTTAACATCATTATTATTTAAATTCATTTTTTTCTCCTTAAAATAATATAACTATTCTTCTATATTTATAGCAGATACTGGACAACTATCTCTTGCATCAATAGCACTATTCTCTGAATCACTTGGTATATCATCAGTTATTGCAACTGATTTTCCATCATCGTCCATGCTAAATACTTCTGGACAAATAGAAGTACATAATTCACAACCTATACATAATTCCTTATCTACATTTGCTTGCATAATATATCTTTACTCCTTTTCCTATAAAATTAAAATAATATTAGATTACTTATTATTTCTAATTATATTTTCTTTTATACCTCTTGTTGCAAACAAGTTTTTAAATCATCTTCTGGTGTACTTATAGGTCTTAAATCAAAAGTATCAACTAAATATTGAAGTACATTGGGACTTAAAAATGCTGGAAGTGTTGGTCCTAAGAAAATCCCCTTTATTCCAAGTGATAATAATGCTAAAAGATCTGCTACCGCTTTTTGCTCATACCAAGATATAATTAATGATAATGGCAATCCATTAACATCAGTTCCAAATATATCTGCAAGAGCTGTTGCAATTCTTACTGCTGAATAAGCATCATTGCATTGACCAACATCTAAAAGCCTTGGTAATCCTGCTACTTCCCCAAACTCCAGTTTATTAAATCTATATTTACCACAAGCTAAAGTAAGAATTATACAATCATCAGGAACCATTTTTGCAAATTCAGTATAATAATTTCTTCCTGGCCTTGCTCCATCACAACCACCAATTAAAAAGAAGTGTCTTATCTTTCCATCCTTAACTGCATTAACTATAGTTTCTGCATTACTTAACGTTGCATGATGCCCAAATCCTACTAATATTTCATGTGGTTCTTGATCTTCCTCATATCCACCAAGTTCTAAAGCTTTATTTATAATTTCACTAAAATCTTTTTTACCATCTTTACCTTTTCCTATATGCTTTACTCCATCCCAACCAACTACACTAGTTGTGAATATTCTATCTTTATATGTTTCTCTTGGTCTCATAAGACAATTAGTAGTCATTAAAACGCAACCTGGTATGTTATCAAATTCCTTTTGTTGATCTTGCCAAGCACCACCAAAATTCCCTACTAGATGAGGATATTTTTTAAGTCCTGGATATCCATGACTTGGTATCATTTCCCCATGAGTATATATATTGATTCCCTTACCTTCTGTTTGTTCTAGCAACATTTCTAAATCTTTTAAATCATGTCCTGATACAACTATAAGTGGACCTTTTTTAATATGTACATTTACTTTATGAGGTGATGGATTGTCATAGACTGTAGTATTTGCCTCATCTAATTTTTTCATTACAGCAACACTCATATCACCAGTCCTCATAGTCCATCTTATTAACTCTTCTACTGATAAAGTATCATCAGTTGTAGCCTCTAATGCTCTTATATAAAAGTTATCAACTTGATCATCATAATATCCAAGTTCTCTTGCTTGATGTCCATAAGCAGATATTCCTTTTAATCCATAAACTATTGTTTGTCTTAATGAACGTATATCAGGATCAAGGTTTTGATCATACATTATTCCTGCTTTCTTTGCATCTTCTAGCATTTCTGACTTAGTTTCACTTAAATTATAAGTTGCATGATCCGTATCATTTTTAATTTTTCCTACTTGCTTTCTTAATTTTTCTTTTATTCTTTGAGATTCCTTTAACATTTCAATATGTGCGTCTGCATCAAAATTTACATTTGTTAGAGTTGTAAATAATGAATTTTCAACAAAACTTACTATTCCCTTATCTACATTTTCACCTTTTTCAACTATTTCCTTTGCATAACAGCTTATACCTTTTATTTGATATATAAGTAAATCTTGAAGTGCTGCTATTTCTGGAGTCTTCCCACATACCCCCATCTTAGTACATCCTTTACCTCCTGCTGTTTGTTCACATTGATAACAAAACATAGGATATTCCATGGCCATATTATTTTCCATCATTATTCCTCCTAATAATTTTTAACACTTTAATATATTTCCACTAAAATTCAAAAAATATAATTAAATAATTAAATATAAAATAAATAGCACTATGTTTTGCCTTTAGTAAACATAGTGCTATTTGCTTATTCTATTTATTTTTCATTTAATTTATTCATTACTTCTTCTAATTCTAAACCATGAATATAACAAGCTTGTTCTAATGTCTCCATAGTTGCTGAAGGGCATCCTAGGCATCCCATCCCAAATTCACTTAAAATATCTGCAGCCTTTGGATTCATTTCTAATATTTCACCAATAGTATTATCCTTATTTATCATATATTTTCTCCTTTATTTATCACTAAGATTTTATATTTTTATTATATACTAGATATTTATCTTTTTACGTAACATTTGATACAACATATCATAAAAAAATATCTCTTTAATAACATTAGCATGTATAAGCCTTCTTAAGTGCTATAGGAGTAGTAATTGCACACACTATAATCATTATAATAATTGAAGGTAAAAAATAACTATTCATAATTCCTAGTTTTATTCCCTTGTTTGCTATGACAAGCGCTACCTCTCCCCTTGCCATCATTCCTATTCCAATTTGCCTAATTTCATTTTTAGAATATCCACATAGCTTTGCTCCTAATCCACAACCTAAAACCTTAGTTATCATAGCAACTATAACCAAGATAATAGTCATAACTACAATTGAAAAACTCATTTTAGGCAATTTCATATTTATTCCTATACTTGCAAAGAATATAGGTGATAATAACATATATGAGATTATATCAAACCTTTTAGCTATATATGTTGTTTCTCTATTTCTAGATAAAACTAATCCTGCAATAAATGCACCTGTTATATCTGCCACGCCGAAAAATTCCTCTGCTGAAAATGATAATAGTAAGCATACTACAAAAGCTGCAATAACAAATCTTCTTTTATCAATATCATATTTACTTATCCATTTATCAAAAATAACATAAACTAAATATCCTATTATAAGTGCAAATATAAAAAAACTAAATATCTTTAAAAATACAATTCCCACATTTACAGATTTATCTGCTATGCTAGTTATTATAGTTAATACTAGTATCCCTAATATGTCATCTATAATAGCTGATCCTAATATAGCCGTTGCTGTCTTTTCTGATAATTTTCCAAGTTCTCTTAATGCTTCAACTGTAATACTAACTGATGTAGCCGTTAAAATAGCTCCAATAAATACATTTTGTAATATACTACTTACTGTTGTTAAACTACCATCATTAAATATATATGCAACAACAGTTCCCCCTACTAATGGTATTAAAACTCCAAATGTAGCTATTATCAATGAATCTTTCCCTGTATTTTTCAACTGAGTTATATCACTTTCCAATCCAGCTGTGAACATAATTACTATAACACCTAGTTCTGCCATCATGCTTATAAAATCTGTTTCTTGTAATATATTTAAAACTGACGGTCCTAATATTACTCCAGCAATCAATGCTCCTACTACCTGTGGCAAATTAAACTTTCTTGTTATTAATCCTAAAAGTTTTGTACTTAATAATATTAATGCAATATCTAATAAATATTTATATGACATAATATAGTCCCCCTTTGAGTATATATATTTATTTGAATCTATTATGTTATATGCATATTTATATATATATTTATTAATTAAAAGATTTATAACTCTAGTTCAATATACAGTTCTTATATATTTTTCTTATTAAATAAAAGATGAAGTATAATTAAAAATTTTTAACTATACTTCATCTTTAAGTCATAATATATATTTTAATTTTATAGGCTTACTTTATTTTATAAAAAACTATAGTTACTTTAAATAAATCTCCATCAACACTAATATTAAACTTACCACCTTGAAGTTCAACAAAACTCTTTGCTATTGCAAGCCCTAAGCCTGAACCTTCAGTGTTTCTTGATTCATCACCACGAACAAATCTTTCTGCTATTGTATCTACATTAAATGTTATTTCCTCAGCGGCCATATTTTTCATTGTTATTTTAACTTCTTCTTCACTCTCACTGATATCAACATACACTCTAGTATTAGGCATAGCATACTTTGTCATATTAATTACTAAATTCTCAAAAACTCTAAAAGTACGTTGACTATCTAAAGGTACTATTACTTTTCCTTCTGGTAGATTTTTTCTTACTGCTAAATTTGCTTCTTCAAGTTTATCTTCAAGCTCAAGTAAAGTTTGTTTCATTAAAGATACAACATCTATATTCTCAATATTTAAGTTTATATTTCCACTAGTTGCTTTGCTCATTTCAAATAAATCTTCTATTAAAACTTGTAATCTTTGAGCTTTTCTATCTAATGTTTCAATATATTGCTTACATTTTTCTTCTGAAAGATTTTCATCTTTTAAAAGATCAGCATAAGTAATTATTGCTGTTAAAGGTGTTTTTAAATCATGAGAAACATTTGATATTAAATCTGTTTTCATTCTTTGACTCTTAACCTCTTCATCTACAGCCCTTTTAAATCCCTTTTGAATTTCTTGTAAGTCCCCTTTAAACGGTTCGAATAATCCTAAATCCTCTTCTACTTTTATATCTAAATTTCCCTTTGCTATTTTACTTGTTGCTTCTCTAAGCTTACTATATTTTTCACTTATCTTATCAACATACCTTCTTATAACAAAGAATAAAACTATTGAATAAAGTATAACAACAGGAATTCCAAAGAACCAAATAGAAGTTATTAATAGTAAAATCACTGCATTTATTATTAATAATTTTATTATTAATTTATTATTCTTTTCTCTCAAATCAACTTTTGTTACCTCATTTAATGTTCTTTTTATAATTCTAATAAAGAACATTAATACTATTCCAAATATTGTTCTTGTTTTTATATATTCTATAATACCTATATTAAATATATATTTAAAAACTAATACAAAGAAGAATACTGCTGCATAACTAGCTAACCATATTATAAAATTAAATATCCATATTAATCTTTCAGGAATAATTAAATTTGGTATCATTTCTGTAAATACTAATTGTAAATCTCCATCTAAAGTAGCCTTTATAAGCTGTCCTGATAATGGGCCTAAAGCTGCAATAGTCAATCCAATAATAATTATCCAAATTTCAAAAGGAATTTTAGAAACTCCATTAAATATTAATGTATTCTTAGCTTTTTTTACTGGGAATATTAATGCTACTAATGCTATAATACCAGCTATTATAAATGCAACTCCTGCTCCTATCCCTTCATATCCCCTCATATCTGCATTTTGCATTCCCCAGCTAATATTATCATATGAATTTAATATCTCAGGCACTGCATATACGACTGTCATATTCTTAATTGGATTCATAGTTATATTATAATATCCATTTTCATAATCATTATACGATGTATTATACTCACTTCTAATCTCCATCAATTGGCTTTCAATATTTGATTTTAAATATTCTGGATTTGCTCCAATAGTTTCTCCAATATTTATATTACCATCACTATCAAAATTAATAACAGTATAAAATCTATACTTCTCTGTAGTTAATTGTGATAAATCAATATTATCATTTTCTACCTTTAAACTCTCATCTAAAGTTGTATTAGTCTTACTATTAGAAGTATTGTAATAATAATATTTTAAATTCCCTAAGTTTACACCATTTTTCCAACCTCGAAATTCACTATTAAACGTATTTATATTACTATTAAAGTCATCTTGAATATAACTATAATAATCCTCATCATAACCTTCATTTATATTCTTATCTATATTTAATAAAATATCACTTGCATTTTTATTATCTTCCTTAATGGAATCATAATATAATGCATAACTAGAATCTGCTATAACACTAGCAAATCCGTATTCATCAAAATAATTTACATTTCTACTTTTAGCCGCTTCATTTACAAATCCATAAGAGTTACACATTCCTAAAGCTGCTACGATTATTACAGCTATCATCACTAACGTAGTTACAATACCTTTACTTTTAAACTGTACTTCTTTTCCTTCATTAATATTATTATGTCTTGAATCATTCATATCATCTTGTTCCTTATTGCTTTTCAATTTTATATCCAACTCCCCATACCACCTTTAAATATTTTGGATTCTTAGGATTAATTTCAATTTTTTCTCTTATCTTTCTTACATGAACCATTATTGTATCAGTATTTATTGCCTGCTCATTCCATACTCTTTCATATATTTCATCAGCAGCAAATACTCTACCAGGATGTTTCATAAGTAATGCCAATATCTTAAATTCAATAGGTGTTAACTTAACATTTTTTTCATCTACAGTTACTTCCTTAGTATCAAAATTTAATTCTAATCCACCTACACTATAAATATTTTCTTTATCCTCTGGTTCCTTAACCATATTCATAAACTTGGAATATCTTCTAAGCTGTGAATTTACTCTAGCTAATAATTCAAGTGGTCTAAATGGTTTCGTTACATAATCATCTGCTCCAATATTAAGTCCCATTATTTTATCTACCTCTTCTGATTTTGCAGATAGCATTATTACAGGAAAATCATGATTTTCTCTAAGTCTCATAACAAAAGTTATGCCGTCCATCTTTGGCATCATTACATCAACTATTGCTAAATGAATAGTTTCCTTCTTTAATACTTCTAAACCTTCTATTCCATTATTAGCTATAAAAACATTATATCCTTGATTATTTAAATACGCTTCTATTGCAATTGCTATATCATTTTCATCTTCTACTACTAAAACATTATATGAGCTCACTTTATTCATTCCTATTTACCCCTCTTTTTTTAAATTTACGAACATGTTTATTTACTATATTATCAATAATACTACCAAAAACTAAACAACAACTTTATATAATTCTAAAGATTTTCTTAAGTGAGACTCCAAATCTTAGATTGGGTTAGTCGAACTTACTACTACGACTAAAGGGAGTTGTGGTTTCCTAAAAAATAATAGAGGTTATACTATATAACCTCTAAGTAAATCACTTTAATTATCCAATATATTTAAAAATACCCTCACCTAAAATATAACCGGCTGAAATAAAGACACCATTCCATATAAATATTCCACAAGCTGAATATATTGTATATTTAAAAAAGTTCATTTTTAAAACTCCTGCTGGTATTGCAATTATTGTTCTTGCAACAGGAATAAGTCTACTTACAAATACCCCTATATGCCCTTTACTTCTTAAGTATTCAAGCTTCTCATCTATATAAGCCTTTTGTTTAGGAAATTTCTTTGTATATTTTTCTAATAAAAAACCTCCTCCATAGAATCCTAAAAAATATAAACACCAGCTTCCTATAACTCCTGCTATTACAGATAATATTAAAACAAATGGAAAGTTCATTTCACCTCTTGATATCCACAAGCCTGAAAGTGGCATTATTATACCTGCTGGAAGTCCTGGTAAGTTTAAATATTCCAAAAATACAATTATAAATATAAACATCACACCATACTGTGACAGATAATTTAAAATACTATTAGCATCCATGTTTACTCCTCCAAATTTATCCTTTTATTCCTAAGTATAATTTTATATTATATTAAAAAAATAAAGAAGAGTTTATGTTAAATCTAAAGAAATTCTTAAGATTTAATTCTAAAAGCTAAAAGACTATCACAAAATTCTTTGTAATAGTCTAAAAAATATTATTTTAACTTTTTTACTAACTCAATGGAAGCTCTATAATAAATGATGTTTCATTTTTTACTATACTTTCTGCATGTATTTTTCCTTTGTGCTCCTCTACTATAGCCTTTGCTATAGAAAGTCCAAGACCATAACCTCCAGTACCCCTATCCCTTGAGTCATCAACTCTATAAAATCTCTCAAATATTTTTTCTAAATGCTCTTTCCTTATTCCCTCACCAGTATTTTTAATTATCAATTTTACCTTATTTTTCTCCGTGTTAAGTAATACAGATATTTTCCCATTTTTATTTGTATACTTGATAGCATTATCCATTAATATACTTATAAGCTTTTTAATTTGATCCTTTTCTCCATTTATGAAAATATTCTCTGATATATTTTCTTCTAATGTAAGACCTTTTTCAAATATTACTACCTCAAATACTAATAACGAATCACTTATAATCTTACTTAAATTAAAATTAATAATCTCTCCCTTTTTCTTATTAGCATCTAAATTAGCTAATGACAACATTTCATTAATTAAGATTGACATTCTTCCTGTCTGAGAATCTATATAATTAATCCATTTTTTTTGACTCTTTATAGTTTCCATTTCATTTTCCCTTAATAATGAAATATTAGTTTTAATAATAGTTAGTGGAGTTCTAAGTTCATGAGATGCATCCGCAATAAATTGCTTTTGCTTTTTAAATGTTTCCTCCAATGGATTTATAGCTTTATTAGTAAAATATATACTTATAAAAAATAATACAATTAAACTTACTGAACCTACTCCAATAAATATTTTTAACAAACTCCATAGCATATCTTGTTGAAATGCCCTACTCACTAATACTATCCTTCTTCCTGTACCAATATCTTGTTTTAGGTATGCAAAGCTTTCTCCATTAATATTTATTTTACTCATTGATTTATCATTATTAATAACCTTTAAAACAATATTATTTATATCTAGGTCCTCTGTATTTAATCTAGATGAAACACTAAGTATATCATTAGTATTATTCAGGTCTATTCTTATTGTCATATCCTTTCTTTCATCTTTTGGCATTGGTTTCTGTTGCGGTGCAACCATCATATTTCCCCACAACTGCATTTTCATATCCTTTTCCATACTATAAGCAGTAGTTAAATATATAGTTCCAAATATACCTATAAACACTGTTGTTAAAAGTGTCATATTAATTAATACAAACTTTCTCTTTAACTTACTAAACATTTAACTTTCCTCCAGCTTATAACCAACACCTCTTACTGTTGTTATATTAGTAGATGAATCAATATATCCTAACTTCTTTCTTAAAAATGAAATATAAACTTCTATATTATTATACTCTACATCGGAGTCATACCCCCATATTTTACTTATTAACTCATCTTTGGTAACTATTGTCTTTGGTCTTTGTATAAAACACCTTATAATCTCAAATTCTTTTAATGAAAGCTTAATACTGTTACAAGGCCCCTCTAATTCATAACTAGAAATATTTAATTTAATATCTCCAAACTCTAAAATATTATCATTAATAATTTCTCCTTGCCTTCTTGTTAATGCCCTTAATCTTGCTAATAACTCTTCTATTGCAAAAGGCTTAGGTAAGTAATCATCAGCTCCAAAATCTAACCCTTTAACCTTATCTTCAACTTCCCCCTTAGCTGTTAGTAAAATAACAGGTGTTTTTATGCCATTCTTTCTTAATCTCCTAAGGACTTCTAATCCATTAAGCTTAGGAAGCATAATATCTAATATTATTACATCATATATATCTGTTAATCCATAATCCAATCCGTCTTCACCATTATATACAGCATCAATTACATATTTATTTTTACTTAATATTTGATTAAGAGCTTCAGAAAGTTGTATCTCATCTTCTACAAGTAATAATCTCATTAACCTCACTCTCCTAACATTCTATATAACTAATTCTTTACTAAAAGTCTAACATACAAACAAACTATTTAGTTCACTTTTAAGATTATTTTAAGGTTAAAGTATTACCATTTAAATTGTAAGTTAACTTAAATTTAACATTAGTCAAATGGGAGGTGATTTTTATAACTAAACCAAGACATGAATTAAAATTTTTTATTAATGTTGCTGATTATTTTGCAATAAAAAATAGAATTAAACATATAGCTTCATTAGATTTAAATGCAGGAGTTTCCGGAACTTATCATATTCGAAGTTTATATTTTGATAATTTTAATGATAAAGCCTTACTTGAAAAAGTTAATGGTTATAGTAAACGTGAAAAATTTAGGATTAGATATTATAACGATAATTTTGATTTTATTAGGTTAGAAAAGAAAAGTAAAATCAATGGTTTATGCACTAAGTTTTCAGCTCCATTAACTAAAGAGCAATGTGAAAAAATATTAAATAATGATATTGAATGGATGCTTAACTCTGACAAATCATTAATTCAAGAATTATATTTTAAAATTAAATCTCAAATGTTAAAGCCCAAAACATTAGTTGATTATACACGTGAGGCGTATATTTATAAACCTGGAAATGTAAGAATAACTATTGATAGTAACGTTAGAAGTGGTATCTGTTCAAGAGATATGTTTAATACAAATCTTCCTACGATCAAGATTCCTGCTAACGATACTATAATTTTAGAGGTAAAATTCGATGAATTTTTACCTGACATAATAAAAGATGTAATCCAAACTAATACAAGAAAAGCAACTTCAATTTCTAAATATGCTAATAGTAGAATGTTTGGATAAATATTAAAAACTTATTTTGGAGGTAATATATAATGAATTCACAAGTTAACTTTTCAGATATTTTTAAATCGAGTTTTTTAGAAAAAACTACCAGCTTTTCAGTTACAGATACCTTAATAGCTTTAGGTTTAGCTTTAGCTATAGGATTATTTATTTTTTAAATATATAAAAAGACTTTTAAAGGTGTTATGTACTCTGAAAGCTTTGGTATATCTTTAATTGCAATGACATTAATAACTACTTTAATTATTTTAGCGATAACTTCTAATGTAATTCTTTCACTTGGTATGGTTGGTGCATTATCTATTGTAAGATTTAGATCTGCTATTAAAGAACCTCTTGATATTGCATTTTTATTCTGGTCAATATCTGCTGGTATAGTTTTAGGAGCTGGTCTTATTCCTTTAGGAATTTTAGGTTCTGTATTTATAGGAATTGTAATGCTTGTTTTTGTTAATAAGAAGAGTACTGACAATCCTTATATCCTAGTTGTAAATTGTTCTAATGATAACAGTGAAAATGCTGCTATTAAATTTATTTCTAATTCAGTAAAAAAACATGTTGTTAAATCAAAAACTGTATCAGCTGATTCTGGAATTGAATTAACTGTAGAAATAAGATTAAAAGAAATGTCAACTAAATTTGTAAATGAACTTAGTCATATATCAGGAGTAAATAACGTTGTTTTAGTTAGTTATAATGGCGAATATATGAGCTAATAAATAGGTGGTGAAAAAATGATTTCAAATAAACACTTCAATAAACTTATTGCTATATTAATGGCCATAGCTATAAGTTTTTCATTGATAATTATAGTGTTACCTAAAAGCTCATCTACTGCAACTTATATTGAACAACCTGATTACGTAACAACAATTTTTGATGATGACAAGGTTATGGATATAAATATAGAAATGGATGAAACTGCTTGGCAAGAAATGCTTGATAATGCTTCGGCCGAAGAATATACTGCTGCTAATATTACTGTTAATGGAGTTACTTACAACAATATTGCTATTAGACCTAAAGGAAATTCTAGTTTATCTCAACTTGTTATGGATGATACTACTGAAAGATATAGCTTTAAAGTAAAGTTCGATGAATATGTTGATGGGCAAACTTTGGATGGACTTAGTAAATTAGTGTTGAATAATAATATGTCTGATGCTACTTATATGAGAGAATATCTTTCATATAAATTACTTGACTCCCTTGGAGTTCCAACTCCAGCATGTTCTTATGCCAATATTACTGTTAATGGCGAAGAATGGGGATTATATCTTGCTGTTGAACCAGTTGAAGAAGAATTTATTGAAAGAAATTATGGCTCTACTGATGGTAATTTATATAAGCCTGAAAGTGATAGTGTTGCTGTTGGGGGAAATAAAGATAAATACTCTACAAATACTAAGCCTGATTTTGATCCAACACAAATTACTCAAGATTCAAATAACACAACTCCTGGAAATAGTAATAATCAAATGATGACTCCTCCTGATATGAATTCTGGGGGTAACTCTAATCAACAAATGCAAATGCCTTCTGATACTAGTAATGGTAATGGTCAAATGATGACTCCTCCTGATATAAATTCTGGAGGTAACTCTAATCAACAAATGCAAATGCCTTCTGATATTGGTGGTGGCATGATGGTCAGAGGAATGGGTGGAAACTCTAATGGTTCCGATTTAGTTTGGAATGGTAATGATATTTCTAATTACTCTGCTATTTTTGATAATGCTATCTTTAAAACTACAGATAGCGATGATTATACTAAAATATTAGATATGATTGAACATCTTGATACTATGGAAGATATTGAGTCTTATTTAAATGTAGATGAAGTATTAAGATATTTTGCTGCTAACACATTCTTAGTTAATCTTGATAGTTATGCTTCTAACATGAACAATAACTATTACTTATACGAGGATGATGGTGTAGTTAGTATCTTACCTTGGGATTATAATTTATCATTTGGAGGTTTTCAAGCTGGTTCAGCTTCAAGTGCAATAAACTTCCCTATTGATTCTCCTGTTTCAGGTACTTTAGAAGATAATCCATTAATCGCCAATCTTTTAGAAGTAGATGAATACAAAGAATTATATCATCAATATTTAAATGAAATAGTAAATAATTTTGTAAACAATGGTACTTACGAAATGTTAGTAACTAAAACTGATACTTTAATTAGTGATTATGTTAAAAATGATGCTACAGCATTTTATACTTTTGATGAATATACAGAAGCAGTTAGTAATTTATTAAATTTTGGCCTTGATAGATCAACTAGTATTTCTGCTCAACTTGATGGTTCTCAACCTTCAACAAGCACAGGTACTATTGAAACTACTGTAAACCTAACTGCAATGGGACAACAAGGTGGTGGAAATAATAAAGGTGGTATGGTTGGTATGAATATGGCATTTAATAAAGATACTGCTGAAAATTCAACTAACAATACTATGACTTCACCAGATAATAATATACATGAAAACAATAATACTTCTTCTATAGACAAGGATTTAATGATGCAAGCAATGCAAATTATTCAAACTTCAGAAGATGGAAGTATAACTGATTCAATTAAAGAACAACTATTAGCTTTAGGTTTAAACAATGATGATATTACTAAACTTGAATCTATACAAACCTCAATGCCTGGAGGTAACAGTAATACAAATAAAGAAGTTATTAATAATAATTTTGCAATGGTACCTGGTAATTCAAACTCAAGTAATTTTAGCACATTACTATTAACAGGATTATCAATTTTATTATTAATAATAAGCCTTATTTTTGTAAAATTCTCAAGTAAAAGAAAATATACTAGCTAATTAAATAAACTGCGAACTACAGTGAGAACGAAAAATGGAATATTACTTTTCCGGGAAGCGGTGAAATTTTCACTTTGAATTTATATAATTGATTCCGTAAAATTTCCTAAAGATTTTAAACTAGCTAGCGCGTCAAACAGTAAAATCTTCTTAACGCAAATTTTACTACATCAATTATTAAATTCTACAGCTTAATTTCAATGCTTCACTCCAAATTAATATTTCATTTTTTCTCTTCACTGTTTTTCTTAGTTTCCCAACTTATAGTTAATGACTCCTGCTACAAATTTATATGACAAGTCATTAACTTTAAGGGGATTCTGCTTAAATTGCATACTTAAGCTTTAGTTCGCAGTTTAGTTATTTTACGCTTTTAACTTCATATTCTTGGAATCTATATTTTTGTCCTGTTGGGTTAACCTTTCCTTCTGGTACTTCTTCAACAAACATATCATATGGTCTTACAAAAAGCCCACAATCTCCATATAAAGCTCTATATAAAACCATAGTTTCTTGAGTTTCTGAATGTTTTACAAAATCCTCAACTAAGTATAAATCACCTTTAAAATGCCTAAATATCTTTCCTTTTAAACTTGTTATATCTCTCATAATATCTTCCTCCGTAAAATAATAAGTATTTATATATTTTAATGTAGCATCTAATTAAATTCAATGTAAATAAAATAATATATCCCCTAAAAAGGATTTTATAAACTCTTTTTAGGGGATATATATTTATAAGCATATTTCATTAGTAATCTTAGTATTACTCTCTAAGACTTCATCACAAATTAAATGCTTATGATGTGACTTCATAAAATAATCTGCACATAAGTATAAAGGATAAATTAACCATAACATAGTTATGTTTACATCAAAGTTAAACTTTGTCCATATAATCAAAACTGCAATAAAAGTACATATTATTGAAATAGCATTATTAATTATAAGCTCCTTAATATCTTTAATCTTAATTACATTTAAATTAATTACAAATAATATTATTGTAAAGATTGAAAATAAGACTGATTTTAATAGATTTTCTATATTATAAATATCAATACCTGATTTTTTCATATACATAACATATTGAATCTTTTCAGAATACTGTTTCCACATTTTACTCCAGAAATCAAAATCTGACCACTTATTAGGAATCATATCTAAAGGAATAGATATTTTTATATTAGTAATCTTAAATACTATAAATATAGAAGTTATAATCATAAATAAATAAATTACTACTAATATTGGTTTCTTTCTTGATTTAATTATACTAATTATTATTTTTATTAATATTAGTATTAATGCTAATATTGGAAAAATAATTGCTATAGTTTTTGCAATAATATAATATATTCCACCATTAATAGCCATCTCTTGAATTCCAAATTGTGATTTAAACTCTTCTATTTTATTTATAGTAAGTCCTGTTCCATCAATAGTTAATCCCTTTAATGCTAAATTCGAATCTTCTGGTAACTGAAGCATCATATTTGCTTTTGTTCCTTTTAAAATCCCTCTTACTATTAAACTTTTTTCATTATATACTATGGTTCTTCCTAAACAATTACTACTTCCGAATAATTTGAATGATGTTTCTTCATCTATCAAACATCCTTCCTTATCATCCTTAAATAACATAGACCCCTTTACTAATAAATTTGATGATCCATTAATTAATAAAATATCTAAATCATTAGCTGTTCTATTTAAATCTGGATTAGTAACACTTTGAAGAGATTCTTCTCTCCATCCTACAAATGAAAGTTCCTTTTTACTTTCCCCAATACTTTCAAGTAATCCTACAGTATAATTATCATTTTCAAAATAAAAATTAATAATTTTATCTTTACTTTCTATATTATTGGCATAGCCTAATGATATTCCCCAGCACATAATTAAAGCAAAAATAAGAATAATTCTAATTATGTGCTTTAATGACCTTATCATTCATTCTCCAGGCGAACTCTATCGCCATCTTCTACTGTTTTATTACTATCTACTATTACTTTTTCACTTCTACCTATTACTCCATCACTTATAGCTGCAAACTCACCATCTTTTTTTTCAACTTTAACATCAATTTTTTTAGCTATTAATTCTTCTCCTAAAACAGTTTCCTTTTCACTAACAACTAAAATATAGTAGTTATTATTATCACCTTGTCTTAATGCGGCTATTGGTACACATGTACCATATTTTTTTGCTTTACTTGAAATTATTATTTCTCCAGAATCATCAATTTCACCTACTCCCACAGGTAATAACACTGTAACATCTAAAAGATCTGCACTTTCTTCATTTTTAGATATTGCTTCAATTGTTAAATTTTCAACAGTTCCAGCGCTTCCTAGATTTAAAGATACACTTTGTCCTTGCTTAACTAAAGTTCTATTACTTTTTTCTACTTGTCCAACGAACTTATAACCTGTATTTTTATCAGCTATTGACATTATAGCTTCTGCTGTAGTTCCTCCACTTTCAACAAATATACTAGTAACTATACCCTCTTTATCAGAAACAATCTTTCCACTTGCATCTAATAACGGTTGTAATTTAGCTAATTCTTTATTATATTCATCTATTTGAAGAGAATCTTTAGTGTCCTGAAGTGTTCTATCTAAATCAACCGTATCATTTGATTCTTTAACAGCTTGATCATACATTGATTTCTTTGATTGATAATCAGCATATAAGCTTTCTTCCATTGCTGGATCTTTTTCTTCATCACTTAAATTTGAATAATTATCTAAAGCGTGCTTTGCTGTATTCATTTCATTTAATGCAGCTTGAACACTTTGCTTTTTGGCTGCTATTGCTCTATTATAATCTTCAGTTGCTCTTGATAAAGTCTTTTGATCTTTAGATATATTTTCTTTTATTTCATTTATTTTTGCTTCTAAATCAGTAACATCTAGTTCTACTAAAGTATCTCCAACCTTAATATTAGAACCTATACTGACATTAACATAATCTACTTTTAATCCTTCAACGATAGATATTTTTTCTTCTCTATTTTTTACAACTCTTCCTTGAGCTTTTACTTCATCTACAATAGTTTTTGTTTTTGGCTTATCAACCTTAATTCTTGGAATAGTCATAGAATCTGCTGCTCTTGATAACATAGTACACATTACCATAAGAAATAAAAATGCAACTAAACATTTTACAGCTTTCTTTTGTAATGTATCTTTTCCTTTTTTAACATACTTGTAATTTATAATCTTTTTTATTTTCTCTTTCATACTCATAACTCATCATTCCTTTACTGCTGATGCTGCAATACCTTGCTCTAAGTAACTTTGCCCTGCAAAAAATACTATTATAGCTGCTATTAATGTTACAGCTGATGCTGTAAATGCTATATCAGCATTTTCTAAAGTAATATTAGGTAAATAAATAGATAATGGCCATAATGCCTTATCCTTTAAAAACGTTAATGGTTGTTCAATTAAGTTCCAATACTCTAAGAATTGTAATACTACAGCTGACATTATTCCTGGCATACCTAGTGGAATTCCTATTTTCATAAAAATTTTTATTTCACTTGCACCATCTATTCTTGCTGATTCAATTATAGATTCTGGTATATTACAAAAGAATCTATACATTATAAAAACAGAGAATGTTGAAAATATAGCTGGTAGTATTAAACTTCCATGTGTATTAAGAAGATGTAACTTATCTAATACTAAGTAACTAGATAACATTGTAACTTGGAATGGCATTAACATTAATACTATATAAATAGTAAATAAAAACCTTTTAAACTTAAAATTATATCTTGAAAATCCCCAAGCTGCTGGAATACCAAATATAAGTTGTCCTCCTACTGAGAAAAATACTATTTTTACAGAATTCCAAAACATTACAAAGAATTCTGGTGTGTCAAATAATAATTCTACATACGCTCTTATAGTCGGATAACTAGGTAACAACCCCCAAGTTACATATCCCTTAGTCTTTTCTGATAATACAGGTCCAAGATAAGTAGTTAATTCGTCAACACTCATAAATGAACCTGCTAATAAAAATATAACTGGGAAACACATAAATATAGATATTGCAACTAATATAATAAATACTATTTTTTTCTTCATTCTATAAATCACCTCACCTTAATCTTGTTTTTCCCATGCTCTTTGTAACATCATAATTAATATAAATATTATTATTGCCATAAGTACAGATGCTGCTGCCATTTTACTAAAATCTAATTCTCTAAACCAATTATTAAATAAATGTTGAAGTAAATACATACTTTTATCTGGATAATCTCCAGCAACTAAATATGCCTCTCTAAATACCTTAAAGGAATTAAGCAGCGATAAAACTGCAACTGTATATAAAGTTGGCTTTAAACAAGGTACTGTTATCTTAGTAAAGCATTGAAAATTATTTGCTCCATCAACCTTAGCAGACTCATATATCTCTTTAGATATAGAATTTAATCCAGCTAACCATAAAATAATATTATAACCTAAATTTTTCCATATATAACTAAACACTAATATCCAAAAAGCCCATCCTGTACTCATCCAATCTTGCCCTGCTATATTAAACTTATCTAGTATTGCACTTAAAGTACCTTGTTCATGGAAAACAATATTCCATATTAATACTACTGATGCTATCGGGACCGCCATAGGTATTAAAAATGCTGTTCTTAACACCTTAGATGATTCTACAAATTTATTTAACCATACAGCAATTATTAATGATAAGGATAATAATAAAGGTATACACACAAGAACAAACTTTCCAGTATTACTAGCTGCTAATTTAAAAGCAGAATTATTGAAAACTTCAGTATAATTTTGAAAACCTATAAACTCCCTAGAGATCGCACTTTGAAAAGATCTTATAAATACATCTACGAAGGGAAGCAGTGTAAATACTGCTACCCCTAATAAACTTGGTAAGACAAAATATAATCCTGTCTTTTTTGTCTTTTTCTTTATTTCAACCTTTTCAGCTTTTTTTATCTTAACTTGTTTTATTTTTTTTACTTTTACTTCTTCCATATTACTCCGATAAGTATAGATCTAAATTATCTATAACTTCATTTATAGCCTCATCTAATGAAATTCCATCTTGTGCAAATGCTTCAAATTGTTTTGCAACTTCCATTAATAATACACTATTTATTGTAGTTCCTTTATTTAAGCCCTCAATATTAGAAATTAATTTATTAACATCCTCTTCATTTGCAAGTAATACTTTAATTTCCTTTTCATTTCCAAGTTCATCTGCCCACATTGAAGTATAGCTTACATAGTGGTTAGTTGCTTCATCAAATTCTGGCTCATATCCTTCATATTGTTCCATAGAGAATTGACCTGCTAAAGTTTTCTTATTTACAGGTAATCCATTTCCATATAATTGTTTTTGAATCTTATCAGAAAGCAACTGTTTTACTATTTCTTTTGCTTCTTCTTTATTCTTTCCTTTTGCATTAACACCAATTATATTTGTTCCTGTAAATATAGATTCATCACCTCTAGTTAAAACCTTATAATCTAATTCAGGTCTGTTAAGCATTGCTGTAATTAATGAACTATATCCATCAGCTCCATCTATTCCACCATATGCTAAACTTGAAGTATCTTCAAATAAGAACATATCCGCATAAATAGAAGGATTTAAATAATATTGTAAATCATAAATTCCATACATTTCTTCATAATCTTCTTCAGTAAATTCTTCATCACTGCCTTCTTCAAAGTCTTCATCTATAGTTACGTCTGAATCTACTCCAAAATTATCATCTATATTTTCTGAATTTGCATATTTATCTTCCATAAATTTTGCATAGCTTGCCTCATTTTCTTGAAGGGCAACATACATTTCTTTAACTTTATTAAAGAAATTAGTTAAAGCTTCTTCATTTATAGTATCATCATCATTAAGCCAGTCATTTCCATATAAATAATATAATGAATATACTAAACCTTTAGCATCAAAGTAATTTGAAAATACTCTTTTTTCAGTTTGAGTTGATAATTTTTTTGTTAATTCAACTAAAGAATCTAAACCTTGTATATTAGCAATATCTTCTTTATTACCAAATAATATTGGGAATTTAAAGTTCGTTGGGAATTGATATATCTTCCCATCAACAGTGTATGCTTCTGCTATATTTTTAAATATAGTTCCATCTTCTACTAAAGGATTTATAACATCACTTATATCTTCTAATAATCCTTTTTCAATATATGATTCTGCTGATAAACCGTCTAATATTATTACATCAGGCCCATTACCTGCCATTATTTCAGTATTTAAAGTTTTAAGTGCATCTGATTGAGTTGCTCCATCACCATAAGTTAATCCAATCTCATACTTAACATAAGTATCTGGATGTTCCTTTGCATAACTAGAAACAGCTTGTCTAATTGAATAATTTTCTAATAATGAATAAATAACTAATTGATTTTCAGGAACTGATGGTATATTTTCATCATAAGCATAATTAATGATTGAAGTTCCTGATTCAGCATTAGACCAATCAGTAAATGTAGTTAAGAATTCACCATTCCCCTTTTCGACAAATGATGTTATATACATTTCACTATCACCAAAAGATGAAATTGCAGCATCTACTAATTGCTTTACCTTCTCAGTTTTCATATCATATTCATATAACCCTAAAGTAGTATAATAATATAACTTATCCTTGCTTCCTGAGTTAAGGAATGTAGGATAATAATTAGTATTTTCAGCTATAGTTTCTTTTTCTAAAGCCTCTAAATTCCCTTTTTCTTTTCCATTAGTAGTATCATATTCAATTATTGAATCAAATGAATATACAATTAATGAATCTCCAACTATGAAGAAATCATTAACCCATTCACTACCTTCATAAATATTCTTTTCTTCAAATGTTTCACCATCAAATTGAACTACTTTTTCTCCATTACTACCAGCAAGGAAAAATACATCTCCATTACTACCAGCTTTGAAGTTATTATGTCCAACCCCCATTGATTCATCATCATTATATACTGAAAGATCTAATTCTATATCAGTTACAGTTCCATCAGTATCTATAACAGCATACTTAAATTCTGGTTCTTCATAAAGTAAATCTTCTGTTACTACTTCATCTTTAGCTATTGCTCCACCTTCACCTACTGTAGAATCATCTAATATTCCATCTTCCATTTCTGGCATAGGCTCTTGAAAATAATAAGATATTAGTATTTTTCCATTACTTAAATAACTTATATTATTTGCATATGTTTCTTTTCCTTCTTCTTTAGGTAATTCTATAGAATTCTCTGTCCATGTTTTACCACCATCTTCAGAAATAAATGCAACTGGCTTCCAGTGTTCATTTGAATATGCAATCATTCCTAGTTTTCCATCTTCTAATAATGTTATTCCTTGAACATTAACTCCTTCAGGACTCTCATATCTTTCCTCAACATATCTTCCCATTGAAGACTTTCCTTCTCCCTTTGAGCATCCCACTATACTTAACATTAATGTTAATGATAAAAGTATTGAAAGCATTCTTTTAAAATTTTTTCCCATATTTACCTCCATAATATCTATAATTTATTTACATTTTATTTCATAATAACATTTTTTAGTATTTCTTTCCATAAACTTCTTTCTATTTTTTTCTTAAATACTTTTCATATGAAAAATACTTAATAATAAAATGTAAATATTGTTATACTCTAAATTATTAGACCTATTATCCTTTTAAAAAGTTCCATATTTTATAACACCCCCTATATAAATTTTATATTTCAATCCTTAATTTACTATTAATATATTATTAAATTTATCTT
Organism: Clostridium sp. K13; assembly: GCF_019734195.1. GTDB lineage: Bacteria > Bacillota > Clostridia > Clostridiales > Clostridiaceae > Clostridium. The sequence continues at coordinate 207,973 of NZ_JAASHM010000002.1, read as the reverse complement.
ACAAATAAAAAAAGAAGCAAATATTTTGCTTCTTTTAAGTATCCATATTATTTAATTGGTAATTTTATTTGACTTCCCTATATAATAAATAATAGAAAAACCAAAAACAAATACTATTATTGCATACAAAATATTTATTCCATTTGGTAATCCAGGATATATTGGAATTATTGATCCTATAACAAATCCTAAAATAAGCATATAGGTTCTACTAGGATATTTATTAAGCAAATATTCTAATATTTTGCTAGTTACTATAGTTCCAATAAGTATTCCTATTAATATAGGAATTAAAAATTTTATATTTAATGTATTTATAGCGTTTAAAGTGATACTATATAATCCTAACATAAGTAACATAAAAGATGTACTAATTCCTGGTAATATTAAGGCAATTGATATTACAATACCAGCTATAAGTAAAAGAAAAATTCCCTTAATATCTCCGGCCGAAGCCATTACAGAAAGTGCTTCTGGATCTCTTGATAGAACTATTGCAATAATAAGTCCTATAATTAAATAAATAATATCTGACTTCTTACTATTTTTTTCTTTAGCCTTTATGTATAATGTTGGTAAACCACCACAAACTATTCCAATAAAAAGGAATCCCATTATAATAGGTGACTTATTTAAAAGATTTTCTATTATTTTACTAAATAGTAAAACTCCAACTATACCTCCTAATGCTAAATAAAATAAAAGTTTAAAGTTTCTTTTCCAATCATCAAAAAATCTACTCACTGCACGTATTAAATCGTCATATATTCCAAAAATTATAGCCATTGTTCCACCGCTTACTCCCGGTACTAGCATAGATATCCCTATAACTAACCCTTTTAAAAATATTAATAGACTTTTCATATTCCTCTCTCCTTAAGACTTTGATATAAATTAATTAATATGTATTATATCAAATTATATAGAAAATTTAACCAAAAAAAAAAAAAAAAGAGCCAGCTTTCGCTGACTTTTATATTGCCCATTTTTTGTTTCCTGTAAAAGATACATTCAACCACTTTTTATAATCAATATGCTTAATTGCATCATTTATTTCTTCTCTTACATTATCCATTTGATCTAATGTTTTTAGCTTACTATCCTTATTATAAACAAAGTCAATTTCAATTCTAAGTTCACGTCCAACCTTAGATACTCTTGTTATAGAATCTTCAAAATTATACTCTTCTTCAATTTCTTTAACTAATACATATATATCATCATTAATTTCATCATTTGCTTTTACACAAATTACTTCCTTAAAACTATTTATAAAGCTTTTTATAGGTATTCTAATGCATAATAATGATACCATAACTGTCATAGCTGGATCTATATATGGATTTAAGAAATTTAATCTTGTTTTTGATAAAATAATTGCTACTATAAAAGCAACCAATACAGCTGTACTTAATGCTGTATCCATAAACCATTGTGAATATTCTGCCTTTATAAGTTCTGATGATAAAGCTTTTTCCTTAGCCTTCATATAAAACGTTATAGCTCCACACCCAACAACTGATACAATTGAATAAATTAATGCCATTCCAAACTCTAAATTATTTCCACCATTCGCTATTGTCTTTACAGCTCCTATTAATGAATATAAACACATAATAGCTATTATTAATGATTTTATTGAAATAACTATTGGTTCTAAAATATGTTTACCAAAAGGAAATTTTTCAAAATCCCTCTTAGCCATATATTTATTAATATAAAGGGATAACATTGATAATATTACACTGATAAATGAATATAATCCATCGAATATAATCATATCAGAATCTATCGCTCAACCCCATGCAATACCAAATAGTGCAAAGAATAACGCACCTACTACAGATAGTTTTAATATTTTATTCTCTAGTTTCATTATTCTCACCTCTATTCTTATTTTTTTACTTTTTTAAAACTAGATACTTATATAATATACTAATAAATCTATTTTTGTAATGACTAAAATGCTGAGAAATTGCAACTAATATATGCATTTATTCATATGTAAAATTTTGAAAATAGCTTAAATGTACCTATTTTTATTTAAAATGTACTTATTTTAATATTTTTTTAACATTTTATTTTAATTTAATACTTAGTCTATATAATTAAAAGCGTTAAATCTTGTATTTTTCTTCCTAGTATATTTTTAACTATATATTATTATGAAATCAGTATATAATATCACATGGAACTTATTTTTTAATAAAGGAGATTATTTATAAATGAAGGAATTATTTGATTTATTTTGGACTTTTTGTAAGATTGGTGCTCTTACATTTGGTGGTGGTTATGCAATGCTTCCTATAATTCAAAGGGAAATAGTTGAAAATAAAAAATGGTCAACAGAAAAGGAAATTTTAGATTATTATGCTGTTGGTCAATGTACTCCTGGCGTAATCGCAGTTAATACAGCAACCTTTATTGGCTTTAAAATAAGAGGAATTATAGGTGGAATAGTTGCAACTATAGGTGTAATTTTTCCATCATTAATTATAATATTAATTATTGCTTCTTTTCTACAAAACTTTGCTGATATGGCTATAGTACAAAGTGCTTTCGCTGGAATAAGAGTGGCTGTAGTTGCTTTAATAATTACTACGGTAATTAAACTTTTAAAGTCATCTGTTAAAGATTACTTAGGAATAATAATTGCTATTATTACTTTTATTATATCTGCATTCTTAGGTTTATCTCCTGTCTATGTAGTAGTTGCTGCTGGATTAACTGGATTAATTTCTAAAACACTAGGAGGTAAAAAGTAATGATATATTTAACTTTATTTTTAGAATTCTTTAAGGTTGGATTATTCTCTGTTGGTGGGGGACTCTCTACTATCCCATTTCTATATGAACTAGCTGATAAATATAATTGGTTTGATCAAAAAATGTTGATGGATATGATTGCAGTATCTCAATCAACACCTGGTGCTATTGGTGTTAATATGGCTACTTTTGCTGGTTTCCGCGCTTCTGGCATATTAGGTGGAATAATAGCTACTCTTGGTTTAGTTACCCCTTCTGTTATAGTTATAATTATAGTTGCCCATTTCTTAAATAAATTTAAAGAAAGTAGTGTTGTTGACTCAATATTTTATGGCTTAAGACCTGCTGTTGCTGCTCTTATTGCAGCTGCTGGCTATCAAGTATTTAAAGTATCAATATTAGCATTAGATAAATTTAATATTACACATAAGTTATTAGACATAATCAATATTAAAGCTACTATTTTATTAATAATAATGATTTTTGCTATAACTAAGTTTAAAAAACATCCTATTATTTATATAGCAAGCGCTGCTATTATAGGAATCATATTTAAATTTTAAAGAGAGAGTGAATTCACACTCTCCCTTTATTTAACCTATTTAATATATATATTCTAGCAACCATCTAATATATCTTAAATCTTACCATAATTGTATTTTAAATCATATAATATATCAATTCTAATATATTAGGTGGTGAATAAATGAAGGCAGATATAGTTTGTGAAGGTGGAGGCGTAAAAGGTATTGCATTATTAGGTGCAATTTATTATCTTGAAGAACAAGGCTATACATTTGAACAATATGCTGGCACCTCTGCTGGTGCTATAGTAACTTCGTTATTGGCAGTTGGATACACAGGAAAAGACTTAAAAAATATTCTTTTTAATCTAGATTTTAAGGACTTTTATGTAAAAAATAACTTGACCCTTTTACCATTTTTAGGCCCTACGATAAGCTTATTCAAAAATAAAGGATTATTTTCTGGTAATAATATAGAAAATTACTTAAATAAATTATATAAAGCTAAAGGAAAAAGTAAGTTTAAAGATATAGCTATAAATGGTGTTAGTCCTTTAAAGGTGATTGCTTCTGATGTAACAAATAAAAAATTGCTAATTCTTCCTGACGATTTAATAAATTATAATATTGATCCATTAGATTTTAGCATTGCCAAAGCGGTTAGAATGAGTATTAGTATTCCTTTTTATTTCAATCCTGTAATTCTTAAAAACGGCAAAAATTCAAGTTTTATAGTGGATGGAGGACTTCTAAGTAATTTTCCAATATGGCTTTTTGATGTTGAAAACAATCCACGTTGGCCTACATTTGGACTAAAGCTCATTAGTAATGGAGATTTAAAAACTGTACATCCAAATAAAAGTAATTTAATAACATACTCTTGTGATGTAATAGATACAATGCTTACTAAAGATGATGAAGCATTCTTAAACAATAAGGATTCAGTTAGAACTATTAAAATAAGAACATACGATGTTGGCACTGTAGATTTTGGAATTTCTAAAGATGAGTACTTAAATTTATTTAACTCTGGCTATAATTCTGCAAAAACATTTCTTGCAAAGTGGAACTTTAGCTCCTATATATCTAGATATAGAAATCTTGTATAAACTTTAATAATCTTTTTAATAGTACTATTACTAAAAAAATAAATTTAAATAATAGTACTATTTTTTTAATTAACACCTTTTTTTACTAATCATAAAATATTATTAAATTAGTTTTAGGAGGTTTTTATGACATCAATTATTTTATATAGCTTATCCTTAATTTTATTAATAATTTCTTTTTTAAAAGATAAATCAAAAACAAAAAAAGCTATTACTTTAGGACTAAAATCACTTGAAAATATAATGCCTCAATTTCTTTGTATAATAATAACCGTTGGCATACTACTTTCATTTTTCACCACAGACACAATATCTAAAATACTAGGAAATAACTCTGGTTTTTTTGGTATTATACTTGCCGATATTATAGGCTCTATTACAATGATGCCTACTTTTGTTGCCTTTTCTCTTGGCCACACATTACTCTTAAATGGTGCTGGATATGCTCAAGTTGGAACTCTAATTTCTTCATTAACCTTGGTTGGTATTATGACCTTTACACTTGAATCTAAATATATTGGTAAAAGAGCTGCATTCTTAAGAAATTTAATTGCATTCCTATTCTCAATTTTTGTGGGAATTATTCTTGAAAGGATTATGATTATCATATGAATATTGTAATAAAAATATTTAAAAGATATAAAAACTTTTTTCTTTCTTTATTAGTACTTATAATATTATCATTTTTTAGTAAATCTATATTAACACAAACTATAAATACTTCTACATCAAGTATATTACAAATGCTTTCTGTTCTTCCACCTGTAATGATTTTATTAGGATTAATGGATGTATGGATTCCTAGAGAACAACTTATAAAATATATGGGAAATAAATCTGGAATAATTGGTATCATTTTATCTATTCTAATAGGTTCAATAGCTGCTGGACCAATGTATGCTTCCTTTCCATTTACTGCAGTATTAATAAAAAAGGGCGCAAAATTTTCTAATATAATTATTTTTATGAATGCCTGGTGTCTAACAAAAGTTTCAACATTATTATTTGAATTCTCAGCCCTAGGATATAAATTTACTTTAGCTCGATTATTAATAGATATACCTGGTGTATTAATAATGAGCTACTTTATTAATTTATTAATGCCAAAAGATTCTCTAGATGAACTTTATAATAAATATAATTAAAGCTTGAATATCCCTCTGCTTAATAAATCAGAGGGATGTTCAAACTTTAATTAATTATTTATTTTTAACTATATATATCTGAAAATTCAATACTACATTTTTCAACCTTTGATTTTGTTAAATCACTAATCTTCTTATTCCTTGTTTCAACTTGCAATATAGGCAATCTTATAGTAAATTTACTTCCTTCATTAATTTTACTCTCTACATAAATATCACCTTGATGCATTTTAACAAGGGATTTAACAAGAGATAACCCAATTCCACTACCATTAAATCTTCTAGTTAATTTATTATCAACTTGAGCATACCTCTCAAATATTGTATCAAGCTTCTTTTTAGGAATTCCTATTCCATTATCTGTTACTGATATATAAATATTATTATTATCTTTTCCTATATTAACATATATTTTACCATTTTCTTTTGTATACTTAATTGCATTAGATAATAAATTTAATATTATTCTTTCTATTTTATCTGGATCACAGGCAATCATTTCTTCTTCAACTTCAGTATCAAATATAAGTTCTATGCCTTTATTGTTTACATACTCTAAAACAGACATAGTAATATCTTCAACAACACTTATAATATTATAATTCCCTAATTGAATATCGTAGTATCCATAATCCATTTTACTAATATCAATTATATTATTAACTAACCTAAGTAGCCTATAGCAATTTTGTCTAATGGAATTCATGTATTTATTTAAATTTCCCTCATCAGTTGATATAATATTTTTAACTTCAATATTTTTATTTATAACTTGCATTGTTGCTAATATTATGTTTAGCGGTGTTTTAAATTCATGTGATATATTAGAAAAAAACTCACTTTTTATGCTTTCTAATTCTATTGCCTTTTCATAAGCAATTTTTTCTTCTATTATATTTTTTTCCTCAGTTATATCTCTAGCAGTTAAAATATATACTTCCTTCTCTTTAACAAATCTACAATTACATTCTGCCCATCTGTAATCACCATTCTTACACTTAAATCTAACTTCTAATCCCCTAACTCCATTGAATATAGCTTCACTTGATATAGCACTCAAAATAGAATTTAAATCTGCTGTGTGAACAAACATACTCCACTCATGTTCAAGTAATTCTTTTTCGCTCCACCCCAATATCTCACTGCAATATTTACTTATCTTTTGTGCCTTACCATCTTTTCCTATAATAGCCATAAAATCTACTGAAATTTCAAAAAAGTATTCTAAATCACTTTTTTCATTAACAGATATAACTGGTTCCATCCTTGTATTTCACCCCCTAAACCTATTTTTGAAATATTAAGTATTAATTCAAATTTATTCCATTATTTATATTTTACTATTTTTACCTCTTAACTTCAACCTTTTTTTTACCATTTTATGTTCATACTTTAGATTATTTTGCAATTAATTGTAGCTAAAACTTTTTTCTATATTATCTTTAAATTAAATTTTTCAGCCAATTTACTATATTCATCACATATACCCTTTTCTCTATAAAAAACAGGGAATTTTTTATTATAATTACCCCATATAGTAAATGGCTTTTTTACAAAATATATAGTAGAAAATAAAACTTCTTTGGAGGTTATTCTTGTTATAAAAGGAATACTTTCTAATGTTAAGTTGAAATAAACCCCACTCATACCATTCTCATTTTCAAATTTTCTTATAAATTCCTTATCTTCACTATTTATAAATTGTTTTAATCTTCTCTTCTCATCTTCTTCTAAATTATTATAATAAAAATCAACATATGAATTTTCTATACCATTTAACTTTACAGCTTCTTCTAAAAAACTAATCATATTTTTCTCAAAATCATACGAATTATCTGATTCTAAAGTTTTATTTTCAAATCTATTAATCCCATCTGTAATATTATTAAATCTAATTTCAACATTATTTTTAAAGTCATTTTCATTAATTTTAATTAGCACATAATCACTCCTGTATTTCAAATTAAAACTTTATTTATTTTTTTATTTCTAAACTCACTATTAAAAATGTTTTCATATAATCTATTTAAATATACGCTTTAATTATACAGGAAAAATAAAATTATAAGTATGTTTAATTTTATAAAAAAACAGCTGATAGATTAATACAAATCTCTCTGCTGTCTTTAATTTAACTTTCATATGTCCGCAGAATTCCTTCTGCAATAGTTCTTTTTGTAGCTCTCATATCCATAGCTTGTTTTTCTATATATCTATGTGCTTCTGATTCTGTCATATTTAAATATTGTATTAATATACATTTTGCTCTGTCTATCATTCTGATATCTTCAATTTTTTGTAGTAGCTTATTATTTTCTCTTTTTAATTGGCACATTTTATTATAAGTTGCATTAGCTATTTTTAATGCGCTCCAAAATATAGTTCTATTCATTGGTTTTGATATAGTAATTACACCATCTATCTCTACCTTTTCACTTATCTCATCATAAATATCAGCTTTAACAATTAAAATAGCTTGACCTATTCCAGTTGATACTATATTTCTTGCAAACTCTTCCCCAAATTCATCTACAAGCGGTGCATTTATAATACATAAATCAAAATCCCTTTCAATTAAAAGTCTTCTAGCTTCTCCACCATTTGTCGCTGTAACAATATCTCCATAGGAGTTTTGGGAGAGCACTTCAGTAAAAAAATCCATTCCTTTTCTACTGCTAGATACTATTAAAATGTTGTCCAATAAATCGCCCCCATTATTATAGTTATAAATTAGATAATCTCGGCAAAATATATATTACCTAACTAAACTATACTTCTTCTAAATATCTTATATATATTCAAAATATTTTCTTTTTATCATTTCCTTATCAGATGCATTCAAATACTCTTTAATTTCAATTTCCTTTAATTCAATATACCTTTTCAATACTTCTTCCCCAATTATATCCTTTATAAATTCACTATTTTTAGCAATGTTTATAGCCTCTTCAAGGCTTTCAGGTAATTTTTCTATATTATTTAATACTTCATCACTTGTAGTATATAAATTTTCATTCACCGCTTCTGGTAATTCTATTGAATTTTCGATTCCATAAAGACCTGCTCCTATAATTAATGAAAAAGCAATATATGGATTTATTGATGAATCTGGTGATCTTAATTCCATTCTTGTTTTTTCTCCTGTTGCTGCTGGTATTCTAATTAATTGAGATCTATTTTGATGAGACCATGATATATATTTAGGAGCTTCAAATTTTCCAAATCTTTCATAGGAATTAACTAATGGATTTAAAAATGCAGTTATTTCTTTAGCTTTGCTTAATATTCCTGCTATAAAATTCTTAGCATTTTCTTGTTCCCATTTATTATTTTCAAATATATTTGTACCATTCTTTAGCAATGATAAATTTATATGAAGCCCATTTCCACTCTCATCAGCAATTGGCTTTGGAAGAAAAGAAGCAAAAAGTCCATTTCTTGTAGCTATTGCTTTTACCACTGATTTAAATGTTATAAAATTATCAGCAGCTGTAAGGGAATCACTATACTTAAAATCTATTTCATTTTGCCCTGGCCCTTGCTCATGATGTGAACTTTCTGGCTTTATTCCCATTTCTTCTAAACACAGACATATTTCCCTTCTTATATTTTCTCCTTTATCTATTGGTGCTATATCAAAATATCCTCCTTTATCATGTGTTATCATAGTTGGTTCTCCTTCTTCATCAGTCTTAAATAAATAAAACTCACATTCAGTACCTATATAAGGTGTATATCCTTTAATTACACATTTTTTAATCATATTTCTCAATATATCTCTACTATCGCAAACAAACTTTTCTTTTTCCGGTGTTCTTATATCACAAAAAAATCTAACAACTCTTCCTTGTTGTGGTCTCCAAGGCAAAACACTCAAAGTACTTGGATCTGGAAATAATAATAAATCAGATTTAGAAACATCTGCAAAACCTTTAATTGCTGATGCATCAAATGAAACTCCTTCTTTAAAAGCTCTTTCTAATTCATTAGGCATAATAGAAATATTCTTTTGAGTTCCCAAAAGGTCACAAAAAGCTAATCTTATAAACTTAACATCATTTTCCTCAATAAATTGTAAAACTTCTTTAACGGCATATGTCATATCTCTTCCCCCTGTTAATTATAAATAATATATATTCAAACTTTATAAAAATATTTCATAATCTAAAAAAGACGCTCATCAAATAATTTTTAGATTCTTTAATTATTCATAAGAAAATTTTATCTTATGATTAATAAATATATCTAAAAAAACATTTGATGAACGTCTTTGTCCATTTGTAACATTATACAATATAAATGTTTTTTTATCAACATTAAGTATATTTTAAATAATTTTACTTTTTTTCAAAAAACTATTTACTTTTTTTAATTTTGAAGCATATAATACTTACATAAACAGCAAAGGCGCTGTGGACTATTTTAAAGTCCACAGTGCCTTTTTTTATTTTAAAGGGGGTTATTAAATTATGAAATATATACCAAATTTATTTGGAAGTTTAGTTTTTAACGATAGTATTATGAAAGCAAGATTACCTAAAGAGACTTATAAATCACTTAAAAATACCATTCAAGCAGGAAAACCACTTAATTTAGAAGTTGCTACAGTTGTTGCAAACGCAATGAAAGATTGGGCTATCGAAAAAGGTGCAACTCACTATACCCATTGGTTCCAACCTATGACTGGTGTTACTGCCGAAAAACATGATAGTTTTATTACACCTGATAAAGATGGACATATAATAATGGAGTTCTCTGGTAAAGAACTTGTGCAAGGTGAACCTGATGCTTCAAGTTTTCCATCTGGAGGTCTTAGGGCTACTTTTGAAGCTAGAGGTTATACAGCCTGGGACCCAACTTCATATGCATTTATAAAAGATGGTACTTTATGTATTCCTACTGCATTTTGCTCTTATAGTGGAGAGGCCTTAGATAAGAAAACTCCAGTTTTACGCTCAATGCAAGCTTTAAATAAACAAGCACTACGTATTTTAAGATTATTCGGAAATACTACTGTTGAAAAAGTTATTACAACTGTTGGACCTGAACAAGAATATTTCCTTGTTGATAAAGAAATGTATGAAAAAAGACCTGATTTAGTTTTCTGTGGCAGAACTTTATTTGGCGCAAGACCTCCAAAAGGTCAAGAAATGGAAGATCACTACTTCGGTACTATTAAACCAAGAGTATCAGCTTATATGAAAGAATTAGAACAAGAACTTTGGAAACTAGGTGTATTAGCAAAAACAAAGCATAATGAAGTTGCGCCAGCACAACACGAGCTTGCTCCAATATTTACTACAACAAATATTGCAACTGATCATAACCAACTTACAATGGAGCTTATGAAATCTATTGCTAATAAGCATGGATTAGCTTGCTTACTTCATGAAAAACCTTTTGCAGGTGTAAATGGCAGTGGTAAACACAATAACTGGTCACTTTCTACTGATACTGGCGCTAATCTTTTAGAACCTGGTGATACACCTTCTGAAAATGCACAATTCTTATTATTCTTATCAGCTGTTATTAAAGCTGTTGATGATTATCAAGATTTACTACGTGTATCAGTTGCAAGTGCAGGAAATGATCATAGATTAGGTGCAAATGAAGCTCCTCCAGCAATAGTTTCTATGTTCCTTGGAGATGAATTAACAGAAATTATTACAGCAATTGAAAATGGTACAAACTATATAGATAAAGGTAAGAGCCAAATGGAGATTGGCGTTCGTGTATTACCAAAATTCTCCAAAGATACAACTGATAGAAATAGAACTTCTCCTTTTGCATTTACTGGTAATAAGTTTGAATTTAGAATGTTAGGATCTACTTTCTCAATAGCAGGCCCAAATATTGTATTAAATACTATTGTTGCTGAAGAACTTAAACAATTTGCAGATATACTTGAAAAAAGCAGTAACTTTGATGAAGATTTAAATACAGTTATAAAAGATACTATTAGAGATCATAAAAGAATAATATTTAATGGTAATAATTATAGTGATGCTTGGATAGAAGAAGCTGAAAAGAGGGGCTTATTAAACTTAAAAACTACTCCTGACGCTCTTCCTTACTTCGTGCATACTAAAAATATTGAATTATTTACTAAACACCATGTATTTTCTGAAAGTGAATTATATTCAAGATATGAAATTTTAATGGAAAACTACTGTAAAACTATTCATATAGAAGCCTTAACTATGATTGATATGGTAAAGAAATATATAATTCCTTCAGTTTTAAGCTATCAAGGAGAAATATCAGAAATAGCAAATAGTAAAAAACAACTTAATCCAAATCTTAAATGCGAATTAGAAGAAAAACTGCTTTCCAAGTTATCAAGGCTTGGTAATTACCTTTACGCAAAGCTTGATACTTTAGAAACTTCTGTATTAAATGCAAAAACTCATTCTGATTTACTTGAAAGTGCAAAATATTATAGAGAATCAATATTCATCAATATGCAACATTTACGTGGAATAGTTGATGAACTTGAAACATTAATAGCTAAAGATCATTGGTCTCTTCCAACTTATGGTGAACTTTTATTCAGTGTTAACTAAATAGTATAATACACAATGGCGTGTAATTTACATTATAAAATTCTTAATGTAAATACACGTCTATTGTTTTTATAAAAATATTAAATTCAATAAAAGTTATAAGTTTTGAGGGTTATTTAGAAGTAATAACATACTGTCATTATTATATAAATAATTTAAGTACTTACTTCAAACTCCTAACTTCTAACTACTTTAAAGGGGGTTATATTTATGTATTCAGCATTAGACACAATTTGGACTCTACTAGGAGCAGCATTAGTATTTTTCATGCAAGCAGGCTTTGCAATGGTTGAAACTGGATTTACAAGAGCTAAAAATGCCGGCAATATAATAATGAAAAACCTAATGGACTTCGCTATAGGCACTGTAGTATTTTGGTTTATAGGATTTGGACTTATGTTTGCAGGTGATGGCTCACTTATAGGTAGCATTGATTTATTTATCCAAGGTGATTATAGTAGTTCAATTCCAACCTTTGCTTTCGTTATATTTCAAACTGTTTTCTGTGCCACTGCTGCTACCATTGTTTCTGGAGCTATGGCAGAAAGAACTAAATTTTCATCTTATTGTGTATACAGCTTAATAATTAGTGCATTTATTTATCCTATTTCTGGACATTGGATATGGGGTGGTGGTTTCTTATCACAAATGGGCTTCCATGACTTTGCTGGTTCTACTGCAGTTCATATGGTTGGTGGTGTTGCAGCTTTAGTTGGTGCAAAAATTCTTGGTCCCCGTATAGGAAAATATTCTAAAGATGGAACAGCCCACGCTATTCCAGGACATAGTTTAACTTTGGGTGCTTTAGGTGTATTTATTCTTTGGTTTGCTTGGTTTGGATTTAATGGTTGTTCTACTGTTTCAATGACTGGTGATGATGCAATATTATCAGCAAGTACAATTTTTATGACTACTAATATCGCTGCAGCAACTGCCGCAGTAGCAGTTTTAATACTAACTTGGATTAGATATAAAAAACCTGATGTTTCTATGACTTTAAATGGTGCATTAGCTGGTCTTGTTGCCATTACAGCAGGCTGTGATATGGTTAATTCTTTTGGAGCTTTCTTTATAGGCCTTATTGCAGGTATTGCAGTTGTATTTGCAGTAGAATTTATAGAAAAAAAATTGAAAATAGATGATCCTGTTGGTGCGATTTCTGTACATGGTGTTTGTGGTGCTCTTGGTACAATATTAACTGGATTTTTTGCAGTCAATGGTGGGTTATTATATGATGGAGGCTTTAAATTTTTAGGTACACAAATATTAGGTGTATTATGTGTTATATCTTGGGTTATATTTACTATGACTATTGTTTTCCTAACTATTAAACACACAATAGGTCTTAGAGTTTCTCCTGAAGAAGAAATTGAAGGACTTGATAAAAAGGAGCATGGTCTTGAAAGTAGTTATGCAGACTTTATGCCTGTAACATCAACATTAGCTAATATTACTTTAGCTGAAGGCTCTGCATCAACTGTACCCGATAATTCTACTTTTGATAACATAGATACAATTCCAGTTATTTACAACAACTCTAAATCTGATGCTAAATTCACTAAAGTTGTGGTATTAACTAAACAAGATAGATTTGAAAGATTAAAGTTAGCTTTAGATAAACTAGGAATTACTGGTATGACTGTAACTAGCGTTTTAGGCTACGGAATGCAAAAGGGATCTACTGATTTTTACAGAGGTGTTCCTTTAGACGTTACATTATTACCTCAATTAAAGGTAGAGATTGTTGTATGTAAAATCCCTGTAGATACATTAGTTAAAGTTATTAAAAAGGCTCTATACACTGGTAAAATTGGTGATGGTAAGATATTTATTCAAGATGTAGAAAATGTAATTAAAATACGAACTAACGAAGAAGGATATGATGCTCTTCAAGATGAAGAATAAATTAAGACCTGTATTGTATAATACAGGTCTTAATTTATTGCACATTATATATAATACTCTAATTTATATAAAAACTATTTATTACAATATAATAATTTAGCATTTTTTATTATTTATTAACTCTTTAGGAAGAACTATATTTAGTATTGTTGCAGTTACAAATCCGCCTACTATAGCTTGACTAAACATATTTTGAAACCATTGAGGTAAATATTGCATAACTTCTGGACAGTAACTTAAACCTAATCCAACTGCACATGATGCTGCTACTATAATACCTGTTCTATCTGAAATCTTTCCATCTTCAATTAAAAGATTTAATCCACTAATACTTATCATAGCAAACATTAAAATTACAGCTCCACCTAATACGCAATTAGGTATTGATGCAACTATAGCTCCAAGCTTAGGTATAAAAGCACATAATATTAAAAATATAGCACCTGTCATTAAAACAAATCTATTAACTATTTTAGTCATAGCTACAAGTCCTACATTTTGACTAAAAGATGTATTAGGCATAACACCAAAAAGAGTTGCAAATACACTTCCAAATCCATCTGCATGTACAGCTCCTTCTAACTCGTCATCAGTAATATCCCTTCCTAGCCCACCTACTGCAATTCCAGTATTATCACCTATAGTCTCAACTGTAGTTGCTAAGTATACTAATATAAAAGGTACTATTGCTTCTATATGAAAACTATATTCTATTCCATCAATCATAAAAATAGGTTTTGGAATCGAAAACCATGCTGCTTTTGATATTTCTGAAAAATCTACCATTCCCATAAGTATTGATATAATATATCCAACAATAATACCTATTAATATTGCTGATACACTTAAGAATCCTTTTGAAAATTGTTTAAGCAAAACAATAACTAAAAAAACTATTAATGCTATTGTTATATTTTTATAGAACCAAAGGTAGGATCTCCTTGCATGCCAACCCCACCACCAACGAATTGTATACCTACACCAATAAGTGAAATTCCTAATATCAATACAACAGTCCCCGTAACTGCATGTGGTAATATTTTTCTTAGTGGTTTTATTATAAATCCAAGTAAAAATTCAATTATTCCACCTATAAGTGATGCTCCCATGATAGCTCCATATCCAAATTGATTCCCTACACCTAAGCTTACTGGAATAAATCCAGAGCTAGTTCCCATAACAACCGGTAATCCAGATCCAACTTTCCAAATAGGATAAAGTTGAATCAAAGTTATAAGACCTGCTACAAACATAGCATTTTGAAGTAATGTAACCTTAATAGCCATATCCATATTCAAAACACTAGTGACAACAAGTAATGGTGCTAAATTTCCAGCATACATCGCAAGAACATGTTGCATTCCCAATGGAATTGCATCACCCAACGGCACTTTCCCTTCTAGCCTGTACATATTTTCTTTTTTATACTCAGACATATTTCTCCCACCTTTTTATAATATGCTTACTAATTTCTATTCAGTGGTTTGTAAATTTATGAATTATTTTTGTTATCATTCTCTTCTTTTTTAGATTGTACTTCTTCATTATTTAATGTATTAAAAGCTTGAAGCCTCATTGCATTAGCAATTATGCTTATCAAATATGAACTTGCAACATTTTGGTATGCTGTTATATCATTTTTTTCATCCCTATAAATATTACTTAATTCCTTCACATATGTTCTTCGTAATGCAACTATCCACAATAATATATATCCTAATAAAACTAACTTTTGACTAAATAAAAATGCTTCTTCAGAAGTCTTCCCTGTATTGTTTCTATTTTGTGCATCTAATATATCTAAATTGGTAGCATATATATAATTTGAATAACCAGCCACTAAAAAAGCAACTCCTACTTTCTCCATGTTAGCTAAACTAACTTCAAACTCTATAATATACTTATCTATTTTTTCTTTTTCATACTCATATTCTCTATCATCATCTTTACTCTTCATCTTATCTCCAAAAAAAAGCAATTCATAATATAATATGAATTTCTATTTCATTGGTCAGTATTATGATCTAAAGTTTTTTAAGCAAAAAAAAAGAAACTCTATTGAGTTTCTTTTTTTGGTGGCTTACCGGGGAATCGAACCCCGGACACCTTGATTAAAAGTCAAGTGCTCTACCGACTGAGCTAGTAAACCAAAATATGGTGCGTGTTAAGAGATTCGAACTCCTGGCCCACGCCTTAGAAGGGCGTTGCTCTATCCAGCTGAGCTAAACACGCTTATTAAAACCGTTATTAACTTCGCATTACTTCTTCAATTTCGTCACTATGCTCCTCACTTATGATATATAAGCTCTGGTGCTCATTCCTCATTTCCTTGTACTGCTCGTTCCTAACATTTTTAAATGGAGCGGGTAGTGGGAATCGAACCCACCTTTCCAGCTTGGAAGGCTGGAGTATTACCGATATACGATACCCGCATGAATGACACTCTAAATCTTCGATTTAGTTAGTGGAATTTACTCAACAGAATTGAGATTCCTTTTAGTCAAAATGGTGACCCCTAGGGGAATCGAACCCCTGTTACCACCGTGAAAGGGTGGTGTCTTGACCGCTTGACCAAGGGGCCTTGCGTATGTCTTAGTGACTACTTTTTGTATATTACAGTGTTTTCAGACAAAAGTCAACACTATTTTAAAAACTTTTTTAATTTTTCTTAAATATTTTTAATGTAAACATTTTAAACGGGATGCTTTTGTAAATTCTTCTTGTGTATCTATATCGAATAATTCAATCTCATTATCAATATTTACTACATTTAAGTCATTTAAATGCCCCTTTAGTATTCGCTTTCCACCATTATCTCCTTGTAATGATAATAATTCATTAATATATTTTTTTGAAAAGATTACTGGATTACCTTTATTATTTCCACATCCAACACAAACTATACCTTTTTCTCCATTAATAAATTTATCTAATAATATTTTTAAAGTTTTTTCTGTAATAAATGGCTGATCACATACCATAAACATATATCCATCAGCTTCTTTATCAAAATTTATTCCTAATTTTATGGAGCTTGAAATTCCTAAGCTACTGTTAGTGTTGATAACAACATTAATATTAGTATTTAATAAAGCTTCTTTTATCTCCTCATACTGAGTTACACATATTATTTTATTAACTTCTAACTTAAGAACATTATTAACTATATGCATATATATTGGCTTTTCTTTATATATTGCTAATAATTTATTTCCATTAAACCTTTTACTATTTCCAGCTGCTAATAAAATTAAGTTTATCTTCATCTCCTAAATCCCCCCTTTTGATAAATTGCAAATCAATTTAGTTAGTTAAAGGCCTTCGGCCAGTTAAAGAGTTTAATTTAGCTTTTGCTAATTAAACTCTGGTAAGTGTTTTATAAAGCAAACGTTAAAGAGTTAAGAAGGAAATTACTCCGTAATTTGTTTAAATATATATTTTAGAAACTTCACAAGAAGTTTCTTCCTTAACTAGCCGTAGTCTCTTAACGTTGTCGTAGACAACTCTTACCCTTTTGAACTAGCAAAGCGTTGTTCAAAAACTTAACTGGCCTTTAGGCCCTTAACTTTTATTTTTCTTCATAATATTATTCAAGCATTCCCATAACAATTTTCTCTGAAGTTATTGGTAATGCTCTTACATTCACCTTAGTTGCATTGTATACTGCATGTGCTAAAGCTGGAGACGGCGTATTAATAACTATTTCTCCTATTGATTTAGCTCCAAATGGTCCTGTTTGTTCATAACTTGATTCAAATTCTACTCTTATATTTCCTACATCAAGTCTTGTTGGTATTTTATATTGAAGGAATGAATCATTTCTCATTTTTCCTTTTTCAGTATAAGTAATATCCTCATATAGAGCCATCCCAATACCTTGAGCTATTCCACCTTCTGCTTGGATTCTTGCTAGATTTGGATTAACTACAGTTCCACAATCTACAACTGCAACATAATCAATTATATCAACTTTTCCAGTTAATTTATCTACTTCTATTTCCACAATTCCAACCATAAACGGAGGTGGTGAAACCTCTGAATAATGTGATTCACTTTCACTTATAGTTCTAAACCCACCAACTAAGGTATTATTAGCTATATCAATTAATGTTATTTCTTTTTCATCTTCTATTGAAAATACTTTTTCACCATCAAACTGTAAGTTTTCAACTGGACATTTTAATGCCTTTGATGCCTCTTCAATAATTCTCTTTTTCATTTTTTCACAAGTTTTTATAACTGCTCCACCTGTTATATATGTTGTACTAGATGCATAAGATCCAGTATCATATGGACTTTGATCTGTATCAACACCATGAACTATAATATTATCAACATCACATTCTAAACAATCTGCTGCCATTTGAGCTAATATTGTATCACAGCCTGTACCCATATCAGCTGCACCAATCATCAATGTATAGAACCCATCATCATTAAGCTTAATCTCAACTGCTGCTGTATCTATTGATGATATACCTGAACCTTGCATAGCCATAGCAACACCAACTGATCTTACTTTTCCATTTCCCATATCTCTACATGGATATTTATTATCCCAATCTATCATTTCCTTTGCTCTAGATAAACATCTATCTAAAGCACAGCTATTTGCAGGTTCATTATAGTATGCTGGCATTATTTCACCTTCAGCAACCATATTCATTTCTCTTAATTTAATAGGATCAATATTTAATTTATCCGCTAATTCATTTACAGCAGATTCTAATGCAAATAATCCTTGAGTAGCTCCATATCCCCTATAGGCTCCTGCTCCCATAGTATTTGAATAAACAACATCATATTCAAATTTATATGCTTTTGCTCCGTTATAAAGAGGCATTGATTTATGACCAGCCAATCCAACAGTTGTTGGTCCATGATCTCCATACGCACCCGCATTAGATAAAGTATACATATAAATAGCCTTAATTATACCTTTTTCATCAGCACCAACCTTAACCTTAATTTCCATCTCATGTCTCGGACTACCATTAGTCATACTTTCTTCACGAGTATAAACCATTTTTGCTGGCTTTCCTGTTTTCATCGTAACTATAGCTGGGAATATTTCTGCAACAACACTTTGTTTTGCTCCAAATCCCCCACCTATTCTTGGCTTAATAACTCTTATTTTAGACTTCGGTATATCTAATGCATTTGCTAATATACGTCTTACATGGAATGGAACTTGAGTTGCACTTGTTATATTTAATCTTCCATATGTATCTAATTCAGTAAATGCTCTAAAAGTCTCCATCATAGCTTGGCTATTTGCTTTAGTATGATAAGTTTGCTCTATAATATGAGCACATTTACTCAATTCTTCTTCAACATCGCCATAGATAAAATCACCTTTTGAACATATATTTCTATTTTTATCTACATTAATCCAATCATTTAATGCAATAAAATCATCTTCTGGATGAACTATAACCTCATTATCAATTGCTTCTCTAAAATCTAAAACGGCATCTAAAACTTCATATTTAACTTTTATTAAATTTAAAGCTTTATTAACTGCTTTTTCATTCTCACCTGCAACTATAGCAACTGGGTCTCCAACACATCTTAATCTTTTATCTAAAATCAATCTATCATATGGGCTTGGTTCTGGATAAGATTGTCCTGCTGTTGTAAATCTTTTTTGCGGTACATCTTTATATGTTAAAATACACTCTATTCCAGGTACCTTGCTAGCAATTGTAATATTAATATCTTCAATTAATGCATGTGCATGAGGACTTCTAAGTACTTTTACTATTAAACAGTTACTTGGAGCTATATCATCTGTGTAAACTGGCTTCCCTGTAAGTAATGACATTGCATCCTTTTTTCTTATACCTTTATTAACGTACTTCATATTTAATCCTCCTTTTTAGCTTCTAAGAAGTTTTTTATAGCTCTTAATTGGCTCATATATCCTGTACATCTACAAAGATTGCCCGCTAAATAATGCTTAATTTCATCTTCTGTAGGATTTGATAACTCTTTTTTCATAGCTAATACATTCATAACAAATCCTGGACTACAGAAACCACATTGCTCTGCTCCCTGGTCTGCCATAAATGCTCCAAATTCCTCTGCCTCTTCTTGTAACCCTTCAAGTGTTGTTACCTTTTTTCCATTTGCTTTCATTACAAGAGTACTACATGATAAGACTGGTTTTCCATCTAAGTGAACAGTACATAATCCACAATTTGCAGTTTCGCACCCTCTTTTTACACTAAAAAATCCTTTGCTCCTTACATAATCAATTAATAACATATCTGCTTCTACATTATCTTGAAAAAGTTTATTGTTTATCCATAGTTTAATTTCCATAGTTTCCTCCTGTAATTTCACTTATTGCTCTATTTATAAATACTTTTGCTAGTATTTTTCTATATTCCTTACTTCCCCTCATGTTACTATCAAATTTAATATTTTCCATAACATAATTAACTACATCATCAATTTCATTTTGTGTAGGAACTTCACTTAAAAGTTCTGCTGCATTTATGTTAATAGCCTTTTGTGGTCTAGCTCCAATTACAATATTCCATCTCTTCTCTACTCTAGAAGCTGCAACTGCTAAAGTTGGAATATCCGTAGCACTATTTCTATGTGTTAAATAAGCTGCTTTTCTATTATCTTTCTTTATTATTACCCTTACTAAAATATCATTATCATAAGGCATATCTCTGTATTCAGTTAATGGTATTATTCCACCATTAAAAAGTTCTACATATGTTTCTAATGCTAATAATGAAGTTAATATGTCAGAAAATCCAAAACGTGAGTAAATACTACCTCCTATAGTGGCGCAATTTCTAAATTGAACTCCTACAATATGTATTAATGACTTTGAAATAATTCCATCAAAATAAGAGTTTAAGTTCTTATCAGTTTCTAATTGTCTTAATGTACACATACATCCTATTTTAAAGCACTCTTCATCTTCCTCTATTTTATCTAAACCTAAGGCTGATAAATCAATGGCATTTTGAATATTTCTTCCACCCATCTTAAGCCAGCCTATTCCCCCTAAAACAACATTGTTCTTTTTTTGGTTTAATTCATATGCTTGTTCTAAGCTTTCTGCTACTACATAATTTCTAATCGTAAACAAATTATTCTCCTCCTATAAACTCAACAAAGGGGCTATATATCATTATTAGATATAAGCCCTTTTTTATAAAAATTTTATACATTTACTAGTTCACTTTTTTCTTTATCCTGTGGTAATACTAAGTTTAATACAGTTGCTATAACAAATGTCATTATTATACCATTTTGTGCAAATATATTACTAACCCAAGTTGGTAATTGCGCTAAAGCTTCTGGAACATTACCTATTCCAACCCCAATCCCTATAGCTAATGCAACTATTAATCCATTTCTACAATCTAATTTTTCTCTAAATAACGATTGTAATCCACTAACAAATATCATTGCAAACATAATAACAGCAGCTCCTCCAAGAACTGATTGTGGCATTACCGAAAGTATTGCACTTAATTTTGGAAAGAATCCTGCTAAAATTAAAAATACAGCTCCTGTCATAATTACAAATTTATTTACAACCTTAGTTACTGCAACAAGTCCAACATTTTGGCTAAATGAAGTATTTGGTGCAACTCCAAATAAAGCGGCTATAAAACTTGAAACACCATCTGCAACAACCCCTCCAGCTAACTCCTTATCTGTAGCTTCTCTTCCAAGACCACCTACTGCAATAGCAGAAATATCTCCTATTGTTTCTACTGTAGTTGCAATGTACATTATTGCCATTGAAATTATTGCATCTAATCTAAATTCAAATCCCATAACAAATGGTCTAGGTAAACTTATCCATGCTGCTTCTTTTACAGCTGTGAAATCAACCATTCCCATAACTATCGATAATATATATCCTACTATTATTCCTATTAATATTGCTGATGTTTTTATAAACCCTTTTGTGAAATTTTGTAACACTATTATTACTAAAATTACTACTGTTCCTACTATTAAATGATTTTTAGAACCAAAGTCAGCAGCTCCAGCTCCACCTGCAAAATACTTTACTCCTACAGGAAGTAATGAAAGTCCTATAGATATAACGACTAAGCTTGTTACTATAGGTGGAAATAATTTTCTTAATGGTTTAATAAAGAATCCTAAAACTATTTCTAATAAAGCACCAACTAATGAAGCTCCCATTATTGCTGAATATCCATAAGTAACTCCTATAGCTTTTTGTGTACCTATAAACCCTGAACTTGTGCCCATAACAACAGGCAGACCGCTTCCAACCTTTAAAATTGGATATAATTGAATTAAAGTTGCAACACCTGCTACAAACATTGAGTTTTGAATCAACATTGATTTAGTTTCTAATGGAATATCTAAAAGTCCACATACTATTATTAACGGTGATACATTTCCTAAAAACATAGCTAATACATGTTGAATCCCCAATGGGATAGCTTGTTTTAAAGGTACTCTTCCTTCTAATTCATAAACACTTCCAGTTTTCATTATATGCCCCCCTATAAATAGCAAAATATTTTTACGAACAATATTTTTGTTTTATTTGAAAAATGTACGTTTTTATTTACAGGATGATTTTATCATATATTTTGAATTATGTGTATATTTTTCTAGTTTTTTTTACACTTTTTTCGTTTTTTTTATTTTTTTAACTCTTTTCTTGTATAAACACAAAAATTAAAGACAAACTTCAATTGAAAAGTTTGTCTTTAACTATTTTATATCTAAACTATAATTTTAAGGTATTTTTCGTGTTTATTTTATATATTCAAAAAATACCTTTATTGTACCCCCACATGCCATACCAAGTTTTGCCGCTACTGAATTTGATAAATCATAACTTTCTATATGTGATTTTTCTTCCTTTATTAACTCTAAAGCTTTCTCATAAGCTGCATTTTCAACAACTCCGCCACCAATAGTTCCAATAAAACTACTATCATCTTTAACAAGCATTTTAGCATCAATACCTCTTGGTGATGATCCTCTTTTATCTAAAATACTTACTAATATTTTTTTTCTATCCTCATAAATAATATTATTTAATATTTCTTCATCAATAGTAGATAAATTTTTACTATTCTTTTCTTGAATAATTTGTGCCATAATACTTACTGATATTTCTGCTGGAGTTTTAGCCCCTATATTAAGCCCAATTGGAGCATTTACTTTATTTATTTCTTCTGTAGTATATCCCTTTTCTAATAACTGTCTTATTGAATTTGCCACTTTAGCCTTACTTCCTATCATACCCAAATATCTAAAGTCATTTTTTAATATCTTTTCAACACAATCCTGATCTGCTCTATGCCCTCTTGTAACAACAACAAAGTATGAATTTCTATTGAACTCTATTTTATCTAATGCATCATTAAAGTTATCACAGATTATATTATCAACATCTGGAAACCTATTCTGGTTAGCAAATTCTTCTCTATCATCAATAACAGTAACGTTAAAATCTAACATTTTTGCCATACTTGCTAATGATAATGCAATATGTCCCCCTCCACAAATTACAAGGCTAGGTTTTGATATAATATTCTCTATTATAATTTCAAGCTCCTCATTAATCCTTAATATTTTTCCACATTCATTAAAATTAATTTTTTCCACAATATTTTTGTAAAAATCTATATCATCTTCATTTTCACTTATTACTTCATTATTAACTATTAATATTTTCTTTTCAAATAGCTTGTCCTCTTTATCTCTTATAATAGTTGCTATATAAATATTCCTATTATTATTTAATTCATCTTGTACTCTCTTATAAAATCCCCTATTCATATTTTCACCTCTTGTAAATTTTGTATATAGTTATATTTTATATCAAATTTAATTTATTTCTATAAAAAACATTACATTATTTTAATACAAAAACTTTTATGGTAATTCAGCTTTTAAATTTCACAAAAAAACTCCGCTCTAAATATATAGAACGAAGTTTATCCTTAATAATTATATCTTTTTATTATAAATTTACTTATCTAAAACATATCCATAAGCTCTTACTTTATTATTCTCTTTTTCAAGGTAAACACCTTGAATTTCTGGAGCAAAGCCTGGGAATTTATTTATCCCTTCTTCTAAAATTAAGAAGTACTTTTGAGCTACAATATTCCATCTCTCACCAGGCACTACGCAAAATACTCCTGGTGGATAAGGAAGAGCTCCCTCTAATGCAATTTCTCCAACAATATCACTTAAAGGTACTAACTTAGCATTATTTCTCTTAAGCTCTATATTAGCCTCATTAGGATTCATAACATACTCTGGTAGTGAATCTCTTCTAAATAATAATTTTTGATAAGTCTTTGCATCATTTTTCTTATAGAAATCATGCATTTCTTGGCATAGTCTTCTTATTGTATAACCTTTATATCTTTCTTCATGCTTCTCATAAAGCCTTGGTAAAGCTTCACTTAATGGCGCATCATCTTTTATAAGATTTTCAAACCTAACAAGATGATCTACAAGCCCTTTCATTTTAGATGTAGTTTCTGCTGGTGTTAATAAGAATAATATTGAATTTAGATCATTTTTTTCTGGCACTACTCTATGATCCCTTAGGTAATTTGCCAGTATTGTTGCTGGTATACCAAACTCTTCATACTCACCAGTTTCTACATCTATTCCTGGAGTTGTTAACATAAATTTATTAGGATCTACAAAATATTGATTTTCTCCATAGCCTTCAAATGAATGCCACTTTTCTCCGGGATAGAACTTAAAGAATTCAATATCATTAGCTATTTCTTCTGTATCAAAATCCTGCCATGGCTTTCCCTTAACTACTGGTGGGATAAATGGCTTTAATAATTCACATCTTTCTAAAACATCTTTTCTTGCTTCAACTCCAACTTTTATACAATCAGCCCAAAGTTTTCTTCCTGCTTCTCCATCTTGCATTCTTGCATTAACATCTAAAGCTGCGAATAATGGATAGAATGGACTTGTTGAAGCATATAACATATACGCATTATTAAATCTCTTATGATCCACATAACGCTTTTGACCTTTAAGATGGCTATCCTTCTTATGAATTTGAGATGTTTGTGAAAATCCTGCTTGTTGCTTATGAATAGATTGTGTAACCAATATTCCTGGATCTTCTGGTTTTAAATCTAATAATAAGGGTGAGCAATCTCTCATCATTGGAATAAACTGTTCATATCCTACCCATGCAGAATCAAATAATATATAGTCACAAAGATGTCCTATCTTATCAACTACTTGTCTTGCATTGTATATAGTTCCATCATAAGTCCCAAGCTGAATAACAGCTAATCTAAAAGGTCTCTTTTCTTTAGCTTTTTTATCATCAACCTTAGCTGCTTCGCTTCTTAAATATTTTTCATCAAAACAATGAGCATCTATTCCACCAATAAACCCAAAAGGATTACGTGATGTTTCTAAATATACAGGTTTTCCTGCACTTGAAACTAAAGCTGAATTATATATAGACTTATGATTATTTCTATCAAATAAAACTAAATCCCCAGGGGATACTATTGCATTTATTACAACAGAATTTGATGTACTTGTTCCATTCATTACAAAATACGTCTTATCGGCATTATATACTTTTGCTGCATAAGTTTGAGCTGACATTGCTGGCCCCTCATGTATTAATAAATCTCCTAAATCAACATCTGCATTACATATATCTGATTTAAATATATTTTCACCAAAAAACTCATACATCGCTCTTCCAGCAGGATGCTTCATAAAATATTGTCCTCCCTGATGGCCTGGACAAGCAAACTGTAAATTTCCTCTTCTTGAATATTCACTTAATACATCAAAAAATGGTGGCAACATTTCTTCTTCATATTTATCAGCTGCTTTATTTACTTCCTTACTAAATATCTCTTCATTTAATTCATTTATATTTAATATCTTATGTACTTTACTTTTAATTTCATCATTAATTTCATCTGTTTCAGCTAAAACAAATATAGCTATTCCAAATCTTGTATCATATATATCATTGATACTTTCTATATCACTTTCATTAACTACAGCAGCTGCTACATCAGTATAATCAGTTGTACCAACTTCTATAGTTTCCCTATCTGTGAAAAAATAATTTCTAGTTCTTTCGGTACAAGCAATTTTTAATGATTTCATGCCTATTCCCCCTATCTTTTTAGTTTATATATTTATCTTTTACTTAATCTAAAAAATATATTTATAATATATTTTATTAATTAATATCCTAATTATATAGTTAGCATATTTCAATGTAAATGATATAAATTAATATAATTAAAAATAATGTTAAATTGTATTTTATATTTCTACTAATTAACTAAGGCTGCCTTTTAAAGACAGCCTTTAATAATATTATTTATTAACATATTCTCTTTTTATCTTCTTTGATGTAGTCTTATCAAATTCTGTTTCTCTTATTTTAAGAGTAGTAATTCTTTTATAAATAGGAGTTTCAGCATTATACCTATCAATAATACTCTTAATTTCTTCTTCAACATTTTTAATTTTCTTCTTACTTAAGTAATCATAGTTAGGGAATATTTCAGCCTTTATTCTATTACTCTCTTCACTAACAATTATTTCTTTTACCATTCTATTTATTGTTAGTTCATTTTCAATTTCTTCTGGTGATACATTTTCTCCATTGGCTAAAATTATCAAATTTTTTCTTCTTCCTGTTATATAAATATAATTGTCATCATCTATATACCCTAAATCACCAGTTTTAAGATATCCATCAATTAATGTTTCTTCTGTTTCCTTAGGCATCTTATAATATCCCATCATAACACTTGATCCTTTAACATAAATCTCTTCATCTATAATCTTTGCCTCACAATTAGATATAAGTTGTCCTACTGATTCTTTTTTTATCTTTCCAGGTAAGTTAGTACTTATTACAGGCGAACACTCTGTCATACCATAACCTTGTATTATATCTATTCCAAACTCTTTAAAACCATCAATAAATTTAGGATTTAAATATGCTCCTCCACTAAAAATTTTTTTTAGATTTCCTCCTAACGCAGCTTTTGCCACAAGTTTCTTAGGCAATATAACACTTCCATCTATAAGCTTATTATATAAACCTTCAATTACCATTGGAACAAGACACATAATCTCTGGCTTAAATAACTTCAAATTTTTAGATACTCTTATCATAGAATCATTTATACATATACATAGACCACAATATATTCCCTTTAATATATCCATCGTAAAGCAAAAAACATGATTTATAGGTAATACTGTCATTGAAACTGTTCCTGGCTTAAGCTTCATATCAACTGAAGTTACATTATCAGTAAGATTCCTATGATTAAGCATTACCCCCTTACTTTTTCCTGTAGTTACCGAAGTAAATAATATTGTACATAACTTTTCATTATCGATATCTATATAAAAATCCCCTTTATTTTCTTGCATTAGCTCATTTAAGGATAAAGCAAAATCAGGATTAGACTTTTCTGACATTGAAACTATAAACTTTATTTTAGGACATTTACTTTTTACAACTTCTGCAACATCTAATCTATTATTATCATATATTAATACTTCGGCATCAAACCTTTCTATAATATTACATACGTCATTTACTGGTAACTTATCATCTTTATCGGCTACATATTGCATCACATTTCCTTCTGAATCACTAACAAACCTAAGTCTCATTGACTCACATCTAGAATATGCTTCATATATAGATTCTTTTAAGATATTAAAATTAATATCTTCATTTATAGTTAAACTTGTTCCTATATTTAATACTTGCTTTTTAGGACAATACTTTAAAGTAAAAAAATGTAATCTTTGTGCTGCTGTTAATGGATATAATCTTTTATTATCTATTTCCTTAAAAATTAATTTTCACTTCCCTATTAGAAAAATATCTCTTTATAAAATCATCAACTTTCTTTTGATATTCTTGTGTATCCTTATAATAAGATTCAGCATGTCCAGCTCCCTTGACTATAAATAAAGCTTTTGGTGAGGCACAGTTTTCATATATTTCCTCACTCATACAGCATGGAACAAAGGTATCATTATCTCCATGAATTAATAATATTGGAGTCTTCGCTTTCTTTACCTCTTCAGCTGAATTACATTGGTCTAATCCATAACCTGCTATCTTTTTACTAATTACGCTTGCTATGTTTATAATAGGATAAGGATATATGTGATACATATTTTTTAATACATTAGTAAATATGTCTGCAGGTGAAGTAAATGCACAATCAGAAATTATTCCTTTTATATTAGTAGGAAGCTCTAATCCCGATGCCATTAGTACAGTTGCTCCGCCCATAGATGTACCATGTAATAATATCTCACAATCATCACCTAATAAATTTATGACATATTGTATCCATTTCATAAGATCATTCCTATCTAAACATCCAAACCCAATATATTTACCTTCACTAGCTCCATGTGCTCTAGCATCTATCATAAGAATATTAAAGTCCCTATCTAAATAAAATTTAGATATAGCAGTATAATCACTTGTTCCTCCCTTACTTGAATATCCATGTAAACAAATAACTATCCTTTTTGAAGATCTTTTATGAAATAATATTCCGTGTAGCTTTAAATTATCATTTGATTTTATATATACATCTTCATGTTCTTGCTTCATAAGCCACTCTTTTTTCTTCTGTATTTCAGTAATATATTTAACCCAATTTGTTCCTGACATCTTTTTAGTTCTTTCAACATCAGCCCTACTCCTTATAAGAGTTCTTTTTAATAAATATGAAGCTATTGCTGTTTCTGTTGCTGCAAAACAAACTACCCCACCAACTATTAATCTTTTTATCAATTTACACCTCTCACTTAGTGAAACTTTGGCCAAAATTTACTTATTATATATTTTTTTATTTTCAAATAAATTTGTATCATCTAATATATCCGCAACTACAGAATCATAATTTCTTAATTTTTCTGTAGCCATTTCTAGGCTACTTATCGTATCTTCAACCTTTTTCTTTATATATTCTCTATATCTACACATTAGGTCTCTTCTTTGCTCTATAGTCTCATCACCTTTTAAGTATAATTCTATATATTCCTTAATATTAGAAATTGGCATATCAATATCTCTAAGATTTATAAGCATTCTTATCCATTCTAAATCCTCATCTGTATATTTTCTTACGCCATTTTCATCCTTTTTAACAAAGGGAGTTAATCCTTCCTTGTCATAATATCTAAGAGTATATATTGAAATATTAAGTTTTTTAGATGCATCTTTTATCAAATATTCCATTTTATCCCTCCTGCAATTTCATTATAAGTGCTAGAGTGTACTCTATGTCAAATAATAGATTACGACATAATATAACTTAAACCCTTAAAACCTCTGCCTTTTCCCGGGAAATTTTTAAACTTTTTATTGGAATAATGTCATCTAAACCTTTACTTATATATTAAAATATTTTTATATTTAATATTTTTAACATAAAAAAAGAAGTGTTTTATCACTTCTTTTTATTAAAAGTTATATTTATTTATATATAATATTTCTAAAAAACTCTATTTCATCTATATCCCTAGCGCTTTCACACTTAATTTTTCTTGGAAAAGTGTCATTCCATCTTTAAAATAAGAGTATGTTACTATATCAACTACCTTCTGACTATAATTATTATTAAATTTATCTTTGTAATGTTCTCTTACTTTCTCCCATTTTCCTCCCCAAAATTAATTTCAGGCATCTTTTGTATATACATAACAATTCTTCTTGATAAATAATATTATTATAGATAGTTTGACCTATTTTCCTACTACAAATTCATTAACTAATTGTATCAATAGTATTGATACAAGCTTAATATAATAATAAATAGTAAATTTATTATTGGAGTTGCTTATGGGAATTTATATATGTTTATTATTAGGTCTTTCTTGTTTAGGAATATTAATTTATTTCACCTTAACTTCTGATTCTAATTTTAGATTAATTTCTAAATTTTTTACTAGCTTATGCTTCTTACTTATAGCTTTATTTTCTTACTTAAGTAATCCTAACAATTTAAAATATTTTCTTTTTATTTTCATTGGTTTAATATTTTCTTTCTTAGGAGATATACTTTTAGGAATCAATTATAAAAAACCACACGCTAAAAATACTTTACTAATAAGTGGTGGAATTAGCTTTGGAATTACCCATATATTATATTCATTATGCTTTATAAGTATATCTGAGCTTCACATTAGAGATTTCATTTTTGCTATATTTCTATCATTTATTTTATTATCAACCTTAAAGTGTAATAAAAAAATCAATTTTAACAAATCTTTGTTACCTGCTAGTATATATTGCTTAATAATAAGCTTCATGGTTTGCAAATCCATTTCTCTTATAACTATTACTTCATTAAATTTACCTGTAATAATACTACTAATATGCGGTGCAATTTTATTTTTATTATCTGACTATCTACTATCATTTATATTACTTTATAAAGATTGTCCTAAAATTATTAATGGCTTTAATTTGACTGCTTATTATATTGGGCAATTTCTTATAGCATTAAGTATTTTATATATTTAATAAAAAAGCTAGATAACTATCTTGTAACTGATTCTTACTTAATAGATATCAATACAAATTTTGTTATCTAGCTAATTATTTATTCATTAGATTTTAGTGCATCAATCATATTAACCTTTTTTAGTTTTATATGCATTAAAATCATAACAATAAGTGAGAAACTTATTGTTAATAAGTCTGAAAATATATAACTTTCAATTGATATATAATGAAGCATATATTATATACTTCCATGATATTTCTAAATCATTATATCCTAAAGCTTTCAGCGTACCTATCTCTAACCTATTTTCTTCTACCATTCTTGTCATTGTAGTTAAACAAATTAATATTGCTACTAAGAAGAAAAATACTAGTAGTACCGATACAATATTTCCTAAACAATTTATATAACTATTACCAATCTTTAAATTCTCATTTAATCTAAAGGCTCTTTCATCTAAAGCAATCTCTCCTGGGTTTTCAGGCATCCTTCCTTCTAAAACAACAAATTTATTTATTTGATTTTACTCATCATATTCCATAAACCTAACTAAATTATTCATATTTATAAGATTTACATCTATTGTAGGCATTTTTTTATTTATATTATAAATAGGAGTAACCACTATTATTCTAAGCGATTACTCCTATAAATATCATCTAATTTGTATCTCTAATTGAACTATAGATTTTTCTACTTCCTTTGAATTTATTCTTGATAGTATTGAAAACTCATTAAAGCATCCTATTGTTTCTATATTATTTGCCTCAATATAATCCAACATCTTCTTGTAATATTTAAAACTATTTTCATTTCTATCATCATAATACATTGTAAGATACTTACCCCTTGGTAATATAACATTCCTTGTATTTTTCTCCAACTTTTCATTATTATAAAGCATTATTGCCGTATACTCTGTTCTGTTTTCTTTTTTTATTAGTTCTAATGGAGCTTCAAATACTATTTCATAATTCATTATGCAGTTATCTTTTTCTGCATCAAGCAAAACTCTTCTTAAATTAAGTTCTAAGTCTTTTTGATTTTTTATTTCACAGTTATATTTCCTAACTACTCTTTCATTATTTTCTTTAATGAATATTTCATTTTCGCTTACTTTTTTACTTTCCTCTATTCTACCTTCTAAAAAATTAATATATGCCTTAATAGATTCCATTTCCTTAATTTTTTCATCTAATACTTTTCTCTGTTTATCAATTATTTTAATCATAGAATCAGAAGTTATCTCATCCTTTAATAATTCTTCTATTTCTTTTAATGATAATCCTATAAGCTTACATTGTTTCAATAAATCAATCTTTATAAATTGATTTATTGAATAATACCTATAATTATTTTGCTTATTAATATATGCTGGTTTAAGTAGGCCCATTTTATCATAATATCTTAATGTTTGAATTGGAACATTAGTTAATTTAGATATTTCCCCAACAGAAAAATAAGTTTCCATACTAAAAATCTCCTAAGTTAATTACATTTTCAATAGCTTTTATAGTATAAGCATTAATATTAATAGAATATCTTAATATTATAAATGTTATTAATTCTGAAACAAATAATGTGATCCATATACCATTAATACCAAATAGCTTCGATAAAATGAATAATGATATAGGAAGTAATATTAGACTTCTACTTAAGCAGAAAATATTTGAAATTCTAGGCATATTTATTGCTTTATAATAAACTGTACTTGTTAAATTAAATCCTACCATAAAATATCCAAATGTTGATAAAATTAAACCTATATATGCAATATCAACTATTCTAGAATCTGAAGTAAATATTGATATCATCCCTTTACCAAATATACAACATATAGCAATAAATACTATATTTATTATAATTACTGCTTTTATTGTTATAGAATAGAAGTCTAACATTTTCTTTGATCTTCGTGCACCATAGTTATAGCTTAATAATGGTTGAACCCCAATAGATAATCCTAGTAATACCATATAAATATTAGTTGTTATATAGTTAATTATCGCAAATGCCGATAAAGAAGTTTCTCCACCGTAATTAACTAATGCTAAATTCATAAAGAATATTATTATAGAAAAACTTACTTCTGCAAAAAAAGATGGAAAGCCTATATTTATAAACTTCTTTATTATTTTCTTTTCTAATTTAACATTTCCAAAAGTTAATATACCCTTCTTCATTATGAAGTGAGGTAGTAGTATACCTATAGTTACTAATTGTCCAAGCCCTGTTGCAATTGCTGCACCTTTTATTCCAAGACCTAATGGAAATATAAATATATAATCTAAAATTATATTAGTTATAGCTCCTGATAAAGTTGCTATCATTGCCAGCTTTGGTCTACTATCATTTCTAACAAAACTATTTAAAGCGATTCCAATTAAATTAGGAATACAAAATAAACTATAATATCTTAAATAAGTTGAAGCTAATGGAATTAAGCTATCTGTAGCTCCTAGTAGTTTTACTATATTTTTTGAAAATATTACAGCTATTAAACTTATACATATACTTAAAATTAATAAGAACTTAAATACTTGTCTAAATATCTCTACTGCCTTTTCTTTATTATTACTTCCTATATTTTTAGACACAAGATCTCCACCACCAACTGCAAACATAGTAGCAATTCCAAATAACATTATAGTAAAAGGCATAACTATATTAACTGCTGCTAAGGCAGAATCTCCAACCCCTTGTCCAACAAAAATTCCATCAATTATTGTATATAGTGATGAAACAAACATGGCTAAGGCTGAAGGAACTGCATATTTTAAAAATTCTTTTATCATGATTTTCCCTCCATATTTTGTTTCTCTAATCATAATAAAGTCTATAGTAACTATAGAGTCAATAGTTATTACTACAAAAAAAATCTAATTTCTAAATTATTTAGAAATTAGATTTTTTCTAATTTATTTCAATATAAATATTATTAATCCAGTTAGTGCTCTTAACATAAATCTAACATCATTTGAAAGAGATAAAATCTTACAAATGCCTATATTACTTAGTTAATCTAACAACCGTCTCAGCATGAGGTGTATTTGGGAACATATCTTTAACTGTACTCTTATCAACCTTATATCCATGAGCTAATAATACATCTAAGTTATCAACCATAGTCTTAGGATTACAAGAAACATAAATTATTTCTGGTGCATTAAATCTAATTACATAATCTAAAGCCTTTGGAGAAACACCACTTCTTGGTGGATCTAAGATGATTATGTCTGGTTTATCCTTAACTTTCTTAATAGTTTCAGCAACGTCACCAGCTATAAACTCACAGTTATTTAATCCATTAAGCTTAGCATTTTCCTTAGCTGCTTCAACAGCTTCTTCTATAAGCTCAAGTCCAACAACCTTTTTAGCATTAGGTGCTGCTATTTGACCAATTGTACCTGTTCCACAGTAAAGGTCAAATACAACCTTGTTTTCACCATCTCCCATAAAGTCTCTAACTAAGCTATAAAGAGATTCTGCTCCCTTAGAGTTAGTTTGGAAGAATGAAAATGGTGATATTTTAAACTTAAGTCCAAGTAAGTTTTCAACTATGTAATCTCTACCATATAATACATTAACCTTTTCTGGTATAACTGCATCAGATAAAGAATTATTTTCTGTATGTAATATAGATACTAATTCACCTTTATAGTTTTTAGATTTAAGTAATTCAGTATACTCTGTTAAATCAAAATCAACTTGAGTTGTAGTTACTAAGTTAACCATAAGTTCACCAGTATTAGTTGCTTTTCTAATAACTAAGTGTCTTAAATATCCTTCTCTTCTCATTACTCTATAGTATGGTAATCCAGTACTTCTAAAGTAATCTACTGTTGTTTTTAAAACAGTTCTAAAGTCTTCATCTACTATCATACATCTATCTACTGTTAATACTCCAAAAGACTTTCCTTTCATATGCATACCTAAAGTAAGTTCTCCACCTTTTTCTAAGTCTCCAAAAGTGAATTCCATCTTATTTCTGTATTCCCATGTATTTTCACTACCTTTAACTCCAAGGTACATTCCCATAGGTAAATCTTTTTCTTCAAAAAGCTCACAAATTTCATCACTTAATAATTCTAATTGTTTTTCATAAGTTAAATTTTGAGAACTACATCCTCCACATACTCCAAAATGAGGACATGGTGCTTCAATTTCATATCCAGCTTTTTCAATAACTTCTACAAGTTTAGCTTCTGCATATCCATCTCTATTTTTCTTAACAGTAGCCTTTACTGTTTGCCCAGGAAAAGCACCTTTTACATAGATTTTTTTCCCCTCACACTCTGATATTCCTGTTGAAGGAAACTTCATATTGTTTATTTTTAATGTTAATTGACTTCCTCTTTTCATCTTACGCTCCAATCTATAAAAATTAATTACTTATATATACTTATTTAAATTTATACTTTTATTATCGCCTATTATATTATACCTTAAAACAAAAATAAAAAACACCTCTATAAAATTATTATAAAGGTGTCTCTTAAATTATCTAAAGATGAATTTTTTCCCTAAAGTTTTTCCATGTAAAATTTCTTGTAATATTGGATAATATAATATATTACTTATTACATAAATAATACCAAATACTTCTTCTCTTAAAGCAACTCTATATCCAAATGCCCTTAAAGCTAAATCAAATACTCCAAATAGCACTAATGCTAAACCTATAACAAATATTTGATCTAAAATCCCACTTAAAATAACTTTTGTGTAATGAAGTAATTTACCATCATTTTTTATTTCTTCATCTCTTATAAATTCCTTAGCCTCTGCAGCCTCTTCTTCAGCTAAATATACCTCTGCCTCTTCTAAAGCTTCTTCTGATACAAACTCGTCATTTTTTTCAATTAAATCAGAGTTATTATCTAGCTTTTCTTCATTGTTATCTACCATTTCTACCTCCATAGAATTTATATTTATATAATTAAAGCTTTATTATTTACTTAAAGTTATATACTCTACTCTCTAATTTATAAAGTAAAAAGTCCTCTGTTATTGTTACCGTTTCTTTCAAACCATCAACATTATTAGTTATAGTTTGTATACCCTCTTCTGTACCATTTTTAATTGCATCATATATTTGTTTGTCTAATTCAGTATAATCTCTTTCATAATCACCAGTAAAAGCTTGTGAAAAAGATGCTAACGATAGATTTTCAAACTCAAATTTTCCACCCTCTAATATAGTCTTTTTATCTAACTTATACCCTAATTTCATTTCTAATTTTCCATTAGCTAAATCTGAACCATATTGTTTAAATCCAAAATATAAACTTTCTAATCTTTCTGCCTCTGGAATATCAAAATATACATAACTATCATTAACTGACTCGCCATTTTCTTCTTTTATTTCATCTTCTGTAACATCATAATCTAATGAATATCCTTTAGCAGTTGATTCAACACTTGCTAATGATTTTTTATATAATTCTTTAACTTCATCTCTAGTATAATCTTCTGACCATTTTCCTGGAAGTATATCTACATTTTCAACTGTTGTCTTATTTTCCTCTGATGTCTTTGCCTCATTGTTGTTACTTGAGCATCCTACCGCACTAATAGCTAATATTGCAACTAATGCTAAAGATATAGCTTTCTTCTTCATGTTTTTACCCCCTACATAATTACTCATTTAATATTATGTTTTCCTAAATCTTATTAATTATAACATTAATACCCTATATTTTAAAAGCATTTAATAGCATATTTATGTAAAATTCACATTACAATTTACAATTTTATACTATTTTTTATTTTTTCAAAAGTTTTTTCCCCTATTCCATCAACTTTCTTTATTTCTTCTATAGATTTAAATCCTCCATTTTCTTCTCTATATAAAATTATAGCATTTGCTTTTACATCACCTATCCCTGGAATCTCTTTAAGTTTACTTAAATCTGCATCATTTATATTTATTATTCCATCATCACTTTCCTGATTTATTTCAGCTTCTATACTCTCTACCTCTATATTTATATCATTAATATTTCTAATTACTATTAATTCATGATTTTTAATTTCTTTAGCTCGATTTATATTAGAAATATCTGCATTACTTGTTAATCCACCTGCTATTTCAATTAAATCCTTAATTATACTCCCTTCTTTTAAAGTATACACATCTGGATTATTTACTTCACCCTTGATTTCAACTACTATTGTTTTATCATAACCACTAGTTATATTATTAATAACATCAGTTTTCACTTCTTTATTATTTTCTTCACTAAAATCTAATGAATAGTCGATATTATTATTTTCATTTTCTAAGTTGATATTATCTTCATCAATAAAAATGTTTTTCATATATTCATCCTTAAAGACATTTTTACTATTATTTCTATATGTTAATAATGATATGCTTATTATTACAACTAAAGCTACTAATAAGCCTATTACTTTCTTATTTTTCAATTTATCCATTTTACTTCCTCCTTACATTTTCTTTTATAATTATTAACAAAAATTCCATATCTAAACTTTTATACAGAATTTATCTATAGAATTATTATTACTTTTTTGATAAACTTAAAATGTATAAGATGTAACTTATGGGGAGAGAAATATGAAGAAATTATTATCTAAAACGTTTGCCTTAGTATTTTTGCTAACAATCGTATTAACCACTGTAAAAGAAATAGACTCCTATGCACTACCTAATTTATATTCCGAAGGTATTTATCTTATGGATGCCACTACTGGAAAAGTGCTCTATGAAAAAAATGCTGATGTTCAATATATGCCAGCTTCAACTACTAAAATCATGACTGCAATTATTGCATTAGAAAATTGTAAACTTACAGATGAAGTAACTATAGGTGAAAACCCACCTAAAGCAGATGGATCTTCTATAGGTATTGAACAAGGTGAAGTTTATACAATAGAAGAACTACTTTACGGATTACTTTTAGAATCTGGTAACGATTGTGCTGAAGCAATTGCAGATCACATTGCAGGATCAAATGAAGCTTTTGCAAAAATTATGAATGAAAAGGCTAAAGAATTAGGAGCAACAAATACTAATTTTAAAAATCCAAGTGGTCTAACTGAAGATGGTCATTTAACTACAGCACATGACTTGGCATTAATAATGCGATATGCTTCTCAAAATCCTGATTTTGTTAGAATTGCACAAACTCCATCTTATTTTTATGCAAATCATCCTTATTCAAACGGAAGCGAAAAATGGGCAACCAATCATAATCCCTTACTAAAAGAGAATTCACCATATAAGTATCAATATGCTTACTGTGGTAAAACAGGATATACAACTGCTGCTAATCACTCTTATGCTGCAACTGCAATAAAAGATCAACAAGAAATAGTTGGTGCTTTTTTAAATGCTACAGATAAAGATGGATTATATACAAGTGTTGGACAATTATTCGACTGGGGATTTGAAAATTTTAAAACTGAAAAAATAGTATCAACTGGTGATAAGCTAGATGATTATTCTATTGATAGTTCTACTTCTATTCCTTTAGTAGCAACTAAAGATATTTATTATACTTTTAATATAGGCGAAGGAGAAGATGTAACTAAACCTAATACTTCTGTAAAATATGATAATAAAGATTTAACAACTACTTCAATTAAGAAAGGTGATATTCTATTTAACGCTTCTCTTTTAGTTAATGGAAAGAAAATCTCTGATATTGAATTAGCTAGTGATTCAGATAGAGAATATACAGCTGAAGTTATGGTTAAAAATACTGTAAATGGAATAACTTCTAGTAAATATTTCATTTCCGGAATAATTGGTATTTTCATTATAGTTATCTTAATACTAATATCAATAATTCGTAGTAAAAGACGTAAGAAGAGTTTTTTATCAAGACGCTCTTATATAAGAAATAAACATAATTTCTAGTTAACAATAAAAAATAAGAATTAAGGATTTAATAAAATTCCTTAATTCTTATTTTTTTATTAAATATTATTATAATTTTACTTTCTTAATTCTAATAATAAATTCTCTATATCTGTTGGTAATTCCGCCCTTAACTCAAGATATTTCTTTGATTTTGGAGATTTAAAATTTAATCCATATGCATGAAGTGCTTGCCTTGAAATTAGTTCTGAATCTTCTTCATACCCATATAAAGTATCTCCATAAATCGGATGTCCTAATGAAGATAAATGTACTCTAATTTGATGCGTTCTTCCTGTTTCAAGTAAACATTCTACTAAGTCTGCATTTTCTAATCTTTCTATTACCTTATAATGAGTTATACTTCTTTGTCCTCTATCATCAATAACTCTTTTTAAGTTTCCTTCAACTTCAGGTCTATAAATTGGCTTATCTATAGTACCTTCCACCTCTTCCATATGCCCATGAACTAATGTTAAGTATCTTTTCTCTATTTCATTATCCTGCATATTCTTTGATAACTCCATATGAGCATATTGATTCTTTGCTATTATGATCAATCCAGACGTATCCATATCAAGTCTACTAACTAATCTTACAATACAATCTTGATTAGTTTCTTTAAAATAATATAATAATGCATTTGCTAAAGTACCAGATTGATATCTCTTAGTTGGATGTACTACCATATTAGGTCTTTTATTTACAACTATTATTTCTGAATCCTCATAAACTATGTCTATATCTATTTTTTCAGGCTCAATATTTTGACTTTCCTTTTTATTTAAATTGATTACAATCTTATCATTTTCTTTTAAAACATAATTCATTCTTACCGGATTATTATTTACAAGTATTCTTTTATCAATTGCTGCTCCGCTTATAAGTCTAGAGGATAAACCCATCTCTTCTTTTAGGTATTCTCTTATCTTTCTACCTTCAAAGATTTTGTCTACACTTTTTTCTAATGTACTCATCTTTTCCCTCCCTAAAACACTTAAGAGCTAAGAATTAAGAATTAAGAATTGCTGTTTAAACTGTTAATTACAATTTTTCACCCTTTAATTTTAAAGTAATAATCTAACTTTAATTTAAAACTCTTAACTCTACACTCTTAACTCTTAAATAAAACTCTACTTTTATTCAAACTCTAAGTAATCTTCACCAATTATTATTACTGCATCATAATCTTGATATTTTGAATCTTTATTTTTTGAAAGATTTTTAATTCCTGTCTCATCACTTAATAATTTTTTTAATTCTTTATTATTTGATAATATGCTTGATTCCTTGCTTTTATCTGAATTTCCAACACTTATATTACTATATCCTAACTTCTCTAATTCTGTTTTTAAATTTCCTGCTAACCCATTAACTCTAGTTGCATTTAAAACCATAATAGAACTATTCTTTTTTATCTCGCTATTATCCGCTTGACTTGTAATCTTTAAAGACTCTAATAAGCTTTGATTATAAGAAGGATCTGCAATTAAGAAATCTTGTCCATATATTTTTTCATTATATCCCTGTAAAGTGTTCATAGATATTCCTGAATTACTTATCATTTTTAATCCATATTCTATCATACTTACACCTGACATATTAGTGATTACATTTTCTTTTATAGCTTTTAAAACACCTGGAATTTCAGTAACTATCATAGGATTAGTGCATTTTTCTATTAATGCAGATATAAATTTTTGTTGGTTCTTAATTCTTCCTAAATCTCCATCTACAAGACCTGTACCATCATTGTTCTTTCTCCATCTAAAGAATTCCTCAGCCTTTTTACCATCTAATAATACAGTTTCACCTTTATTAAAATGTATATGCAAATCTTGAGCATCATCATCATAATACATATCTCTATCAATATACATTTCAACTCCACCTATAGCATCAATTAAATTTCTAAATGCTGCATAATCAATCTCAACTAGATAATTAACCGTTACACCTAATAAGTTTTGAACCTGTTCGATAACTTCTTGCTCTCCACCTAAAACATAGGCAGCATTAATCTTCCAATAAGGAATAGTATTCCCGTTACCATCATGTGCATTTTCAACCTCAATTAATGTATCTCTTGGAATTGAAACTACTTTTACATTATCAGTACGTGGATTATAATTTAACAGCATCATAGTATCAGTTCTTCTTGCTGAAGCATTGGATGTATTCTCTGCATCTCCAATATCCATTCCTAATAATAATATGTTTACAGTTTCATTTGCTTTTGGCTTAACAGCTGGTATCATATTATTATTATTTAAAGACGAAATAAAAGAAAATAAATATATTCCACATAATACTATTAATATTGTTATTGTTAAAAATGCAGCCATAATAGCCCTTTTAATAACTATAGATTTTCTTTCTTTTTTTCTCAATCTCTTTTTTATTTCTAATTCTTCTCTAGGGCTTAATTCTCTATT
The DNA here is from genome assembly GCF_019734195.1 of Clostridium sp. K13. Classification (GTDB taxonomy): domain Bacteria; phylum Bacillota; class Clostridia; order Clostridiales; family Clostridiaceae; genus Clostridium. The sequence goes on along the minus strand of NZ_JAASHM010000002.1, from coordinate 167,092 downwards.
ACGCTTTTTATTAGAGACCCTTCTGCTATTATTCCCTCTGTTATCTTTTTTCCCTGACATAGTCTCGTCCCTCACCTTATATATACTAATAAAAAATTAATAACTATTAAAATTTATTTAGCTTTGTTTGTTATATACTAAATAATTTCTTGCTTTAACAGAGTTTATATCTACTGCACAACCTTTTGTTAATAAATATATAGTTGTATGAGTTAATGCCTTTAACATGCCTAAATCTAATTCCTTATAAGCAGCTTCTCTAATTTCTTCTACGCCTTCAAAATTTCTCGAGGGTTCAATTAAATCTGCCAAATATATTATTTTTTCAAGATTAGTCATATTTTCTTTGCCTGTAGTATGCCATCTCATAGCACTTAAAATTTCTTCATCTTCTATTCCAAAAAGTTTTCTAGCTATTATAGGTCCAATTATAGAGTGCCATAATTCTTGTGTATTTTCTTCATCAACTGATAAAGTAATGTTTTCATCTTTTATTACTTTTCTCAATTCTTCAATAGTCATATTTTTTGCTACATCATGACAAAGAGCTGCTATTTCAGCTTTAGCCTTATCTTCTTTATATATTTCAGCAAGCTTAATAGCAGTATTAACCACCCCTAAAGTATGCCCATACCTAGATGGCTTTAAATTATTCTTTAAATAATCCCTTATTTCATCTAATCCCCACATTTTAATCTCCCCTATATAAATTATTCTCTTTTATATACTCCATAACTTCCTTAGTCATAAAGAAATCTACTCTTTTTCCTTCTGTTATTCTTTTTCTAATCATAGAAGAAGAAATATCTAAATTTATTATATCTAATAAAACTATATTTGAATTATACTTATTTTGTAATTTTATCTTTTGCTTCTCAAGAGTTTCCTTTGTATATTCACCTCTATTAAAAGCTACAAATGTACAATTATTTAATACTAACTCTGGATTTTTCCACTTTTCTATATCCATTAATGAGTCTGCCCCAGCTATGAAGAAGACTTCAACGTCTTCTTCTTGGCCTTTTAGGTATTTTAAAGTTTCATAAGTATAACTATATCCATGCTTTTGTATTTCGTAATTACTAATTTCAAAACCTGGATATCCTTCTATAGCTCTTTCAACCATATTATATCTATATTTAGAATCTATTACAGGACTTTCCTTTTTATGTGGTGGATTTCCTGCTACCATAAATATAACCTTATCTAAATTTAGAGCTTCTTTAGCTTCATATGCAATATATAAATGTGCTAAATGTATGGGGTTGAATGTGCCACCCATCATACCATATCTTTTCATGATTATTTATTTTTTCCTTGTGGTAATTCTATTTTAGGTTTTTTTTCAGATTTCTTATATAATACAATCTTACTTCCTATAGCCTGAACTCCTTCACATCCTATAGCCTTACATATTTCATCTGAAACTTCTCTAGCTGCTAATCCGCTATTTTCTAAAACTTTTATCTTTATAAGTTCTCTAGCTTCTAAAGCTTCTTCTAATTGTCTTAAAAATGTCTCTTCAACACCATTTTTTCCTATTTGAAATATTGGTGACATTGTATTTGCAAGCCCTCTTAAGTAAGCTCTTTGTTTTCCTGTTATCATGTACCTTATCCTCCTATAATATGTACTCGAATTCGAAGTCATTTAATCTAACCATGTCTCCGTCTTGTACTCCCATCTCTCTTATTTGTTGTAATACCCCCTTATTATTAAGAACTTTATGGAAGTATCTTAATGAGTCTGCATCATGAATATTTACAGATGCAAGTAATCTATCAACAAATGTTCCTGTAACAACATATGTGTTGTATTCTTCGCCTTCTTCAACATTGATTTCATATGTGAATCTCTTTTCTTGTTCAACATATCTTTCTTCATCTGGTATTTCTAATTCCATTATTGGAATTTCTGTTAACATCTTACCAGCTTCTTTAATTACTTCTTCTACACCTGACTTAGTTGCAGCAGACATTTTAAATACTTTTTCAAATCCTAATTCATTAACCTTTTTCTTAAAGTCTTCAAATACTTCGTCATCGTAAAGCATATCAGCCTTATTTGCTACAACAATTTGTGGTCTATCCCAAAGTTTTACTGAATATTTCTTAAGCTCTTCATTTATTTTTACAAAGTCTTCAAAAGCATCTCTACCTTCAACACCTGATATATCAACAACATGTATTAATAATCTTGTTCTTTCTATATGTCTTAAGAAATCAAGTCCTAATCCAACACCTTCAGCTGCACCTTCAATTATTCCTGGAATATCAGCCATAACAAATGAATTAATTCCTTCTGCTTTTACAACTCCTAAATTTGGTTTTAATGTTGTAAAGTGATAGTTAGCTATCTTAGGCTTAGCTGCTGTAACTGATGATAATAAAGTTGATTTACCTACATTAGGGAATCCAACTAATCCAACGTCAGCAAGTAACTTTAATTCAAGCATTAACTGTCTTTCTTCTGCAGGCATACCTGGCTCTGCAAAGTGTGGTGCCTGTCTTGTTGGTGTACAGAACTTACAATTTCCTTTACCACCTTTACCACCTCTAGCAATAACATATGTATCATCTTTATGTGAAAGGTCAGCAATAACTTTATTACTTTCGAAATCTCTAATAATAGTTCCCATTGGAACTCTTATGTATAAATCTTGACCATCTTTACCATAACATTTTGAACCTTGCCCATTTCCACCTGATTCAGCTATAAATTTTTTCTTATATTTGAAATCTAAAAGTGTTGTTAATCCAGTATCAACTGTAAATATAACGCTTCCACCTTTTCCTCCATCTCCACCGTCTGGTCCTCCAAGTGGAACATACTTTTCTCTTCTGAATGTAACAGCACCGTTCCCACCAGCACCTGATCTAACTAATATCTTGGCTCTATCTATAAACATAGTTACTATCCTCCTTGTAACTTTATAAGATTAAACATAATAATCCTATTTTTTATTATTCCATAACATATATATTTTATAATAGTATATATAAAAAAGATATTTATTACAAGAATAAAAGCACCCTTACGGGTGCTTTTACCTATATAAAATATAATTATTCAGCTATTTCTTCAACGCTTACTGGGTAAACAGAAACTTTTTTCTTGTCTCTTCCCATTCTTTCGAATCTTACGATTCCGTCTTCCTTAGCAAATAAAGTGTCATCTCCACCCTTACCTACGTTTAGACCTGGGTGAATCTTAGTTCCTCTTTGTCTGTAAAGGATGTTTCCAGCTAAAACGAATTCTCCGTCTGCAGCCTTAGCACCTAATCTTTTAGATTCAGAGTCTCTACCATTCTTTGAACTACCTACCCCTTTTTTGTGGGCAAATAATTGAAGGTTCATCATTAACATACTCATTACACCTCCTCGAATTTTATTTTTATATATTTATTCCGTCTATTTTTACCAAAACTAGCTTCAAGGGACATCATTAAACTTTCTAAACTTTTTTCAAAGGTTAAAAGTAATACCTGTCCTCTATCAATCTCTTCATCTTTAAGATTATTTAAATTCAGTGATAAAAATCCGTCATTTATTTCATACTTTATTGGAAGCTTTAAAACCTCCTGCATGCCTATTACAACACTTTGAGATAAAACAGAAACACTATTACAGATCATATCATATGCATCACCTGTAGTACTTTCAATTTCTTCTCTTGATAAAGCATGACCTTCTATCTTAAATCCGAGAGATATATGTTTTTGTTTAAATATAATAATCTTAATCATAACTTAAAATTAAGCTTCGATCTTTTCGATTACTAATTTAGTGTAAGGTTGTCTGTGACCAGTCTTCTTTCTGTAGTCCTTTTTAGGCTTATACTTGAAAACTGTGATCTTCTTAGCTTTTCCTTGAGCTGCTACCTTAGCAACAACTTTAGCTCCAGCAACTACTGGTGCACCAACTGTTAAAGTTTCTCCGTTAGAAACAGCTAAAACCTCTGTTAATTCTACTGTTGATTCAACTTCAGCGTTTAATTTTTCAACGTATATTACGTCTCCTTCTTGAACTCTGTATTGCTTTCCTCCAGTTAATACTACTGCGTACATTAAAAACACCTCCTCTTAAACGGTCTCGCCAATGTAGGTACAAAGATTTAACTTTGTTTTAATAAAACCCGTTATGTGCGGTTTACAAATGACATTTTATCATATAAAACTACATTTTGTAAAGAAATTTATTATACTTTTTCAATTGTTTTTATTTTATATTTTTGGTAATTTTCTTTTTGATTATTAAAAATCAAGGGTTCAACCTTGTACCCCTCTATATCGTCAACAAAATTCAAATAAATTTCTTTCTCTAATCCATCAATATTTTTTAAAAATTTAAATAAATCGCCTTTTATATCCTCTTCATAATTTTTATCTATTTCCACATAAAAATCATTTATAGAATTTTCTTTAGAGCATTTTATAATTTCATTTCTAATAAGATTTTCAATATAAGATAATCTTAAAAGGAATCCATTACTTTTACATTTTCTACAAGGTTCTTCTAGATATTCATAAATAGATTTACCTTTTCTTTTTCTACTTATTTGTATTAAATCAAGTTCTGTAAAAGGAAAAATTTTAACGTTTCCTTTATCTGCCTCTAATGATTTTTTTAGAGCTCTAATTACAGGTGCTTTTTGATTTTCATCTCTCATATCAATGAAATCCACAACTATAATTCCACTTAAATTTCTTAACCTAATTTGTCTTCCAACTTCTTTTGCCGCTTCTAAATTAGTTTGCATTATAGTTTTATTAAAGTCTCTACCCTTTGTGTTTTTCCCACTATTTACATCTATAACATACATAGCTTCTGTTTTATCTATTACTATATATCCACCACAAGGTATATTAACTTTTTTATGTCTTAGTTTAATTATTTCTTTTTCTATGCCATTATAATCAAATAAAGTTCTTTTATCATCATATAATTTAAACTCAAAATTTTCTTTATTATTAATTAATCCTTTTATTATTTCTAAAAATTCTTCATTATCTACAATAATTTTAGTTTTTTTATTGTCTAATTCTTCGAAAAATCTTGTAATTAAACTATTAGATTTAACTTTTCCTATATTCTTAGAATACTTAAGTTTTCTCTCCATATCATCCTTTTTATTTAAAAGATGATTTAACTCTTCAGTTAACTCTTCATTAGTTGCAAATTCAGATTCTGTTCTAAATACTATTCCTATCCCTCTAATTGGTTTTATAATCGTAGTTAATCTTCTTCTTTGCTCTACATCTATAATTCTTTTAGATAAAGTTATTCCTTCATCTCCTAATGTTAAAACAATAAACTTTCCTAAAATAGTAACCTTATTGCTAACCTTAGCTCCCTTATTTCCTAAAGGTTCTTTTAAGACTTCTACTAATAGCTCTTCGCCTTTTTTTATTCCTGTTCTTTTTAACTCTTCACTATAATACATATAGGCTTCTTTATCTAATCCTATATCTAAAAATATAGAGTTAATTCCAGGAATTATATTCTTAACTCTTCCCTTATAAACTTCACCAATTTGTGGATTGATGGAGTCCTCTTCTAAAAGGCACTCCATTAATTCATCATTTTCTTTTACTGCAATTCTAGTTAAGCTTTCTCTTTTTTCAATGAAAATTTCTCTCATACTAAAACTACCCTAAATACCTTTATATAAAGGAACATACTTATTATTTTTTAATATATACATTTCTTCTCTCTTTATATTTACGAAAGAGTCTTGATTAATTTCTGATATTTTTCCTTTTAAATATGTTACTAAAAGATCTGCAGAAAGATTTTCTCTACTTCCAGTAGCAATTAATGTATTTAAAACTAATTCATCATCTTTTATCCAATATTTAAACTCTTTAACAAGTGGCTTAATATCAGTAAGTTTTTCACCTTTTTTAGTCTTCTTTACAATTTCCCATGTAGATTCATTAAGAGTCTTCATCATTTCTTCTTCTACTTTAGAAGTCCCAGTAAGCTTAATCTTAATTATATATCTAGCACCATCTAAAAGTGCCATAGCTTGTGGTAATCTCTTAACATTTTCTATTATTTCAACTGGTGTCGCATGTAAAAACTTAATTGTAGGAGGAGTACTTTCATTTAGTTTTTCTATAACCTCTCCAACTCCAAGAGCCTCAGTTAAAACTAAATCTAAATATTCTCCCTCTGAATAAACTCCAACAGAAAGTGGTTGTGCTATTGATAAAGCCATATGAGGATTAAATCCCTTTGAATATTCAACTGGTAATCCTGATCTCTTTATTATTCTTTGAATAGTTCTCATTAAATCTAAGTGTCCAATAAATTTAATATTTTCTCCTTTAGTAAATTTAATTACGTATCGCACCTTCGAAACACTTCCCTTCTTTAAAGTTTACATTTATCCCACATCCAGTACATCCTTCTAAACAGTTCTTAGTAAGTTCAGCTCTCTTAGCTTTTTCATTTTCTCTTTCAAGATATTTTCTATTAACTCCAATATCTATAAAGTCCCAAGGAAGAACTTCATCATACTCTCTATCTCTATATACGTAGAAATCAGCATCTAAATTACACTCTGCCATTGCTTCCTTCCATATATCCATATTAAAGTACTCTGACCAACCATCAAATTTAGCACCTTTTTCAAATGCTTTAATTAATACGTCACAAGTTCTTCTATCTCCTCTTGCAAATACAGCCTCCATAAATGAAGTTTCTTGCTCATGATAGTTATAAACTATACTTCTTGATTTAATTGCACCTCTAACGGCTTTAATTCTTTCATCCACTATTTCTGGTCTTGCCATTGGAGCCCATTGGAATGGTGTGAATGGCTTTGGAACTAATATTGATGTACTTACTGTAATCTTTAATCCCTTACTTCTAACGTTCTTTGGAATTTCAAAATAAACATCAGCCATTTTTTCTGCTAATTCACCAATTCCAGCTGCATCTTCTGTTGTTTCATAAGGTAATCCTAATATAAAGTATAATTTAATAGTACTCCAACCTGATTCAAAAGCACTCTTTACAGCTTCTAATATTCTTTCTTCAGTTAACCCCTTATTTATTATGTCTCTCATTCTTTGAGAACCTGCTTCTGGAGCTAAAGTTAAACCTGTTTTTCTAACCTTTTGAATTTCTTTAATTAAATCTACTGAAAAAGCATCAACTCTTATAGATGGAAGCGCTATTCCAACCTTTTTAGCTTCATGTTCTAAAACTAAACTAGATATTAGATTTTGAATATTAGAGTAATCACAAATACTCAACGAAGCTAATGATACTTCATCATATCCAGTAGCTTTAAGTGCTCTTCTTGCTTGCTCTAATAAAGTATTAGTAGTTTTTTCTCTAACCGGTCTATAAATCATACCCGCTTGACAGAATCTACATCCATTTGTACATCCTCTAGCTGTCTCTAAAACAACTCTGTCATGTACTATATCAGTATAAGGAACTATCATATCTTCTGGGAATGATACTGCATCAAAATTATTAACTATTCTCTTTTTAACCTTAGCTGGAACATCTTCATACTTTGGTTTAAACTCTTTTATAGTTCCGTCTTCATTATATGTAACATCATAAAGGCTAGGAACATATATTCCACCAATTTTTGATATTTCTCTTAAGAAGTTTTGTTTATTAAAGTTTCCTGCATCTTTATGTCTTGCATAAACTTCTAAAACATCGTTCATCATTTCTTCTCCTTCTCCAATTTCGAAGAAGTCTACAATATCATATAGTGGTTCTGGATTATATGCACATGGTCCACCAGCCATTATTATAGGATCATCATTTTTTCTTTCACTTGCTCTTATAGTTATTCCAGACATATCTAACATATTTAATATGTTTGTATAACTCATTTCATATTGAAGTGTAAAACCTAACATATCAAATTTATCTAATGGTGTCTTAGTTTCTAAAGTAAATAACTTTATATCATTTTCTCTCATTAAAGACTCCATATCTGGCCATGGAGTGAAAACTCTTTCACAATATGTATCTTTTCTTTCATTTATAGTATGATATAAAATCCTTGTTCCTAAATGAGACATCCCAACTTCATATACATCTGGGAAACAAAACGCAAATCTTATATTAACATCTTCAGGATTTTTTATAACTTGATTTAATTCTCCACCTACATATCTAGATGGCTTCTCTACTTTACATAAAATATCATCAGTTATCTTATTCATAAGCACCCTCCTTTAATTTGGCAACAAACTTTAATATAGTACTTTTAATAAATTGCGAAACAATTTATTTAGTTAAGGGCCTTAGGCCCTTAACTTTTATTTTCCTTCGCAATTTTATTCTATTATTCATAAACTAAACTTGTAACCATCATAATTATCCTTACTATTCTAGCATAATAAACATCTAAAAGTAAACTAATTGCTTAGCTCATCTCTCCTATCAAAATATTCCTCTAAAGTAATATTCCCATAAAGTTTTAATGCTTCTATAAGTTCATCTTCATGCATAATAAATAAAACCTTTAAATCATCATTTAATACATAAAAAGTATTAAATCTATTTTTATCTATTATTGACATAACGTTTGCTAAGCCTAACTTATAATATACTGATATACTTTTGTTTTCAATATAATCATTTCTTAACAACTTATTCCGCTTCATAAATATATTTCCCATTAAAATATACATAGCTGATTTTTTTTCACTTCTAGTTATTAAATAAATTATTATAGCTGCAATAACTAAACTAATATTTAAAGTTTTATTATATATAAATAAAATAAAAACAATTGCAATTAATCCTATCGCAACTATATAACTTATCTTAGAAATTATATCTGTAACCTTTTTATATAATATTTTTTCAGATAATATAATTTCTAATATTCTTGAACCATCCAAAGGGTATGCTGGTAAAATATTAAAAACCAATAAGCTCAAATTAATATTAATTATTTTGTATACTATACTATTATTAATTATTAAACCAACAAAAAAAAATATACATGCAATGGCCATATTCATACCTGGCCCAGCTAAATATATTCGTAGTTTTTCCTTCTTAGACAATTCATCAATATTTATAAACTCTGCATTTGTTCCATATATATGAATCTGAAAGTTATTAAATTTACAGCCATTTCTTTTAGCTACAACTATATGAGATATCTCATGAAGTAATATACTTATAAATGCTAAAACAATTGATTCATTTAAGCTAAGAAGTATAAAAAATAATATAATTTCAGCTAGAACACTTTTACCCCATCTATCCATTTACATCTCCTTTATAGGCTCACATTATATTAATAACCACCTTTCTACTAGGATTTTTTTATTACTTTAAAAATCAGCTTTTCCTCCATTTAAGCTTGTTTTTATGTAATTACTTATCTTGTTTACTATATCTGAAATATTAAATGCTTCAATTTCTTCATCAACTTTACTATAGGTAGTATCATTAATTACAGCTTTTACATTCTTATAAGACTCTTGTTCATTTGGAGAATACTTTAAATAAAAAGATGCCATAAGCATAAATATAACCACTACTAATTGATAAATAAATACATTAGCCATACTTGAAAAAAAGTCTTTTCTTGAATTATTTTTTTTATTGCTTCCATATACTCTATCAAATGTACTTCTATTGTAAACTGGTGATGTACTTTTCCCTAAATTTTTATTTTGTAATTCTTGATAATATCTTTGGTATTGATTATTGTAATTCCCCATTTTTCCTCCTAAAAAAAATTGCTCATTTAATTATATTTTCATGATAAAAAAAATATGCAATATATTGTATTTACAATATATTGCATATTAAAATTTAATTAAAAATTTAATTTAGTTCTTCTCATTCCTATATTAAGAACTAATCCTAAAGAAAGAATAGTTGTAGCAAGAGAACTTCCTCCATAACTTACTAATGGCAATGTTATTCCAGTGATAGGCATTAATCCTATCGTCATACCTATATTCTGCCATATTGCAAATAAAAAGTATGCTATCATTCCCGTCGCTAATATACTTCCAAATATATCCTTAGCTGTCCGTGCTATATTAATCATCCTAGATATAAGTATTCCATATAAAGTTAATAAACAAATTGCTCCAAAAGTTCCCCATTGCTGGCATACTTGGCTAAAAATAAAATCTGTTTGTATTTCAGGAACATATTGAGATGCATATCCACTTGTTCCATCATTAGCTAATGAATTAAGAGTTCCAAAAAATCCACCTGATCCAATAGCTATAAGTGATTGTCTTAAATGATATCCTGATCCTGAAGTATCTGTTTCTGGATTTCTAAATGATGTTATTCTTCTCTTTTGGTAGTCTTGTATTAATCCTGAATTCCATACCAATACAATTCCTACTATTAAAGCACCTAACCCACCTATAATTATTCTTTTATCTAGTCCACCTATAAAAAATACTCCTAAAACCATAAAAAATAATACCATCGTCATTCCCATATCTGGTTGAATTACTATAAGTCCTGCTGGTATTATCGCATAAAAAGCTAATATAAAGAAATTTTTAAAATTATTTATTTCCCCATCCATATCCTCTAGCTTTTTTCCCATCATCATAACAGTTGCAATTTTGGCCAATTCTGCTGGCTGGAATGACAATGGTCCTAATCTAATCCAACCTTGAGCTCCATTAATAGTTGATCCTATTATTAATACTAAAACCAATAATGCAATTGATGTCCAATAAAATATCGGAGTAAATGCCTTAATTATTGAGTAATCTATGGCTAATACAAAATATAACAATACTATTGATGCTATAAAAAACACCGATTGTTTTACCGGAAATAACATTCCTCCAGTAGTCGCCTTTTTGGCTAGATATATATTAATTATACCGAACATGGTTATCAGTACTATAGATATAAACATTAATTTATCTACTTTTTTTAGACTTTTTAAATTCATTTTAAATTTTGATAAAGGCATCATAATTTTACCTCCTTAAATTTATACTTACTTATTATATCCTATTTCATTCTTTTTCTCCATAAATAATTATATTACTACATATAAAATTCATAAACTCTTAAGAATTGATAATTTTCTACTGTATATTTTATTCTATCATTATCACTAAATATTTATATTAATAATATATATCAATATTCATTTTTAATAGTAATAAAACAAAAGAGACTGTTATTATTTTTAACAGTCTCTATATACTATCTATTTCTTATATTTTTTATTGGAATATTTGCAATTAATGCTGGAGAAGTCTCTCCCTCGATATCATCACTTCTATTTAATGATATCTCCACATCATTAGCATCAATCTCTATATACTTAGAAATTACTTCTAATATTTCTTTTCTTATTTTGTCTAAAGTTTCAGGAGCTAAATCACCTCTGTCATGAATAAGTATTAACTTTAACCTATCTTTAGCAACTTCTTTTGGAGTAGTTTTGTTAGAAAATACCCTTAATAAATCCATACCACTCTTAACCCCCTAGTTTTTCTTAAAAATCTTTCTTATAGCTGAAAAGAAACCTGTTGATTCAGAACCTAATTTTAATAATGGAACTTCTTCTCCTGTAATTCTTTTAGCTATATTTCTAAATGCTTGCCCTGAAAGAGCCTTTTCATCTAAAACTATAGGTTCTCCTTTATTAGTTGAAACAGTTATACTTCTATCATCAGGAACAACACCTAATAATTTCACTGATAAAGTTTCTATAATATCTGATACGTCAAGCATATCTCCTCTTTTTGTCATTTCGTAATTTAACCTATTAACTATAACAGTATGATCCTCTAAACCTTTTGCATCTAATTTTCCTATTACCCTATCAGCATCCCTAACTGATGTAATTTCAGGATTAACAACTACTACAGCCTTATCAGCTCCAACAACAGAGTTCTCAAACCCCTGTTCAATTCCTGCTGGTGAATCAATTAATACATAATCAAATTCTTCCTTAAGCTTATTAACTAAATCAAACATATCCTGTGCTCTTATATCATCCTTATCCTTTGTTTGAGCTGTTGGTAATAAACAAAGATTTGGATATCTTTTATCTTTTATTAATGCCTGCTTTAGCCTACATCTATTTTCAATTACATCTATTATTGTATAAACTATTCTATTTTCTAATCCCATTAATACATCAAGATTTCTTAATCCAGTGTCACCATCAACTACTACAACGTTCTTCCCTAATGCTGCTAACGCAGTTCCTAAATTTGCCGTTGTTGTAGTCTTTCCAACTCCACCTTTACCTGATGTAACAACTATCGAAACTCCCATTTAAATCCCTCCACTTTAGTAAATATATTTATTTGGTAAATATGGTTCTACTACTATATAACCATCTTTTATTTTTGCAACTTCTGGATAAGATGGCTTTAATCCGTCATCCGGTGATATAGTTAATATATCTGAAATTTGCATAAGCTCAGGCTGCATAAAAAATGCTGCTATTATAGACTTCTTATTTCCGCCAGTACCAGCTCGTACATTTCCTTTAATGCTTCCAAGAACTATAATATTACCTCCTGCTGAAACTTCAGCTCCACTATTAATATCTCCTATAATAATAATATTACCAGGGTAATCAATAGACTGTCCACCTCTTATTGTCTTTTTGATAAATTTAGTTTTTCCTTCATTAATTCCATTAAAAACTTTATATGAATTATTCTCTTTAACTTCATTTATATCATCAAAAATACAATCTTTTATATTTATCTTTTGAAATAACTCTTCTTTTAACTTAGCTATTTCAGAATCATCTATATGCTTAAGATTAGCTGTTATTTTCAATATTGAATTTTTATAAAAGCTCTTATTCTTTGATAAACTATTTACTAGAACTTCTAGCATATTGTCAAAGCATATAAACTTATTCATATCTATTATAACATTTACACCGTCTTTATTACCTCTTATTTGTATTCTTTCATCCTTCATTGGCCATCCTCCACCAATTAAAAACTCAATTTAATTTTAATTATACCATATAACTACAATTAAAAACATAATATACTTAAAACTATTGTAATTTTCCTACAAAATACCACTTATTTTACCATTATATTCTTTTAATTGTAAATTATTTTTTTTTACAAAGTAAACATTCTATATTTTAACTTTTAACTAAAAATAAGAGAGGTAATTAAATCTCCTCTCTTATCATACTTTATTCACCTTGTTGCGGCTGCTCCTGTTGTGTCTCCTGACCTTGTTGAACTTGCTCTTGTTGTTGTGCTTGTTCTTCTGCTTCTTGATTATTATTAGCCGGAGCTTCTACAACATACTTTTGGAAAGTATCTGATGTTGATGCATAATTAGGATTTATCGCTAATAATTGATCCTTAAAGAATGCCTCATATATCCCTTTATGGACAGCAGCACTATTAGCCCCTCTATTACCATCATAAATAGTTGAGAATATAGCTATTTGAGGGTTATCCATTGGAGCAAAACTTATATAGTTAGCATATGCTTTTCTTCCTTGGAACTCATATTGCTCCGAAGTTCCGAAGTCGGCTGTACCTGTCTTACCACAAACTGGAATAGGGAAGTTTGCAAATAATGTATAGTTAGTAGAATTAGATGGAGATGTATTAACTCTTCTCATCCCCTCCTTAATTATTTGTAATATATTTGAATCAATCGGATTACTTTCTATAACTTCTGGCTTAAATTCTTGTATAACCTCCCCAGAAGGTGATGTAACTTTATCAACTATAGAAACTTTATAACGCGTTCCTCCATTTGCTAGCGTAGCAACATAATTTGCCATTTGTAATGGAGTAAATGCATTCATACTTTGCCCTATAGCATCTTGAACTAAATTAATTGGAGATTTTATTTCTGAAGCTTGGTTTGTTACAGTAAAGTAAGCAATTGCATTTGATACCTTTTGTGCTTGATCATCAATGTTTACTTTAGTATTTTTGCTTGCTTCATAATTAGCTACATTTTCCTTATACTTATCAGATATCTCCATTATTTTTTTTACAGTTCCAAGTATACTTTTAGCATATTCATCTTGGCTTGTGATTTGTTCATCTGTTCCAACTTTAAGTAATGTTTCTTTAATATTATTTTTCAAGCTAGTTTTTAATTGCTTTAATTCATCTGAGTCAGTACTTATATCACTAATATCAAATGGTACAAAATTAAAGCCATAATATACACCCTCTTCAAGTGCTGGAACTATACTATACTTTGCATTTGTTGCAAGGCTATTTCTCCACGAAACAAAGTTATATGTTTGCCCAAAGTTTTCATATATTTGAATTCCTGTAGATGGTGTTTTTCCTTTTTCTACTCCTAATCCAAATTTCCATGCATAACGAGCTATTGAATTAAGTGCATCTATATTAGCACCATTTTTTACATATAATCTAATAGCTGTTTCATAAAAGAAATAGTTAGATGATACTTCAAGCGCTTTTCTTACATCTGTAATGCCATGTCCCGTTTTTTGGAAGTTTTCAAGTACTTGCTTACCTGTATATTCACTGCTCCAAAGCCCCACGTCATTAACTGTATCATTTTCACTTATTGCACCATCTGTTAAACCAGCAAGAGCTGTTAATGGCTTAAATGTTGATCCTGGAACAACTAATCCTTGAGTTGCATAATTAAACATAGATCTTGGATATATATCGTATCTATCTTCTCTAATTCCAGTAGTTTCATTTACCGGGAAAAGATCATCTAATGTTCCCTTTGCACCACTACTTTGAATATGTTGTGTTCCAAATGACTCTAGATTTGGATTAAAATATTCATTATACTTTTCTGTGCTCAATTCACTAGGAATAGCAAAATCATTAGGATCAAAATTCGGATAACTTGCCATAGCAATAACTCTACCGGTATTAACCTCTATTGCAACAACTGCACCTCTTGTAGCGCTTGTTAATCCTTCTGATTGTAATTTTAATATCTGATCCTTTAAGGCTTCTTGTGCCGCATATTGTACATTTTTATCTATTGTTAAATGTACATCATTACCTGGATAAGATTCTAGCTTAAATAACTCTTCTGTAGTTCTACCTTGGGAATTTACCTTTACAGTAGTTCCCCCTTTAGTTCCTTTTAATTGTTCTTCAAAAGCTGATTCTATTCCTGATACACCTATTAAGTCACTTGATGTATCATATCCTCTTAACTCATAGCTTTCTTGTTGAGAGCTACTTATTGATGATACATATCCTATAACTGATGATGCTAATGTACCATATGGGTAATATCTTACCGGCTTTAAACTAACATTTATACCTGGTAAATCATTTAGTTGTTGATATATAATAAAAGCTGTATCTCTATTTATATTACTTGCTATTGTTATATTTGAATAACCACTAAAGCTTCCCATCTTAACAGCATCTTTTACGACTATATAACGTCTTATTTGTTGTATAGAGTACTGCTTTAACAAATCATTTAATATTTCTTTACCATTTGTATCTTTATATTTTTTTGCTAATTCATTAGCTTGCTCTGTTGTATAATTTTCTGGTAATAATAATTTATATAAATCATACTTTTTAACAAGATAATAAAAAGTATCTTCTGCAGATATTTCCATAAGTGCATCATTAACTTCATTTATCTCCTCATCAGTATAATCGCCTTCTTTATTCTTAAACTTTTCTTTTTCTATATTCTCATTTAAGCCTCTATCTCTTTTGAATCTTATTTCAAGGGCTCTTCTATTAGATTCATTATCTGTTTTGAAATCAAAATATATATTACCACTCTCATCAACTTTAAGTGCTAAATCATCTTGAAAACTTTCTCCGTTATCCTCTAATATTTTAAAAACCTTATCCATAGTTTTATAAAATGCTTTTGTAGAATCTACAGTTTCCATATAAGTTAAAGTATAAGTTTGTTTATTAGTTGCTATTACGTTGCCATCACTATCATATATATTTCCCCTTGGAGCTTCTTCCGAAATAAATTTAGTAGAACTTACATCAGCTTTTTCTTTATAATCATCATATTTATATACTTGAAGATATAATAGCTTTGCAACAATGCTCCCCATAATTATAAACATAATTATATATAAAACAGAATATCTAGAATTCTCTTTGTTTTTTTTAGGTTTATTAACTATCATTTAAACCTCCATGTATTCCTCTCTAAATATTTATCCAACATTTTAAAAATGAACGTATAGAAAAGCATCATACAAATCCCATTTAAAACACATGAAATCAATGCTACTTGTATATTAATTGTTTGTGAAAATAACTTAAATATAATCACTACTCCCAAAACCTTTAATGCTGAAATAGCCAGTGCTGTTAAAACTGGAACTAATCTATTCTCCTTAAATATACTTTCTCCTATTTTTGCACATAAAAGACATAAAAGCATATTTAAAAATAAGTTTATCCCAAATCCTGAAAAGAAAAATATATCTTGCAGAAATCCACTTACTACTCCTATAAAAATAGCCTCTTCTTTTCCTCTAATAATTGAATAAGCCATCGCAAATGTAAATAATAAACTTGGGAAGGCTCCATATATAGAATAATAAGGTAATAAAGTATTATCAATAATTAATAAGACTATTAATACAATTATCAAATATAATCTCTTCATACTTCTACTCCCCAATATTAATTTCTTCTTTAGGAACTACCACAAATAATTCTTCAAGTTTATTAAAATCTACATAAGGTTTAACAATTGCTTTCTTCATAATTCCAACACTATCCACTTCTACTGAAACTACTTCTCCAATTCTAATTTCTTGTGGATACATTCCACCAAGACCTGAAGTTAAAATGACATCTCCTTCTTTTATCTCAGAATCTATTGGAATATTTGATAATATAGTTAGTTTTTTATTTTTGTTATCTGTATTCCCTTGCAATATTCCTGTTGTTTCTCTAGTACTCTCTACCATAGAAGCCACTGCAATATTTTCATTCAATATAGTTTGAATAATGGAATAATTACTTTCTGCTTTAGTAACTTTTCCAACTAACCCTACTGGAGTTATTACAACCATATCTTTTTTTATTCCATCATTGGTTCCTTTATCAATTATATAACCATTAGAAATATTTCCTCCACTATATCCAACTATATTACAACCTAAATAATTATAATTTTGATTAGCTTGAGAATAATCAAACATTTCTCTTAATCTTGTATTTTCATCTTTCATTCTATTATACTCAATTAATTGATTTTCTAATTCTGCATTTTTAGCTGCAAGTTCTTCATTCTCTTGTTTTACTTTTGAAAAATTAATAAAGAAATCAAAAGATCCCTTTAGCTTATCGTTTGCAGTATAAATTATCTTTTGTAATGGACTAATAACACTACCTACACCACTAGATATAATATTTGAATTACTTTTTAAACTGAAAATAATTATGCCTAAAAAGGCAACTGACAGTACCACTATAGTTACTGCCAGTTTATTTTTAAAAGGTTTCATTATTGACCTCTTTGAGTCTTGCTTAATTCATCAAAATTTTCTAGTGCTTTTCCTGCTCCTAAAACAACACAATCTAATGGTGTTTCAGCAATATGAACAGGCATGTTTGTTTCGTGGTTTATTAATTTATCTAGCCCTTTTAGCAAAGCTCCGCCTCCAGCTAACATTATTCCTTTTTCCATTATATCCGCTGATAATTCTGGTGGAGTTTTCTCTAATGTAGTTTTTATTGATTCTATAATTGAATATACTGGCTCTTTTAATGCTTCTCTTATTTGATCTTCTGTTATTGTAACTATCTTTGGAAGACCTGTTATCATATCTCTTCCCTTGATATCCATAGAAGCATTTTCATCATCTATTTTATATGCTGATCCTAATTCCATCTTTATTTGTTCAGCTGTTCTTTCTCCGATCATTAAGCTAAACTCTTTTTTTACATATGCAATTATTGCTTGATCTAATTCATCTCCAGCAACTCTTAATGACTTACTAGTTACTATTCCACCTAAAGAAATAATTGCTACTTCAGTAGTTCCTCCACCGATATCAACAATCATACTTCCTGTAGGCTCACCAACTGGAAGCCCTGCCCCTATAGCAGCAGCCATAGGTTCTTCCATTAAAACAACATCTCTTGCTCCGGCAAACTTTGCAGCTTCTTCAATAGCTCTTCTTTCTACTTCTGTTACTCCTGATGGATAACATACTATTATTCTTGGACTAGTAAATGCACTTTTACTTGTCACTTTCTCTATTAATTTCTTAAGCATTGTTTGTGCAACATCAAAGTCAGCTATAACTCCATCTTTAAGAGGTCTTATTGCTACTATATTTCCAGGTGTTCTACCTATCATAAGCTTTGCTTCTTGCCCAACTGCTAGAGGTTTTCTTGTATTACTATTTATTGCTACAACTGAAGGTTCGCTTAACACTATACCTTTACCTTTTACAAAAACAAGCGTGTTAGCTGTTCCTAAATCAATTCCCATATCTTTATTACTACTGAAAAATCCCATATGAATTCCCCTTTCAATTATATAATTCCTTTTTCCTTTAAACTAACATATTTATTATTACCAATTATAATATGATCTAACAATCCAATTCCCATAATATTGCCACATTCCTTTAGTCTAAGAGTTATATCAATATCCTCTTTACTCGGATTAGGATCTCCTGATGGGTGGTTATGGCAAACTATTATATTTGCACTTCCTCTTTGAACCGCCTCTTTAAAAACTTCTCGTGGATGAACTATAGATGAGTTCAATGTTCCTTTAAATACATCTTTAGTTCCTATTATAATATTCTTAGTATTTAATAGTATTAATTTAAATACTTCTTGCTTAAAATTGCTCATTTCATTAATTAATAATGTTGAAACATCTTTAGGTGATGAAATTTTTAAATTCTCTTTTTGAGATTTTAAAGTCTTAAACCTATTAAACAACTCCATCATGGCAATTATTTGACAAGCCTTTACTTTCTTAATACCTTTAATTTTACTTGCTTCTTCAAAACTTACATTTAAAAGTCCGTCTAAACCATCTAGCTCTATTAGTAATCTTTTACTTAAAGCTATGACATTTTCTCCTTTTGTACCTGTTCTTAACAATATAGCCAACAGCTCTTCGTTACTTAAACTTTCTACTCCAAACTGAAGTAATTTTTCAACTGGTCTTTCGTTTAATGGTATATCATTTACTCTTATATTTTCTGCCATAAGCACTCCTTTTAAGTAATAATATCCATCCCCCAACTTATAAAATTTCTTTTATCATTTTGTTTAGTAAGTTTAATGGCAATCCAACTACATTGTAGTAACATCCATTTATACTTTTAACAAATACTCCACCAAAGCCTTGTATTCCATAAGCTCCTGCTTTATCTAAGCATTCTCCGGTGTCTATGTACTTCCATATTTCCTCATCTGAAAGCTCTGAAAAATAAACCTCTGTATACAGACATTCACTTTTTATCACTTTTGTACTATTATTAATAACTGTAACTCCAGAATATACTCTATGCACATTATTACTTAGTGATTTAAGCATTCTAAAAGCATCATTCTTGTCTTTTGGTTTTCCAAGAACTTTATTATCTATAACAACTATAGTATCAGCTCCTATTATTATAGAATCGCTACTATAATTTAATGCTACAGACTTAGCTTTTCCTTCTGATAATATTTTAACATATTCTTCTATGTCCTCATTAACATGTACTGATTCTTCATCAAAATCACTAACTCTAACTTCAAAATCCTTTACTATCCTAGATAATAACTCTTTTCTTCGTTCTGAAGCTGATGCTAATATAAACTTCAAAATATCACATCCTACAGTCATTTATTTATTATTATTCCCAATTTAACGTTAGTCTTACACTTGACTTTAAAATTTAATTTAAAACACAATAAAAAAGAGGTAAATACTTGTCACCTATCTTTATTTCTAATATAGTTTATCACTTAATAGATATTCAAACAAGCACTTTCCTCTTTTTCTATATGAATTTTTTGTAGAATATTATATAATTTTTTCTTAATTTTCAATATATTTTTTTACATTTATTGATATTTATTCATGTATTTTTTCTATTTATTAAAGTTCAATAAAACCTTATATAAATATTGCATTTCGTTAGCTACATTTTCTTTCTTTATTTCTGTTCCTAATTCATTAATATGTTTTTTTAACTCAGCTAAAACTTCATGTTTATCTCCTTCTTTTATATCATCTAACTTGCTTATCCATTCCTTAAAATCAGTAATATCAAAAGATTTCACATCATCTTTAAATGCAGTATCTAATATTTCTAAATATCCATCATATATACCAGCAATTTGACTTTCAACAGCATTACCACTATTAAGATTAAAATCAACTTTAGCACACTCAATTCCACTAGCTGTTAATTTATCGATAACAGCTTGACCTTCTTCTGCTGTATAAATACCTGCTAATACTTTAAACTTATCTGCATCATTATATATAAAAGCTCCATACCCACTAGAAATCTTATTAAATGTTTCTTTTGCATTACCTTCTTCTGCAAAATACCCACACTGAATAGCTACAAAACTTGTATTAATATTTCCTTGAGTAACTTCAGAAGCTTGTTCATTATTATTTACTTCTTCACTTACCTCTGCATTTACTTGTGCATCTTCTTCTTCATTTACTGCTTCTGCATTAACATTTTCTGAATTATTACTCTGTGTTTGCTCATTACTACTAGTAACTTCACCAGTAGTTGCATTATTTATAGGTAAGAAATGAATTATAACATTAGCAAGAAATACTCCCACTATTATTACAAATACGCTCATACCAATAAATGATAGAATAAACTTTACAATATCATTATTTTTCTTTTTCTTGTAGTTATATCTTGTATACCTCACTTTCTCATCCTCTCCAATCCTTTAATTATTATGTTTTCGTATTACATTACAATATATTCATTAATACTCATTTATATACATAACAATTAATTTTTATCATAATTTTATTCAGGGTAAGAGATAATGATGAAGAGTAGAAATAAACTGCGAACTACAGTGAGAATGAAAAATGGAATATTAATTTTTTCTCTTCATTGTTTTTCTTAGTTCTCCGATTTATACTTAACGACTCCCGCTACAAATTTGTATGATAAGTCGTTAACTTTAGGGAGATTAAACTTAAATTGTAGACTTAACCTTTAGTTCGCAGTTTATTAAAAAAGCGAAGACCGAAGTCTTCGCTTTTTTTTTACTATTTAATTGCTTTAAG
This sequence comes from Clostridium sp. K13, assembly GCF_019734195.1. Taxonomy (GTDB): domain Bacteria; phylum Bacillota; class Clostridia; order Clostridiales; family Clostridiaceae; genus Clostridium. The sequence goes on along the minus strand of NZ_JAASHM010000002.1, from coordinate 145,874 downwards.
TATTGCTTTTAAATATTCATAACAATTTTTTACTGATGTAATACTCATATGTTCATCTGGAGTATGAACATCATAAAGGTTTGGTCCAAAGCTTATCATATCAAGATTACCTAACTTTTCATTAAATAATCCACATTCAACACCGGCATGAATAGCAACTATTTTTGCTTCATTTCCATAAAGATCTTTATGAACCCTTTGGCAAATTTCTCTTATCTTTGAATCAGGATTATATTCCCAACCTGGGTAATCTGATGTAGTTGTAAACTTTCCACCTAAAAGTTCAACTATAGTTTTACTTCTTAAAACTATTTCCTCCTTTAATGATGGAACAGAACTTCTTATTGCTGAATCAAATTCAACAGTATTTTCATTAGTAGTTAAAACTCCTAAATTAGTTGAGCTTTCTACTAACCCTTCTATTTCAACACTCTTTGAGTTTATTCCATTTGGATATAAATATAATAAATCTATAACTTTACTAGTACTCTCATCATTAAACTCTTTAGTTAAATTATCAGTAATTACTGATCCTTCTATTTTTAACCCAGGATCTTGAGTTCTTAACTCATTAACTATAATGTCATTCCAATTTTTTATTATATCTATAACTATATTTTCATCATTAGAATCTATAGCTATTATAGCTTCAGCTTCTCTTGGAATAGCATTATTTTTAGAACCACCATTTAAATTAACAAGGTTTAACTTAATTTCTCTTGATAATCCTTTAAGTACTCTTCCTAAAATTTTATTTGAATTCCCTCTTTCTTTAATTATATCCATACCAGAGTGACCACCCTTAAGTCCTGATATGTTTATTTTAATTAACTTTTTATTATTTAAATCTTGCTTTTCTATATTAATAGTCGCTGTACTTCTTATTCCACCAGCACAACTTACTAAAAGATATCCCTCTTCTTCATTATCTAAATTTATTAATATCTTACCATCTATATGTTCTTTACTAATAGCCATAGCTCCAGACATTCCAGTTTCTTCGTCTGTAGTTATTAATACTTCTATTGGTGGATGTGGAATATCCTTTGAAGCCAATATTGCCATAGCATAAGCAACTGCTATACCATTATCAGCACCTAATGTTGTATCTGTTGCATATATATAATCATCTATTATTCTTAACTTTAATGGATCTTTTTCAAAATCATGATCTACTCCATTATTTTTTTCACAAACCATATCCATATGTCCTTGAATAATAACAGTTGGTGCATTTTCATATCCCTTTGTTCCAGGCTTTTTTATAATAACATTTAATGCTTCATCTTGAATTGCTTCAAGCCCTAAGTCTTTACCAAAGTTTAATAAGTAATCACTTATTCCCTTTTCATTTCCTGATCCCCTTGGAATATTTGAAATTGCTTCAAAATACTCGAAAACTTCTTTAGGTTCTAAATTTTGTAAAATTTTCATTTTTAAGTCTCCTTACTGTTTAATTATGTTAAAATAATTATATATTAATTAGTACATCATATCTATATAACAGTCAAATTATAATCTACAATTTTTATTTTAATTAAAGTGAGGTGGTTTTATGCAAAAGACTAAAATGATTTTTACAATAGGACCTTCAAGTGATAATGAAGAAATATTAACTGAATTTATAAAAATCGGCATGAATGTAGCTAGATTAAACTTTTCCCATGGAACTCATGAAACTCATAAAGATAAAATAGAATTAATAAAAAAAATTAGAACTAATTTAAACACGCCAACTGCAATAATGTTAGATATTAAAGGCCCTAAAATAAGAACACATAATTTTATTAATGATGGTGTAGAATTAGAAGCTGGTCAAAACTTTACATTTATATGCGATAAAGAGATACTAGGTGATAATAAGTCTTGCTCTATTACTTACGAAGAGCTATACAAGGATGTAAACATTGGTGGTACAATTCTTGTTGATGATGGTTTATTATCTTTTGAAATAATAGATATTCAAGACAAAAACATAATATGTAGGTTATTAAATGATGGAATTATTAAAAATCACAAAGGTGTAAATGTTCCAAACGTTAGTATTAATTTACCTTCTGTAACAGAAAAAGATAAAGATGATTTAATTTTTGGCTGTAAAATGGAAGTAGATTTTATTGCTGCTTCATTTGTTAGAAAAGCATCAGATGTTTTAGAAATAAGAGATTTATTAAATTCTAATAACGGAAAAAACATTCAAATTATAGCTAAAATAGAAAGTCAGGAAGGAGTAAATAATATTGACCCAATATTAAGTGTTGCTGATGGCATAATGGTAGCTAGAGGTGATATGGGTGTTGAAATCCCTATAGAAAGAGTTCCTATTATCCAAAAAAATATAATAAAAAAATGTAATGAAGCTGGAAAAATTGTTATTACAGCCACTCAAATGCTTGATTCTATGATAAGAAATTCACTTCCTACAAGGGCTGAAGCATGTGACATATGTAATGCTATTTTTGATGGAACTGATGCAATTATGTTAAGTGGAGAAAGTGCTAGTGGACTATACCCAATAGAAGCTGCAAGAACTATGTCTAAAATAGCTAAAGAAACTGAAGCTCATTTAGATTATAATTATTTAAATCAAAGATTAAAAGAACCTGCTATGTATGACTTTGCTGAAGCTATAAGCTATTCTACTTGTAGAACATCTAATGTTTTAAATGCTAAGGCAATAGTTGCAGCAACTAATTCTGGATCAACAGCAAAACTTGTTTCAAAGTATAAACCTAAGTGTCCAATAATAGCAATAACACCTCACTCTGATGTTATGCGAGGTTTAAGTTTAAACTTTGGAGTATTACCGGTTTTATGCCAACAATTTGCTACTACAGATGATATTCTTACTGAAGCAAAAACAGTTGTTAAAAGCTTAAATATAGCTCAAGAAGGTGATGATATTATAGTAGCTGCTGGTATGCCAACAAATTATACCGGTGGAACTAATATGCTTAAGATAGAAAAAGTTTAAATAAATTGCGAACTACAGTGAGAACGAAAAATTAATGATATCACCGTAAGAAAGTATCATATAAATTCTTAGCGAAATTATATTACTTAATGTAGGTTATATCATTAATTTTCAGCATCACTACATCTAAGCTTTAGTTCGCAGTTTTATTCTTTAACTCTTACTTAAAAAAGACCTTTAAAAAGCTCTCCAAGAGTTACCCCTTCTTCTTCATCATTATATTGCATATATTCAGTTGATCTTTCAACTGCATCTTTAATGCTTAATGATATTCTCTTATTTTCCTTGTTAACATCAAGAACTTTAACTTTAACCATTTGCCCTACTTCAAGAACATCTGAAGGTTTAGCTATATGTTCATCAGTAATCTCATTTATGTGAACTAATCCTTCAACACCTGGGAATAATTCTACAAACGCTCCAAAAGCCATAAATTTAACTACTTTACCTTCAACTATATCTCCTGCTTTTATAGTATCAACATGAACCTTCCAAGGTTCTTTATCAACATCTTTTAATATTAAAGATACTCTTTCATTAGCAACATCTACATCACCTACAAATACAGTAACTTTATCTCCAACATTCACTATATCTTCAACTCTCTTAACCCTTTGCCAAGATAAATCATTAATATGAATTAATCCAGTGATTCCTCCAATATCTACAATAGCACCAGCTTTAATTATCTTCTTAACTGTACCTTCTCTTTTCTCTCCACTCTTTACATTTTTCCAAAGCTCTTTTTTCTTTACTTCATAAGCTTCTTCTTCTAATATTCTTCTAGAAGCAACAACTTTTCTGTTTCTTAAATCTAGTTCTGTTAATTTGACTTCAATTTCTTTTCCTAATAAAGTACTTAACTCTATTCTTTCTCTTGAAGCTAATGAAGCTGGAATAAACACTCTGATTGAACCATAATAAGCAACTAATCCACCTTTAACTTCTTCTTTTACTAATACTTTTATAACTTCTTGATTTTTAAAAGCATTTTTTAAATCTTCTTTTTCTGTTATTTGTAATGCTCTTAATCTAGAAAGTTGAACATATCCTTCTCCATCATTTGGCGAAATAACGTATACATCTAATGTATCACCTGGTTTAACAACTTCTAATGGAGAAACCTCTCCTACTACTAATTCTTCTCTTGTTATTACCCCATCAAAAGCATAGTTAATATTAACTGTAACTTCCTTTTCGTTAACATCTATTACTTGCCCCTTTAATATATCTCCTGAATTAATTTTCTTAACATCAAAATCCTTTAAAAGATTTTCCATTGAATTTTCATTTACTTCAACTGACATAGTACACACTCCTTTGTAAAAACATTTCATATTTAATTTTAAGGCACCAGTAAATTTTATACAAGTAAAACAAACAAAAAAGCTACTTCAAATATAAGTAGCTTAGATTATTTTCTATAATATTTTTTTATTTTTTTTGATTGCATTGTAACAATAATTTATTATGTCACTACGCTTTATTATTCCTATAAATATACCTTCATCATCAACTACTGGCACAAAATTCTGAGTCGTAGCTAATCTAATAATACTTTCAACATCTGCATTAATAGAAACACTTTTATGCTTCGTTCTTATAGCTATTTCACTTACTTTAACATTTTCAGTATTTTTAAAATTAAGATTTGCAGTATTCTTTAATTTCCATAACAAATCGCCCTCTGTTAAAGTTCCAACATACCTTCCATGCTTGTCTATTAGTGGTATTGCTGTATAACCATGATGCTCCATTCGCTCAATTACTTGTCTCATTGTAGCATCTATATATTCATAAATTACCTCATTTTTAGGAGTTAAAAGAAATGCAATATTCATATCTTCTTCCTTTCCTTTAAATCATACTTTATTTTCATTTTATCATATATAATATTTAATTGTTATATTATATTTAAATTTTAATAATTTCTTAATTAATATATATTTTAATTATAAACCTTATGCTTTAATTTATTCTCATATCTTAAATAGTCATATTCATCTATTACAGTTGCAACTTCCTTATATATTTCCTCTCCACATAAGCTCTTTCTAACAATAAGTTCATCTAAAATTCTACTATTACACTTTGTGCATGTTCCAAGAGAAATGAATCTCCATCCAACTATACTAAATGGATAAGCTATTTCTATTTTTCTTTGACATTTAGGACATATCTGATTTATTTTATCATAATTTAACTCTACACCCTCTAGAGAAGTTACCTCTAATGCTGGCATTTTATAAATATCTTCTATTATATACCTTTTTATAGCCCTTGCATTATATACATTTTTAAACACATGTGCTGTATATATAGAATCATTTAAAGCATCATGCAATGAATCTTCATTTACTTTTATTTTTAATGCTTTAAGTGCATTTTTTAAACTTAAAGATTTTCTAAATCCTAATATCTTTGTAACATATTCTTGAATATCTAAATAATTATTAATCCAACTTAAATCATTATACCCATAATAATTTGAATTTCTTATTATTTCAGCTATATCATCCTTAGCCCAAGAACAAATTATATCTCCTTCATTCACCATATTTTTCAGCTTATTAAGCCCTTCTATAAAACTAATTCCATTTTCTAAATCTTTTATATCTATTTTAGTTATGTCTAATATTTTAGGATTTATTACTGGAATAACCGATGGCTTTATAAATACTTTTAATTCTTCACATGGTTGCATATGAGCATCTAACTTAACTGCTCCTATTTCTATTATTTCATTTACTAAATCTAACTTTTTTAGATTAGGATAATCATTATATACATTTGGAATGCACTTATGTATTCCACTTAAATTATTAAACTCTAAATCTATTATTATAAAAGCCAAAATTCTCCCCCCCTTTTACTAGTTAAAAGTTAAAAGCTATTACAAATTTATTTAAACTTTTAATAGCTCCCTTTCACCTCTTAACATAAAAAATACTTCTGTAAATACTTTTAAAAGTTTAATCTTCTATATCAATACCAGCTAGCTTCATAAGATGTTTTGCATTTTGTGTTTCACTTTTACCTCTTCTAAGTACATAATCAAAATTAATTTTATTATTTTTATAATATTCCCTAAAGTTATAATTAACTAACCACCTTTTTTCTTTCTCTAAATTACATAGTTCTAGATCATGAGTAGAAACTAATCCAACACCTTGAAGTTTAACAAGCTGCTCTATTAATATTCTTGCTCCATCATGTCTATCATTTGAATTAGTACCCTTAAATATTTCATCTAATAAGAAAAATACCTTTTCTCCTGATTTTGCTGCCTCTATGACTAATTTTATTCTTAGTATCTCAGCATAAAATGATGATATATTTTCTTCTAAATTATCCTGTGTCCTCATACAAGTATAAATATTACTAATTCCACACTTAAATCCTTTTGAACAAGTTGGTAATCCTAAATAGGTTAAAATCATATTAAACCCTATTGTTCTTAAAAAAGTACTCTTTCCAGACATATTAGAGCCTGTAATTAAAGCTACTTTTTCACTACCATTAAGCTTAAAATCATTAGACTTAGCTCTTTCTCCTAATAATGGATGAGCTAATTCTTTAGCTTCAATTTCATTTATACCCGATATACTAGGATAAACCCACTCTTCATGTTCAAATGCTAAAGTCGATAAGCTTACTAATGCTTCTATTTCTCCCATTATTTCAAGCCACTTTTCTAATTTATACCCATTCTTAATTCTCCACTCTTCCAAATTGTAAAGAATAAAAATATCACTCATTAAAAATACATTTATTATAAGATAATAAGCATTTGATGTACTATCACCTATCCAACTAACTATATTTTTTAACTTTTTCATTTCATTTTTACAATTTATATTAGATCCTAATAGCTCTTTTTGTAATTCTATTAATTTTTTAGACTCGAATTTTTCATCTTGTATCAACCCTAACAAGCTACTATATTTAATTATTTCCCTCTTATTTTTTATAAATGTATCTATTACAGTACTTAATCTCTTTGTTAACAACTTAATAACTAAATAATTTATCATCAAATCTAATAATAAATATGTTATAGAAATACGTCCTATAATTGATAAAAATATAATTATTGCAGTTACAGCAATAAAAATATATGATATATATTTTGTTGTGAAGCTATTCTTTTCCTCACTTTTAACCCATTTTAATAATTCTTGAATATTTTCTTTCTTCTTATTCTCTATACTGGCTTCAAAATAAAGTTTTTCACAAAACTCCCTCTTATTAGTCAATTCTCTTATAGCATCTTGAGCCTCTTGTATTTCATATCTTGTAGGTAAATTATTTATCATCATCTTATTAGCTAATTTTTTTCTACCAAAACTAGTTTTAGTTATATTTATCCATTGAAACAAGGAACTTTTCCCAAATATATCTAAATCACTTGAAAAGTTATGATTCCTATCAATAAATTCTTTACCTATATCATTAAATTCTTTCCATGTACCATCTAATCTCTTTATTCCATTTTCATAATACTTTAACATTGTTAATAATTTCTTTTTATAATTTATTTTTTCATTATGAAAAAATGCAATTACTAAAAATATAGTTAATCCACATATAAAACTAAATCCAATACCTTCAATACTATTTTTCTTATAATAATAATACATAGATATAAAACTTATAATAACTACTATGAAACGTATAACTGAAAAAGCTAAAAGCTTCTTTTCTAACTTTTGTAATTTATCATTAACCTTATTTATATTGTTTTTATAATAATTTAACGACTTTTTCATCTACTTATTACCTCTTTAAATAAATCTATACTCTTAAGTTTAGACTATTTTTCCTATTTAATCCATATAAAATTACACTTTATAATGTTAATTTAATGTATTTATATTTTATATTACCTTTACGAACAATATTTTCTTCTCTGTTTTGACAAGTAAATATGATGCATTGTTTAAAATTTTCACTAACTAAATGCTTAATTGTTCTTTCTGTTCTTTTATCATCATATTGAACAAAAGCATCATCCAAATATATTGATATTTCTTTACTTTTAAATATCATTTCTATAAACGCTAGTCTAAGAGATAAATTTAATTGATCATTTGCTCCATTACTTAATGTTTCTGCCTGGAATATATTATTTTTATTTCTAACTTTCATCTCGTAATTGTCAGCTACCATAACATCATTATATTTTCCATCTGTAAATTTACTAAATGAATCTATTACATTTTTATTAAGTGTTGGTCCAAAACTTTTTCTTATTTCTTGATATGACTCTTCTAATACATTTAACGCAATCTTAGTTGCTTCAAACTGTTTTTCATTTTTTATTATTTTACCTTCAACAAATTTAATTTCTTCTTCTATATCTGGTATTGTTCTCTTTCCATTAAATCTATTTTTTATTTCATTCTCAACATCCTTAATTTTCTTCTCAACACTTAACAATCTTAAATTCTTTTGTTTTATAACCGAATCTATTTCTTCCTCGTTTTCATAAGAATATTTAAAATTAATATTAATTACATCAGCTAATTCTTTTTTGATTAAATCTATATTCTTTCCTTTTGTCAAAACTGAATAGGTTTCTTCTACTGATGCTAGGCTTTTATTTATTTCCTCTCTAAGCTTAAGTTTTTCTTCTAATTCATTTAAAATATCCTCAACTTCTAAAAGATCTATATTCTCAAATCCTATAATTTTTAGCTTTGCTTTTATCTTCTGCTCTCGAATTTCTAATTGTTCTATTATTCTCTCTAAACCTATCTTTAAATTTTTCATCTCAATCTCTAAAATATCTAATCCTTTATATGACTCTTCATACTTATTAACATCATTTATAAGCTTCTCTAAATTATCTACTCTTGAAATAGTTAAATATCTATTTATATCTTTATTTATGATTTCATATTCATTTATAGCTTTATCTAAATCTAATAATTTTTTCTGTAAGAGCTTATCTTTAATTTTTTCATTAATTTTAACTTCAAGTTTTCTATAATCATCATATATCTTTAATTTCTTAAATAATTCTTTATAATCATTAATTTGTAATTCTTTACAATAATAATTTAAATCATTTTCTATTTGATTTATATTCCTTTTTATAACCTCAACTTTTTTATTATGATTTTTAAAACTCTTATTAACATAAATATTAATTAATAAAATAGAAGTAGTTCCAAAAAATATTATAAGCATTATAATACTTAGTATTTTATTTTTTAAAAGAATTGCAAATATTATAGACATTATAGAAATTACTAATAAAGATAAATAAAATATATTATTTTTCCTAAGCTCCGTATTATCTTCCACCAAATATTTTAACTCTTTCAGTTTTTCTTCATAAGTATTTAATAATGTTCCAATCTCTTCTCTAAATTTACTAATTGAAACAGAATTTCCAATTATATCTTTTGCTTCTTGCTGCTTAAGATTTAAAAATTCAATTTCATTTTCTATAGACTTATTTATATCAACCTTTTCCTTTAATACTTCTCTTCTAATTTTTAGCTTTTCTAAAATATTTAATATATTTTTTGGTAATTGTTCTACATAGTCATATTTGTCTAATGGAGATTTTAATAAGTTTATTTTTTCCTCTTTTATTCTAATACGATCTTTTTCTTCTTTACTTGTATCTAATATACTTAAATATAATGCATACTCTTCTCTTAATTCATTTATAAATCCATAATTTATTTCCTCATTATTGTAAGTTAATAGCTTATTAATATATTTTTCTTTATTTTTTAGCTCTTGTTTTTTCTTAAAATATTCTGTTATTTCTTGATATTCTTTTTGAAGCTTTGTTTTTTTTAAAAACTTTTTATAAATATCTAGATTATTAATTTCATTATTTAAATTATTCTTTTCATCATTTAAATTAATTAATAATTCCTCATTCTCTAAATTATGATTTGATAAGTTATAAGCTTCATATCTTTCACTAAGTAAATTACTATACTTTTCATTTAACAAATCTAAAGTTCCATTTTTTCTTATATTAGAAATTGTCTTTTTATATTTATTTAATTTTAAAATTGCAACATCTGCTGATACTTGTCCTTCTTCCATTCCTATGGAGTTAGATATTTTATCTATTATTTCTTCTTCCTTATCTTTTCTTACTTCAACTCCTAATTGCCCAATAAATAGGGTGTTTACGAAAGTTGCTCTATTTATATTAAAAAAGTATTTTCCTGGCTCTTCCTTTGAAATATGACTTATTTCTTCTCCACCAATAGCATCTATTATATAACTAGTATCTTCTTTTTTACTTTTCCCAAAGGTTCTTCTAATTATATATTCATGGTTTCTAAATTCTACACATAATTCCCCACTAATAGTTTCGCCTGTAATTGGCATATATTTAAGCCGCTCATTTTGTTTATAATCTTTTCCCTTATAATTTGACATACCATATAACCAAATTTTTATAAATGCTTGAATAGTACTTTTTCCAGCCTCATTTTCTCCATATATTATATTTATTCCGCTATTTAAATTTATTACTTTATCTTTTAAACCACCAAATGCAATAATATTTATACTTTTAATAATCATTTAAATTCACCTCTTCTTCTAAAAGGGATTTAATTCCTATCTTTAAGGCTAGTTCTAATATTTCTTTTTCCTCATCATTTGCATTATTAATTTTATTAAACATATTTTCTATAAATTTTCCTTTTATAGAATAATCCATACTTAATTGCTCTAAATCAATACCTATACTAGTATCATTAACTATCTTAATATAATAAAACTTATCCTTTAACCTTTCCATTAATATATTTTCATTTAAAGTAAAGTGCTCTTTTATTTGCCCTTTTAATATTATTTTATAAAAATTCTTCTTAATATCTTCACTCTCTATATTTTCTAATATTTTAAATATAACCTCATCATAAGTATTAGTATTACTTATATCAATTTCCTTTATAATATATTCTCTTTTACTAGTTTTAATAAACTTTAAATCTGTTCCTCCCTTGTATACCTCTCCAATTATAATTCCTTTTTCTCCTTCTTCATCAAAACCCCTTCCTTGAGGGCATCCGCTATATGCATAACTAGTTCTTCCTTCTTTTAATATACCTGTGAATTTATGTCTATGACCTAATGCAATATAATCAATATCAGATTTATATATATCATTTATATATATAGGATTATATTCATTTTTACTATTTCCTGATACTATCTCTCCATGAATTAACATAATATTTATTTTATCTTTATCTGCATTAACTTCTCTTAATAAAGTTTTTTCTTCATAATTATTTTTAAATCCCGCGCCCCATACAATTAAATTTAATTCTTCAACTTCTTTAAACTTCATATTTCCATTAAAAATATAAACATTTTCTGGCCATTTTATTATTCTATAAAATGATTTTTCATTATATGGATCATGGTTTCCAGGTGAAATAAATACTTTAACATTTTCTATCCTTTTCATTTGATTTGATATAAAAAATAAGGTATTTTTATTTACTGTTAAATTATCAAAAACATCACCAGCAATAAGTAATACCTCTACATTTTCATTTATAGTTAAATCTATTATATTTTTAAACACCTGCAATAATTCTTCTTTACTGACTTGAGAAATTTCTTTGTTCAGCTCCTTAAAGGGCGTATCAAAATGTAAGTCTGCACAATGTAAAATTTTAACCTTATTCATAATATCACCTTCTATACGAACTTTTGTTCATATTTTAACATAAATTACCTTAATTATAAAGTCTCTCATCTTCATGTATATTTAATTATATTTTAGACTTTACAAATAGAAAAAGAGATATATTATCGTAGAAAATTCTACTTTAATATATCTCTCTTCCTTTTGAATGATAGATTAAATTTCAGGTGGTATCTCACCCATAACAGTACTCACCCTCTCGAAGTATTGTTTCCTTTAACCCGTCTGATTGTGGCCGTTAGTGGTAAATTATTTTAATCCACTTTCGTATTGTTCTACCATTCTTTTAACCATTTCACCACCTACGGAACCACATTGTCTAGATGTTAAGTTACCATTGTAATCTGTAAATGGTACTCCCATTTCTGATGCAACTTCGTTCTTGAATGCACTTAATCCTTGTTTTGCTTCTGGAACTAATGTTTTTGACATAATCGATTCCTCCTCTGGTTAGCGGTAATTTGTAAACTCAACTCAAATATTTGTTTCACATTTAAGTTGTTTCTGTTTACACTATTATATTAACCAATATAGGTTTTTATATTACAAGTAAATAATACCTATATTCTATTATTTTGGTTTATTTTTAATTGATTTCCTTATTAGAAGTTTGCTTAACCTTTCTTACTATAAAGTCTCTAGCAATAGCAATTAATATCCCTATTTGAAAAGATAAAGAAACCGATATAATTTGTAAATAATTTATCTTACTAGTTTTATAAATTAGTATTGTTTCAATAATCCAAACAATACTAGCCATTAATGAAGCTTTTTTTCCTCCAATAATAGAACAGATAATAATACTAAAAAAAATCACACCTTGAATTTGAATAAAACTCATACTTCACCTCTATACTTAAATTCAATAATTAAACTCTTTTTAAGTTCTATCCAACTTCTATTTTTTTAAACACTATCATCTTTACATAACATTCTAAATTTACAATTTGCACATTTATAAGTCTTAAATGTTTTTTGAAATTCTTCCTTTTTCTTTGCTTTATTCAGGCTTATATCATCAAGGTAATAATTTATTATTTTTAAATCATTTAAAACTTTACTTTTTATATATTCAATATCATCTAATTTAAATAATATTTCTTCTACATGTCCATCTAATAAATATTCTATTCTTCCTTTTATTCTAGAATAATGCACGCCATACTTCTCCATTACATACCAAGCATACACTAATAATTGCTCCTTATCACCATCTGATATTTTTCCTGTTTTCCAATCTACAATTACATAATAACCATCATAATCTTTATATAATAAATCTATTTTGGAATATACTTTTAATCCTTCGTAATTAATACTACTGAATATATCTTCATCATTTTCTATTATTATAGTCTCTTCTTTTAAAATTTCTTCAAAGGTTTTTGATACATAAAAATTATTTACACATTTAATTAAACGTTCCTTTAATTCATCACCAATTTGCTTTGATATTTTATCTCCATAATAATATTCCTGAAGCATTATCCCTTTAGGATATTCATCCCATTCCTTTGTATTATACTTTTGTATGCTTTCTCGTATAATATTTCTTAATTTATTTAAAGTAATTTCATTAAATCTTGTAGCATTCATAAACTTTGTTTTATCTTTTTTACATATATTTATTATCCCTTTAATTTCTCTATGAACAACATCCCCAAAGCACATCCATAAATTGCTTAACTTTTTTAATCTCCATGCTATTTTCTGTTCATCTGTACTTGTATAAATCCAACCATTATGACTTCCATAATAAGTATAATAATAATCTCTTTCACAATTTTCTAATGTTTTCATTTTAGATATAGACCATGACTTCTCTGGATATTTTCTTTCTTGGTAAGTATCACTCATTATATCTCTCCTATTAATTATTATATTGATATTTTTACCATATTAATAATAGTATAAATCATATATTAAAGAATTTAGAATAAATTTGTTTGTTACAACAAAAAATATTAATAAAACAAATAAAATGTTGGAGGTCTTTAATTTATGAAGCAATTTATTTTAAAATCATTTATCTTTATTTCCCTTGCATTTTTAAGCTTTAACTTATTATCAGCTTCTCCATTTAGTTCTATATATAATAATAATAGTCAAACCTTAGTTGTTAGGGATAGTACTTCAAAAACTGGTTTACCTGATAGATTTAGAGATATTCCTAATTTAAATTTTTCTGGTAGTGCTCAATTTACATCTGAACAAGTAGAAAATTTAAAAAATGCTATAAATAAACCTAATATATGTATTATTGATTTAAGACAAGAATCTCATGGTTTAGTTAATGATTATGCTATAAGCTTCTTTAATCCTAATAAAGATTTAAATAATGGATTCACTACAGAAGAAACAATAAAAACAGAAAATAACCTTTTATCTAAAATAAAAATTGGTGAACCTTTAAGCATTTACAGAAAAACAGGTATACTTTTTAAGGAGATGAATGTAGATTTTGTTAGTAATGAATCTTCTGCAGTTACTAAAGCTGGAATGGAATACAAACGATATGCTGTTAAAGATAATGGAGCACCTACACCTGAAATTGTAAATCAATTCGTAGAATTTATTAAATCAAAGCCTTCTGATTTACACCTTCATTTTCATTGTGATGCTGGTGAAGGCAGAACAACTACTTTTATGTCTATGTATCAAATATTAATGAACAATACTAATTTATCATTAGAACAAATAATATCTTATCAATATAATGTTGGTGGTGTTAATCTTCACGATAACAAACATCAATTTGAGTTTTTAGAGGATTTCTATAGATATGTTTCTGAAAATAAGTCTAATAATTATACAACATCTTATTCAGAATGGATAAAACAAGCTTAAAATAAATAGCCCTAAGCATATTAAGTTTAGGGCTATTACTTTATACTTTTATTTTTTTCCTCTTGCAACAGATATAACTCTTTGTATATGCATAGTTAAATATACAAATTCATCATCATTTACATGATAATCATTATGTGTAGATATATATTCACCTATCTTTCTTGCACATCCATATGCTTCTGGATAAGTTTTTGATATAATTTCTACAAAACTGGAATCGGTACTATTATGTTGATTATTATTAACAATTCTTTTTGCAAAATATTTTAGATGAGTTAATAACCTATCATAATTTAAATCATCTTCATCTAACTCTATAGCAAAATAATACTTAATAATATTTAATATATCTTTTATTATTTTAGTTGATTCCACTGATTTCATTGTAGTTTCTTTATAACTTGCATTTACAAAATGTAATGCTATAAATCCAGCTTCATCTTCTGGAAGCTTAATTTTTAATCTTTTGTTTATGTAATCAACAGCCCATAATGAAACTCTAAATTCTGTTCTATGAACTCTTCTTATTTCATTTAATAATTCATTCTTTATGGTAATTCCATTTTTAAATCTTTTTACAGCAAAAGCTATGTGATCTGCTAGGGAAACATAAATTTGTTTATCTAATTCCACATTTAATTCAACTATTGCATGAGTTATAATCTCATCTGTTAGTTCAAATATTCCATCTGGAATTTGATTAATCAGTTTCTTTATCTTATTTCCTAAATTTTCATCATCTACTATAAATGTTTTTTCTATTTTTTTGCTGTCAATTAATTGACCAGGCTTTTTATTAAATGCTATACCACTTCCCATAAGAATTACTTCTTTCTTGTTTGTAGGATCTATTGAAACAACTACATTATTATTTAAAACTTTTTCAACTATCATACCTTTGCTCCTTACCTTATGGTACTAAAAAGATAGCCTAAACTCAGATTACTCTCAATTTAGGCATAATATAATTTTAACATTATAAATATTTGCTTGTCAATTAAATGAATATCATCTATTAACATTCAAATTATGGTTGTCTTTCTGGTAATCTTATAGTAAATTCACTACCATATCCTAATTTACTATTTACTAGTAACTCTCCATTATGTAATTCAATTATTTGTTTGCTTAGACTTAAACCTATTCCGCTTCCACCAAACTCTTCTGATTTTTTATTGTATGCCTGCCCAAATCTATCAAATATAGCTTCAATATCCTTTTCATCTATTCCAATACCATTGTCTCTTATTCTTATATTAACAAAACCATCTTCTTCATTAATTATTATTTCTATTTTTCCTCCACTATTAGTAAATTTAGCTGCATTACCTAATATATTAACTATACATTTTTCAATTTCTCCAGTATCACACTCAATTATTTTTTCTTCTATTTCAGGGTCTATAATTAATTCTATTCCTTTACTTTCAATAAAATCCTTCATTGATAACGCTAGCTCTTCAACTAAATAAATAATATCATTATTAGTTATATCTAATCTATACATACCAGCTTCTATCTTAGCAGTATCTATAATATCATTTATTAATTTTAATAATCGTTTAGAGTTTCTTCTTAATGCATCCATATAGTTATTCAATTTTTCCTTATTAATATGTTCATCCTTTTTATTTAATGCTGTTATTAATTGCTCTATAGATAAAATAACATTCAATGGTGTTCTTAACTCATGGGATAAGTTTATAAAATAATTATTTTTTTTCTTTTCTTGATTGATTAACTTTTCATATAGAATTCTATTCTCTATTAATTTATTATTTAACTCTATAGTTCTTTCTTCAACAAGCCTATTTAATATATTTACTCTATTCCATCTTCTATATAATATAAATGCTATTATAAGTATATAAATAACAAATGCCGTTTTTGTCATAAATATAGGTGATTCCTTAATTATTTTTATACTACTTACCTCACTCATTTCCCCCGAAGAACTCATTGCTAAAACTAAAAATTTATAATTTCCAGCTGATAAATTATTATAGTTTACATAATTTCCATTTTCTAACTCTATCCAAGCTTCATCTATACCTTCCATCTTATAATAATATTTTATTTTAGATACATTTCTATAATCTGGTAAAAAATACTGTATTTGTATACTATTGTTATCTCTATTAATTTTAATTACATCATCAAAATTAATGCTTTCACCATCAATTTTCACCTTACTAATCTTCACAGTATTACTTATAATATTTTCTTTATAATCTTTTGGATAGAAACTATTTAATCCTCTAATTCCTCCAAAGAACATTTCTCCATCCTTAGCTTTAAAGTATGAATATCCATTAAACTCATTTCCTTGTAATCCATCACTTATACTAAAATTTATAAATCTACTCTTTTTAACATCATATTTAGATAATCCATAATTAGTACTAACCCAGGGATTATTTTCTTCATCAAATAATATTCCGTATACAAAATTATTTGCTAGTCCCATTTCTTCTGTATATTGAGTAAATTTATTTTCATTTTTACTAAATTTATTTAGTCCATAATTAGTAGCTATCCATATATTCCCTAATGAATCTCCATTAATATCTTTTATTGAGTTATGTGATATTCCGTTTTCATCACTACTTTTGTAATTTATTAATTCTCCAGTAGCTTTATTGTATCTTAATAACCCACCTTCAACACTCATTCCTATCCACATTTCACCATCATCATCTTCATATATACTTGAAACTAAATTCTCTTTAATGCCATTATCTTTAAATATATTATTTAGATTTCTCAACTCATAATCATTATTTAAAGTATATAAACCACCCCTAGAACCTATCCAAAGCAAGTTATCATTATCAATAAATATTTCTCTTATTTTACTACTATCACTGTCAAAGTCACTATCACTCTCTAAATATTTATGTATTTCTTTTTTATCTTTATCAATAATGTTTATACCATTATTCGTTCCTATAAATATCTTATTTCCATATCCATTTATAACTGTTATATCTTTAGATGTTAATAAGCTATTTAATTCCCCCTGCTTGTCTAGCCTATATACTTTATCATTTTCTTTATCTATTATGTTTATTCCTTCATCATTAGTTCCAACCCAAATATATCCATCATCATCTTTATAAACTCCCATTATCATATTACTTTTCAAAGTATTATCATTAAATGGGTCATTTTTATATGTAATAAAAATATCCTTAGGATTAAATAAACATAAACCATCATAAGTCCCTATCCATAATGTTCCTAACTTTGACTCGCATATACTTATAACTCTATCATTAACAAGAGTACTAGTATCATAAATTTTCGAATTATAAACAGTAAATTTATTTGTTTTTTCATCAAGTCTAGCTAGTCCGTTGTCTGTACAAATCCACATATCTCCATTTGAATCTCTTAAAATACTTTTTACATAGTCTGATGGAATAGAATTCTTCTCATTAGGATCATTTCTAAAAACTATACTCTCTTCACTTTTAGTATTAATTTTATTTAATCCACCACCACTTGTTGATACCCATAATATATTATTATTATCCATATACAAATCATATATTGAATTATTGCTTATTAATTTCTTTTTATCTGTACTTGTGTATTTGGTTATTTCACCTGTATCCTCATTATATTTATTTAATCCCTTATCAGTTCCAATCCAATATACATTATTACTATCTTCCACAATACTATATATTGACTGACTAGTTAAAACATTATAATTATTAGAATAAAGAACTCTAGTAAAAGTATCACTCTTTTTATCATATAAATTTAATCCATTAGCTGTAGATACCCACATTCTTTCTTTTGAATCTATAAATATTTCGCATATATTACCATTAGATATACTTCCACTTTTTCCATCGGCTAAATAGTTTTTTATTTCTCCTGTTTTTCTATCTAATCTACTTAATCCAGTAGTTGTTCCAATCCATAAGTAACCTTCGCTATCTTCTTCTATAGCAACGATAATATCTCCTGATATACTATCCTTATTGCTATTTGTCCCTTTATACTTATATACTTCAAAATTGGTACCATCATATTTATTTAAACCGTTATCAGTCCCAAACCACATATATCCATCCGAATCCTGATATATATATTCTACTGTTGTTTGAGATAACCCATTTTCAACAGTGATTCTTTTAAAATTAATACCTCCGTTATTACTTATATTACTCTCTGCAAAAACTAAATTACTATTTACTATAAATAGAATAAATATAACAAAGATACTCTTCTTAAGTTTATTAATCATCAATTTTCCCCCATAACTTTAGCCATAATTATACCATAAATTTTTATATACAAAAAAGACTTATCAAATTTTGCTAAGTCTTTGGCAGGGGTACTAGGAATCGAACCTAGCCTAATAGTTTTGGAGACTACTGTACTACCGATATACGATACCCCTTCAACAGTAATCATTCTATCATGTTAACATAATAATTGTCAACTAAAACTTTTATCTTTAAGGCTAGAATTTAGTTTATTAGGCAAGTTCATTAATTACTTTCTTTAATACTATTGCTCTTATTGCATCATAACTAATTTCCTGTGGAACTACTTCCTTGATAGACTTTAATTTATTGTATCCCACTTCATCTATAGCTTTTAAAACTATTTCTTCTTCTTCATCATTAAAAAATTCATCAAAAGGTATTTTAAAATCTACTTCATTTCCTTCGGAAATATATTGCTGAATATGTCCCATAACTGTAACTAAAGCTAATTCTCTCTCCTTAACAACCTCTTTAATAGATTTACCAGCCTTAATATAATCAACAGTTATATAATGCGATTTTACTTTTTCTTCACCATTTTTATTTTTCTCTTTTTTCTTTTTATTTTCTTCTTTATCTAAAACATCATCAAAAGATATATTGTTATTATTTTTAACCTTATTAAAGCTCCAAGTAACCTCTATATTTTTTTCTTCTATATACTCTTTTATTTTACTCATAAACTTTTCACCATATTTATTAAGTTTAGAATTTCCAACTCCGCTTATATCTAAGAATTGTTCTTTTGTTATTGGCATTCTATTGCTAAGCTCTTTCAGTGTAGCATCTCCGAATATCATGTATGGTGGTATTTTTTCCTCCCTCGAAATATCCATTCTTAATTCTTTTAATATAGTAAATAGTTCATTCTCTTCTATTTTAATCTTCTTAACTACTTGTTCTTTGACAAATACCTTTCTTTCTCCTTTAACTATTTCCATAGATAACTGATTTAATGTTAAAACAGGATATTCACCTTTGTAATTTAAAAATCCATGTGAAATTAACATATTTATAAATTCTGTTAATGTATCCTTAGTGTAGTTTTTAACTATTCCATATGTAGATAATTCATCAAATCTAAGCTCATAAACCTTTTTATTTTTGGATCCTCTTAAAACATCTACTACCATTCCTATACCAAATCTTTGATTCATTCTATAAACACAAGATATAACCTTTTGAGCATCAACACTTTTATCTACTAACTCGCCCGGTGCTTCACAATTACTACAATTATTACACTTATCATCATATGCTTCACCAAAATAATTAAGTATAAATTTTCTATAGCAATCTTGTGTATAAACTAGATTTATCATAGTCTGTAATTTAGAAAGTTCATTTTCTTTTCTCATACTGTTTTCTGTTGCCGTTTCAATAATATACTTTTGGGTTTGAACATCTCCTGGTGAAAATAACATTATACACTCACTTTCTTCACCATCTCTCCCTGCCCTACCTATTTCTTGATAATATCCTTCAATATTTTTTGGCATATTATAATGTATTACATATCTAACATTAGATTTATCTATTCCCATTCCAAAAGCATTAGTAGCAATTATTATATTGCATTTATCATATATAAAGCTTTCTTGAGCTTGTTTTCTATATTCATCACTAAGTCCAGCATGATATTTTTCTACTTGTAATCCCTTTGATGTTAATAACTCATAAAGACTATCAACTTCTTTTCTAGTTGATGCATATATTATTCCTGATTCATTCCTATTATTATTTATATAATCTAAAATATAATTTTTTTTATTTACTCCTTTTTCTATAGTAATCTTAAGATTTTTTCTATCAAACCCCGATATAAATACTTTCGGATTATTTAATTCAAGAAGTTTTATTATATCTTCTCTAACCTCACTAGTAGCTGTAGCTGTAAATGCTGTAACAATAGGTCTATTTCTTAAAATTGATATCACTCTACTTATTCTTCTATAACTACTTCTAAAATCATGCCCCCATTGTGAAACACAATGAGCTTCATCTATAGCCACCATTGAAATATTAATACTAGATATAAGCTCTAAAAATGCTTGTGATTCTAATCTTTCTGGAGCAACATATAATATTTTAATTTCATTTCGTGCCGCTTCATCTAAAATATTGTTTATTTCTACATTACTTAATGAAGAGTTAATATAAGCAGAATTAATTCCCAAGTTATTTATATTATCTACCTGATCCTTCATAAGAGAAATTAATGGTGATATAACTAGTGTTATTCCATCTAATATTAATGCTGGAACTTGGTAACAAATAGATTTACCGCCTCCTGTTGGCATGATAGTTAAAACATCATTTCCATTTAATATTTCTCTTATTATTTCTTCCTGACCATCCCTAAATGAACTGTATCCATAATATTGTTTTAATATATCTAATGCCCTATCCATAACTTCTCCTTTACCTTACAATTCTATATAATTATTTTATTTTAAAGTATTAACCTAATTATTAAACTTATTCAAACATTTGTTCTCTTTGTATAAACTCACAAATTTTTATATTATAAAAAAATATAAAAAAAACTAGCAAGATAATCTTACTAGTTTCTTTGGCAGGGGTACTAGGAATCGAACCTAGCCTAATAGTTTTGGAGACTACTGTACTACCGATATACGATACCCCTAAGTACAAACTTATTATACATTATGTTAAATATAAAATCAATATTTTTCTACTATTTTTCTATTATTCTTTTCTTTTTCGTACTTTTTGGATAAAATATAAAATAGCAAATACTATTAATAGTTAAGAGTTAAAAGTTAAGAGTTAAAAGTTAATTTTAAAACTGCTAACGCAGTTTTTTAATTATATAAAAAATATTAACTTAAACACTAAATAAAAACTACTAACTAATTATAAAGGGAGGATTTTAACATGATTTTTTCTGTTAATAGCGTGGAGGAAACTACTAACCTTGGAGTAACTCTTGGTAGACTATTAAATGCCGGTGATATAATTTGCTTGACTGGTGATTTAGGTACTGGTAAAACTCATATAACTAAGGGAATTGCTAAAGGTTTAGAAATAACTGACTATATAACAAGTCCTACTTTTACTATTGTAAATGAATATGATTCTGGTCGTTTAAAATTAAATCATTTTGATGTTTATAGAGTTTCAGATCCTGATGAAATATATGCTATAGGATTTGATGATTATATTTTTTCAGATGCTGTTTCAATTATAGAATGGGCAAATTATATAGAAGAGATACTTCCAAAAGATTTTTTACATATTTACATAGAAAAAGATTTAGAAAAAGGCGAAGATTTTAGAAAAATAACTATAACTCCATATGGAGAAAGATATAATTATATAAAGGAGTTAAAAATATGATAGTTTTAAGTGTAGATTCTTCATCTTTAGTAACTACTGTTGCTCTACTTAAAGATGAATTTATTCTTGGTGAATATACTTTAAATTTCAAAAGAGAACATTCTGTTATTTTAATGGAAAAGATAGAAACTCTTTTAAAAGACTGCGAAGTTGACATAAATGAAGTTGATGGATTCGTTGTTTCTAAAGGCCCTGGTTCATTTACGGGACTTAGAATAGGAATGGCTACTATTAAAGGAATGAGCATGGGATCTAACAAACCTTATGTTTCAATTTCAAGCTTAGATGCATTAGCTAACTCTTTATTAACTTTTGATGGCATAATTTGTCCTGTTATGGATGCTTTAAGAGAAAGTGTTTATACTGGTCTTTATAAAAATATTGATGGAAAATTAGTTAAAATACTAGATTGCACTGCTTTAGATTTAAGTGAACTTGCTGATATTTTAAATGAAAAAGGTGAAAAGGTTATATTTACAGGTGATGGGATATTTAAACATAAAGAGTTTTTAACTAAGAACGTTAATAACTGTGAGTTTGCTCCAAATCATTTAAGTATTATAAGAGCTTCTTCTCTTGGCGAACTTGGAATGGAAAAAATTAAAGCTGGTGAAATTGATGATATGAATTCTGCTCCACTTTATATTAAAAAGCCTCAAGCTGAAAGAGAGTTAGAACAAAGGTTGGCTATGAAAAATGAAAATAGATTATAGTCTTATGAATGAATCTCATATAAATGGTGTGTATGAGTTAAGTAAAGAATGCTTTGCTATCCCTTGGACTTTAGATTCAATTAATAACGAGCTAAATAATTCACTAGCAAAATATGTTATTGCACAAGATTTATCCACAAAAGAAGTTATTGGATTTGTTGGAGTGTGGATAATTGCTGGAGAAGGAGATATTACAAATATAGCTGTAAATCCCAAATATAGACAACAAGGGATTGCTTCAGAATTGTTGATAAAATTATTTGAAGTGTGTAAAACTTTTAATTGTGAAGATATCACTTTAGAAGTAAGGGCTTCTAATATTCCAGCTCAAAATCTTTATAAAAAGTTTGACTTTAAAAAAGAAGGTTTAAGAAAAGGATATTATTCAGATAATAATGAAGATGCAATTATAATGTGGAAAAGAGGATAGCAAAGCTATCCTCCAATTTTATATTTTAACATTTATTTCAAAAGTGGCTTATTACTTAGTGTTATATAATCTGAATATCTTCCCTCTGTTTCAAATATTACTATTTTATTTTCTCCACTTCTTAATAACGGTGCTGGAATATATAAATATAATGTTGGTCCTGCATCATAAAACCTTCCTAAATTAAATCCATTTATGAATGCACATCCTTTACCAAACTTATCAAGCTCTATAAAAGTATCTCCCTTTTCTTCAACATTAAAAGTAAACTCATAAAATGCTGGGGTATTTTCTTTATATCCACCATTAAAATCAATATTACTAATGTCTTTAAAATCTAAGCAATAGTGATCCCATCCATGGTGAAAATGTATATCTAACTGTACTCCACCTTTAATACCCTTCTTTTGCATGCTACTTCTTAAATTATATCCATAATTTATTCTTCCCTCATTCTCAACTAATATATCTAATCTATTATCCTTTGCCGTATCAAACTTCAAATCAAATATTTTACCTATTTTTTCTCTTGATTGAGTAATTATATGCTCTTCATTACAATATACTATAGCTCTATCATTACAATCAACTATCCTAGCTGTATTTGCAGATGTCATATCTTTTTCAATATTTGTTCTGTATAATATATATCCATAACCTTGATTTAACTTTTCCATATTAAGTGGTAAATCATTATATACTGGTTTAGCAATTCTATCTATAGTATTAAACAATGATACTTTGTTAGAAAGTTTTATTTTTCCATAATTAATAAACTTAATATTAGTTGAATTAGTATTATCCTCTATATTTTTATATTCAGAAATAACTTCCCTAAATGCATTATACTTTTCCGTTTTTTCTCCCCACTCTGTTAAAAGAGCATCATAATCATAAGATGTTATTTGTGGCTCTACTTCATCATAATAATTTGCTCCATTATAGAAGCCCCAGTTTGTACCACCATGATACATATATATATTGACACTTCCTAAATCTAATATTTCTTTCAACTCATTTGCAGCGTCTTTATAATCTCTTACTTTTAATTCTTTTCCCCATGAACTAAACCATCCAATCCAAAATTCCATACACATAAGGGGAGCTTTAATTTTCTTTTTATTCATAAATATCTCTAAATTTTTTAACTGATCTTTTGATGATGAACCAAAATTACCAGTTGGTATAACCCCTTCATCACACAATGTTCCTGCTTCTAACATAGAATCCCAAGCACCATCTGATGTAAATAAAGGAACATTACACCCATGCTTAATCATTAAATCCTTTATTGCTTTTAAATACTTTTTATCATTTCCATATGATCCATATTCATTCTCTACTTGCATCATTATTACAGGCCCACCATTTGTTATTTGTAATGGTGAAATAACCTTAAATAATTCATCATAATATTTATCAACAGCTTCTAAAAAACCGTTATAAGTACTCCTTACAATCATTGAATCATCTTTTAATAACCAATATGGAAGCCCCCCAAACTCCCATTCCGCACAAATAAATGGTGATGGCCTTAAAATAACATACAGACCTAATTCTTGTGCTATTTTTACAAACTTAGCTATATCATTTCCTTTAGAAAAATCAAATATTCCTTGCTCTGCTTCATGAACATTCCATGGAATATATGTTTCAACACAATTACATCCAAGAAAAACTAACTTTTCAAGCCTATCTCTCCAATATTCAGGAACTATTCTAAAATAATGACATGCTCCTGATATTATTTTTATTTTTTCATTATTTACATAAAACTCTTCCCTAATCTCAAATTTATTCATACCCTTATCCTCCAAAAGTTTTTCTATTTAATATAAGTTTATATAAGTACTATATTGCTTTCAAAGATTTTGTAGTGAACATATTCTAGAAAAAGTAAACTTATTCTAGAAAAAATTTATATCTTCATATAATTATTTTATTTGTTGTATAAAAATTTAATTTTAGGACAAACTATTAATATCTCCCTATTAAATAAAAGAGTAGATTACACTCCCCCTGTATCTACTCTTTTTTTGACTAAAAAAAGTTGCATTTATTTTGAATTTAAAATTCTACCTAAATGCAACTAATTTTTACGCTACTTCTTTTTTAGTATTTTCAAACTTGCTATCAACCTTAAATATCACACGTGACACCTTCTTATATAATAAGTAAGTAATTACTGATACCATTAAAGCTTTTGCTGCATTAAAAGGAACTATTCCTAAAAATACGTAATTTGCTAATGCTGCACCCTCCATTTGCATTCCGTATAATGGCAATAATATATATATATTAGCTAATATCCCTGCTATCTGCATTACTAATGCCCCACTAAACATTCCAATAATCGCAGTCTTTTTACTTTTATTTCTATGATATATATATGCTGCTGGAACTACTAACGCAAGTCCAACTATTATATTTGCAATTTCTCCTACAAATGCAGTTCCAGTTCCTTTTAATAAAAATCTTAAAATTACTTTTAAAATAACTATAATTCCTCCGGTTATTGGCCCATAAGCAAATCCTCCCATTAATGCAGGAACCTCACTTAAATCAATTTGTAACCATGGAAATGCAGGTATTATCGGAAAATCAAAATACATAAGCACTACTGAAATAGCTACCAATAAAGAAACCTTAATTGTTTTGTTTAAATTTGTTGATGAATTCATATATTTTCTCCTCCCAAAAGTTATCCTCTGGGGCAACAGTTAAATTATCAAATATAATTAATAATAGTTTGTACTATTTCTAATGTTTAATTCATACAAAAAAGCCCTGATGTTATAAATATCAGGGCATTAAAAACAAAACAAAACTATTAATTAATATAACTACTATTGCCAATAAATTAAACAATAAACTTATTATCAATAGCATATTTATATAATTTAACTTTTACCTTCTTTCATCCAGACTTTACTGTCGGCTTCGGAGTTACACCGAATCTGCAAAAATGCTCGCGGGCTATACCGCCGGTAGGGAATTCCACCCTGCCCTGAAGATATTCATTATTTATTTCATTTTCTATTATATTACTAAAATTTGTATTTTTCAATAGAATATCAATATATTATCCATTCTTTAAAATATTTATAATATTATTAATTGACTTTAATTTTATCTATTCCATTAAATATATTTCTAAATCAATGTTTATTTTATCTAAAGCTTCATCTAATGATATCTCATCCATTAAATATTCTTCTCCACTTATACCAATTCCACCTAAATTATCATTTCCTACATTTTTATTATAAATACTTAAAAGAGTTTCTTTATTAATAGGAATACCTTTATAATTATTAATTTCTTGTGACTTTTTATCAATTACATATGAAATAAAATCCTTTGCAATTTCTTTTTTATTACTCTTAGAAATTATTGAAATAATATCTTTTCCTAAAAACTTATTACTTACTGAATAAGTAGTATATTTTAAGTTTTCATCCTCTTGCATAACAGTATAAATATTAGCTAAATCATAAAAACTTGATATATAGCCAATATCCATAGAATATTCTGGTCTAAGAACTTCTATTGGACCAATATTTTTTTCTAAATAAACTTCCGACATTTGTTCAGCATATTCTAAGTAATTGTTATAGCTATCTTCGTCTATATCACTTATATCTTCTAATACCCAATTATTAATTAAATTTTCTGATGATAGATTATCTAAAAACAGCTAATTTATCTGAATAAGAATATATATAAATTTCCATACCATCTTCACTATAATATACAGCTAAGAAATTCTCATTATCTAATTGTAAAAAATGTGCTAATTCCTTTTCAGTAATATTAAATAAATAAGCATTAGCTCTATATATTCAATATTACTTAACTCTATTTTCTCTTCAACAAAACCTCTCAATGACATATTATAACTTCCAAGTACTTATTTTTCCTTACAAGATATTAAATTATTTAACTCAGGTTACATATTTATAATTACACAAATGGTTTTTTTGCAAACAAGCTCGACCCACTTTTATAAATATTTACAAAGTATATTTTTATTGTTTTTTTGTAACTTTTTACAAATCTCCTTCTACTCAAATACTCTTCATTTATTATTTAAAGTTATACACTAATATAATTTTCCAATAAAAAAAGTTAAAATTCATATAATATATAATTTTATCTTTCATAAATTAATATTGCTTTATAATAAAAAAACTTGCATTATATACATAATGCAAGCAAAATTTAATTTTAATATAAATAGTTAACTAATCAATATCCTTCATAGTTAATGAAATTCTCTTTCTCTTTGTATCAACTTCCATAATTTTAACCTTAATAACATCTCCAACCCTAACTATATCTAGAGGATGTTTAACAAATTTATTAGCCATTTGACTTTTATGAACTAACCCATCTTGATGAACACCAATATCAACAAAAGCTCCAAAGTCTGATACATTTCTTACTGTACCTAAAAGAGTCATTCCTGGAGTCAAATCTTTCAAATCAATAACTCCTGTTTTTAAAATTGGCTTTGGCATATCTTCTCTAGGGTCTCTTCCTGGTTTTTGTAACTCTTTTATAATATCCTTTAAAGTTAATTCTCCAATTTCTAGTTCTTTAACTAAGTTATTTAATCCTTTGGCTTTTACTCTTTCTTCTATGTCATTTAAATTTCTATTTTTTAAATCTTCTTTAGTATATCCTAATATAGTAATAAGCTTTCCAGCCGCATCATATGACTCTGGATGAACTGACGTATTATCTAAAGGTTCTTTACTTTCCATAACTCTTAAGAAACCTGCACATTGTTCATATGCTTTTTGTCCTAATCTCTTAACCTTTAATAACTCTTTTCTGCTCTTAAACTCACCTACTTCATCTCTATATGCAACTATATTGTTTGCTATTGAAGCATTTATCCCTGCAATGTAAGTTAAAAGAGATGGTGTTGCAGTATTTAAATCAACTCCAACTTTATTAACAGAATCTTCAACTACTCCAGATAATGATTCCTCTAATCTCTTAGGTGTAACATCATGTTGGTATTGACCTACTCCTATTGCTTTTGGATCTATCTTTACAAGCTCTGCCATAGGATCTTGAAGTCTTCTACCTATAGATATAGCCCCTCTTATAGTAACATCTAAATCTGGATATTCCTTAGCAGCTAATTCTGATGCAGAATATACTGAAGCTCCTGCTTCTGATACTATTACATAAGCTAATTCTTTGCCACTTTCACTTTTTATTTCAGTTAACATTTCTGATATAACTTCTTCTGATTCCCTAGATGCAGTACCATTTCCTAAAGAAATAACATCAACATCATATTTATATACAAGTTCCTTTAATATCTTTTTAGTTCCAGCTATATCACTTCTTGGAACTGTAGGATATACTGTAGCCTTTTCCAAGAACTTTCCTGTAGGATCTAAAACAGCAACCTTACAACCTGTTCTAAACCCTGGGTCATATCCCATAACTACCTTTCCTTTTATAGGTGGTTGCATAAGAAGTGCTTTTAAATTTTCTTTAAAAATTAATATTGCTCCTTCTTCACCCTTATTAGTTAATTCACTTCTTATTTCTCTTTCTATTGATGGATATATTAATCTCTTAAGTGAGTCTTTAATCGCTGATTTTAAATATTCATCTGTAGTTTCATTATTTTTTAATAATCTATTTTGAAGATAAGTTATTATTTTATCTTCATTTGCAACTATTTTTACAGATAAAACTTTTTCCTTTTCTCCTCTATTTATAGCCAATATTCTATGAGCAGGAATTTTATTTACATCTTCACTATATTCATAATACATTTCAAAAGGAGTTGGTTCTTCACTTGAACCTTTAGATTCTATTTTTCCTTCTCTCATTACAAGCTCTCTTATCCACTTTCTAAAGCTTGCATCATCAGATATTGCTTCTGCAACTATATCTAAAGATCCATTTATAGCCTCCTCTACAGTTAATACCTTTTTTTCTTCATCTATATATTTAGAAGCTTCTTCATTTAAATTTCCCTTAAAGCTGCCTTCTAAAATTAAATCCGCTAATGGTTTTAAACCTTTTTCTAAAGCTATTGTTGCTCTTGTTCTCTTTTTTTGCTTATAAGGTCTATAGATATCTTCAACTTCTGTTAATGTATCTGCTTTTTCTAAAGCTTTAACTATATCATCATTAATCTTACCTTGTTCATCTATTAATCTTAAAACATCTTCTTTTCTTTCCTTTAAATTTCTTAAATAAGTTAATCTTTCGAAAAACTTTCTAAGAACATAATCACTTAATCCACCTGTCTGCTCTTTTCTATATCTAGAAATGAACGGCACTGTATTGCCTTCATCTAATAATTTAATTACATTTTCTACTTGCTTTAAAGTAATTTCTAATTCTTTAACTAATCTTTGTTCTATATTTACCATAATTTCCTCCTATGAAAATTTACTCTAAAATTTAACTATAATAATTAGTATAACATAATTTTACACTATTGATATTAAGTAAAGCTAATAGTATAATTTAATTGTAAATATTTTCCAACATTGCAAAAAGGGGGCTTATTTTTGAATAAATTTATAAATAGATTTTTAAATATATTACTTATAGTTTTTATCACCCTTCTAATACTAAACCAACTTTATGTAATTGAATTTTCTGTAGATTTAAGAAATGTATTTATTTTTTTAACCCTTATAATAATTCTATTAACAGCTACCAAGGAAATCTTAACTAATAAATCAAACTTTTTTAAATTTATAAATGTAGTTACATTAGGTAGTATAATAATTGGTGGAGTATATTCAGTTTTAACTAAGCAACTTAATTTTTTAATTTATATTTGTATTTTATTTTCATTATTTCAATGCTTATACGAACTTATTCAAAACAAAGCATAAACTTTATTAAGAATAGTTCTACTACTTTAATATAATTAATAAAATTTATAACGTAAATCATCAAGTATTAATTTCCATTAACTAAATTTAAATCGTATTATTAGTTAAAATTTTTAATATTAGTTATAATGTAACTCCTCATTTAATAGTATTTAATATAATACTATTAGTGAGGTATTTTTTTATGAAGAAAAAAATTATATATTTTTCATTATTATCAATAACTTCATTTCTATTGCTTTTTACCATATATCTTAATAATACCTATTCACCATTTGATTCTAATAATGTTCGAAATAATATTTATGTTTTATCATCTGATACACTTGCCGGAAGATTGGCTGGCAGTACAGAAAACTCAATGACAGGCGATATAATAAAAAATAGGTTTAAAAGTAGTGGGTTAACTACCTTAAATAATGATAATAACTATTCACAAAACTTTAATACTATTTGCCCTGTTATAACTAACACTTCACCTTATCTTAAAATTGAATCAAATGGAGAAATTGAAGAAGAATTAAAATATGGTGTTGACTTTAAAGAAGATATGATTAACTTTAAAAATAATACATTTTATTTTTCAGCTTTAGATAAAATAAATTCATATTTAGCTTATATGGAAGTAAGTTGCGCTGATGGCAACTTTTTAATATATGTTCCTAAAGACAATAACTTTTCATTTAGAAGCTCATTTTTTAGCGATTTTGCTAAAGATGCTGTAATAATGGTTTCTAATTCTACCTTTGAAAAAATATCAAATGCTTTAAAAGAAGGGAAACAAATTTCTATTCACATCCCTTTTGAAGAAGAAGAAAAAACAATATCAAATATTGTTGGTGTAATTAAGGGTTCAAATTCTTCTTTGCCACCATTTATAATAACGGCTCATTATGATCACCTTGGAAAAGATGGATTAGGAAACACTTATTCTGGAGCATTAGATAATGCTTCTGGAGCTTCTTTTTTATTAGAACTAAGTAGAAGTCTTGCTACTTATGGAAAACCTGAAAGAGATATCATTTTTGCTGCATTAAATGCAGAGGAATTTGGTTTACTAGGCTCTAAAGCTTTTGCTGAATCTAACTTATTTAATATACAAGATTCAAAGGTAATCAATTTTGATATGATTGGAAGCGCTGATTATCCTATAAGTTTTATGCAGGGAAGTAAATTCAAAAATACAAATTCTGAATTATTAAATTCATTAAAAGAACTCTGTGACTCTAATAATGTAAGTTATGAAGTCCTTTATGAAGATTCTAGTGATCATGCTAGCTTTAATAATTTAAATATAGATGCTGTTAGCTTCTGCCATAGTGATAAAACTAGAATTCATACTCCTAGTGATACAATTGACTATATAGACACTAATGCTATAGATACTGTTTATAGTATAGTTGACCAAGAAATCAAAAACTCTTGCTATAGTATGTTTACTAGATTTATATATAGCTCAAAATCATTATTATGGATATCAATAATGTTAATTATTTTAATTTGTTGGGGTATATTTACTAAAAGTCAAATTATAACCGATAAGAAAGGTTCAAGATTTTTTGCATTAATTGCATTAATATCTGTTATAACATCTTCAATTTTCTATTATAAAGGATACAATGAAGCTATTATAACAACTCTTATCTTTGGATTCTCAATAATATTTATTTGCCTTAAAAACTTTAAATTAATATCAAAATAAAAAAAAGTGCCTAGCACTTTTTTTTATTTTGATATGCTTTTTAAATATGTAGTTATAAATTGATCAATTTCACCATTCATAACTGCATTCAAGTTAGATGTCTCCTCATTTGTTCTATGATCCTTAACCATATTATATGGATGGAATACATATGACCTTATTTGACTTCCCCATCCCATATCTTTTAATTCACCTGTTAAGTCTTCTATTTTTTCCTTATGAGCTCTTTCTTTAAGTTCTATAAGTTTTGACTTTAACATAGACATTGCTGTGTCTTTATTTGAAAACTGACTTCTTTCACTTTGACACTGAACAACAATTCCAGTAGGTATATGAGTAATTCTTATAGCTGATTCTGTTTTGTTTACATGTTGCCCACCAGCTCCGCTGGCTCTATAAGTATCTATCTTTAAATCATCCGGTCTTATATCTATATCTTGATCCTTTGTAAGCTCTGGTAATACTTCTATTGATGCAAAAGAAGTTTGTCTTTTTCCATTAGCGTTAAAGGGTGAAATTCTTACTAATCTATGAACTCCCTTTTCTGCTTTTAAATATCCATATGCAAATTCGCCTTTTACTCTTAATGTTGCACTCTTTATTCCAGCCTCATCGCCTTCAAGTATATCTAATGTATCAACTTTATAACCCTTTTTTTCACACCATCTAGTATACATTCTAAGCAGCATAAGAGTCCAATCATTAGCATCACTACCACCAACACCAGCATGTAAATTTAATATAGCATCGTTTTTATCATACTCTCCTGACAAAAGAAGTTCTATTTTATATTCATCTACTAGCTTTTCAATATCTCTAATTTCTGTAATAACTTCATTTACAGTTTCCTCATCCTCTTCTGCAAGCTCTGCTAATACTTCTACATCCTCTAATCTACTTACTAAACTTTCATATCTATCTATTTTATCTTTAATACTTTTACTTTCCTTAGTAACTTCCTCTGCTCTTTTTATATCATCCCAAAATCCCTTTTCTTGCATCTGAAGTTCAAGCTCTTGAAATCTTTTTTCTAGGCTTTCCTTGTCAAAGTGAAGCCCCCATTTCCTTTAATGTTTCTCTTAATCCACTAACTTTAGTTAGTTCTTGTTCTAACTTAATTAACAAAAAATCACCCCTTAATTCAGTGACAAGTGGCAAATGGCAAATGACAAGTTAAATATGGTGATAATTACAAAATCTACAATTAACCCCCATATTAACTTGCCACTTTTAACTTATCACTTGAAACTATCTAAGCTTCCCTACCGCAGCAGTTCTTATACTTTTTACCACTTCCGCAAGTACATAAATCATTTCTTCCTACTCTATTGTCATTTCTAACAGGCTCTTTCTTTAAGCTGTTATCATCACTTCCATGACTAGCAGATGTTTCTTGAGCTACCTTCTCTCTCTCAACAGGTCTCTCAACTCTTACATGGAATAAGAATTTAACAGTTTCAAGCTTAATTCCTTCAATCATCTCTTCAAACATTGCACTACCTTCCATTTGGTATGCTTGAATTGGATCTTGTTGCTTATATGCTCTTAATCCCATTCCTTGTTTTAAGTGATCCATATTATCTATATGAGCCATCCATTTTTGGTCAACAACTCTTAAAAGAACTACTCTTTCAATTTCTCTTAATTGTTCTTCACCAAATTCAAGTTCCTTACCTTTATAGATATTCATAACAATCTCATTTAATTTATCTTTTATTTGTTCATTAGATAAATCAGCTAACTCTTCAGATGTTATAACACCATGTGGTAAACATATTTCTTCTAAATATTTAAGTAAAGTATTGATTTCACCTTCTATATCTTGAACTTCTCCACTTAAGTGAGAATTAACAGCATCTGATATAACTTCTGTAATCATACCTTCTATTTGCTCTTTAAGGTTCTTACCTTCTAAAACTTCAGTTCTTTGTCTATAAATAACCTCTCTTTGGAGATTCATAACATCATCATATCCAAGTAGGTTCTTTCTTATATCAAAGTTGTTTCCTTCAACTTTCTTTTGAGCATTTTCTATAGCCTTAGTAACCATTTTACTTTCTATAGCTTCTGTTTCTTCTAATCCTAATTTATCAATAATACCTTGAATCTTTTCTGATCCAAATATTCTCATTAAATCATCTTCTAAAGATATGAAGAATATTGATTCACCAGCATCACCTTGACGACCTGATCTACCTCTAAGCTGATTATCAATTCTTCTTGATTCATGTCTTTCAGTACCAAGAACCTTTAATCCTCCAGCTTCTATAACACCTTCTCCTAGTTTAATATCAGTACCTCTACCTGCCATATTAGTTGCTATAGTAACCATACCTAATTCCCCTGCATGAGAAATTATTTCTGCTTCTTGAGCATGATATTTAGCATTAAGAACCTGATGCTTAATTCCTCTCTTCTTTAATAAAGAAGATATATATTCTGATCTATCAACACTAGCTGTACCAACAAGTACTGGTTGCCCCTTTTCATGCGATTTAACTACTTCTTCAACTATCGCTTTATACTTTCCAATTTCATTTTTATAAACCATATCAGATTGGTCAATTCTTTGAACTGGCTTATTAGTTGGTATTACAATAACATCTAAATTATATATTTCTCTAAATTCATTTTCTTCTGTTAATGCTGTACCAGTCATTCCTGATAACTTAGCATACATTCTAAAGTAATTTTGGAATGTTATTGTTGCTAAGGTTTTTGATTCTCTTTGAATCTTAACACCTTCTTTAGCTTCAATTGCTTGATGAAGACCATCTGAATATCTTCTACCTTCCATAAGTCTTCCTGTAAATTCATCTATTATTACTATCTCATTATCTTTAACCATGTAGTCTTTATCAGATCTCATTGTATAGTTTGCTTTTAAAGCTTGTGTAACATAATGTTGTAACTCTAGGTTTTGAGAATCAGCATAGTTTTCTATTCCAAAATACTTTTCAGCTTTAATTATACCATCTTCAGTTAATAAAACTGCATTTGCTTTTTCATCTACAGTAAAATCTTTTTCATTTATTAATGTCTTAACAAAGTTATCTGCAACATTATAGAATTTAGTAGATTTATCACCCATTCCTGAAATAATAAGTGGTGTTCTAGCCTCATCTATTAAAATAGAGTCAACCTCATCCACTATACAGAAGTTAAGAGCTCTTTGTACTCTTTCTTCCATATGAATTACCATATTATCTCTTAAGTAATCAAATCCAAACTCATTATTTGTTCCATATGTTATATCAGCTGCATAAGCTGCTCTTCTTTGATCTTGTGTTATACCATGAATTATACATCCAGTAGATAATCCTAAGAAATTATATAGCACTCCCATTTCTTCCATTTGAGTTTTTGCTAAATAATCATTTACTGTTATTACATGAACACCATTTCCAGTTAAACCATTAAGGTATGCTGGTAATGTAGCAACAAGAGTTTTCCCTTCCCCTGTTTTCATTTCAGCTATTCTACCTTGATGAAGAACCATTCCTCCTAATAATTGAACTCTAAAGTGCTTCATTCCAAGTACTCTGCTTGAAGCTTCTCTACAAACAGCAAAAGCCTCTGGTAATATACTATCTAAAGACTCTCCTTTTTGTATTCTTTCTTTAAATTCTATAGTCTTTCCTTGAAGTTCTTCATCCGTTAATTTTTGCATTGGTTCATCTAAAGCTTCTATCTTATCGGCAATTGATTGAAGCTTCTTTACTTCTCTCTCGCTATATGTTCCAAAAAGTTTTTCTAAAAATCCCATAATATATTTCCTTTCAACATTAATATTCATTAATAACATTTATGAATATAAATTTAAGTAATCTGTTTTAATATTTTTATATAGCTAATAATCTATATAAATTACCCTTTTAATATTTTCTTAATAAATTATACCATTTATAGTATTTATAATTCAACAAAAAACGTATATACATTAATATAAACTGAATTATTATTCTATATTTGACCTTTAACGACATCTAAGCCTAAGAAATCGTTATCTTAACAGAAATATGAACCTTATTAATTCCAACTTTAAATATATAGAAATATCTTAACGCTAATCATTATTTAAATTAAAATTCTATTTATATTTGTTTAATTCAGTTATTACTTATACTATATACTTAAATAATACTAAAGATTTATATATAAATAAGGAGAGCTGTCAATAACAGCTCTCCTATAATTATATTAATTAAATATAGTCTGGTTCTAAAAGGCCATAATTTCCGTCTTTTCTTTTGTATATAACATTAACATTATCTGTATCAGCATCCTTAAATACAAAGAAATTATGTTCAACAAGTTCCATTTGTAATATAGCTTCCTCTGCACTCATTGGTTTTATATTAAATTTTTTAACTTTTACTATTTCACCTTCATCATCTTCTTCAAATGCAACTTCATCAAAACTATTAAATCTTAAAGATTCATTATTTCTTCTTTGTAACTTAGTTCTTTGCTTTCTTATTTGTCTCTCTAATTTTGTTTCTACTAAATCAATAGACTTGTACATATCATCTGTTGATTCTTCACATCTTAAAATTACACCATTAAACGGTATTGTTACCTCAAAAATTTGGCTATTCTTTTGAACAGTTAATGTGGCTCTTGCCGCTACTTCTGGTGAAAAATATCTGTCTAATTTTGAAATCTTTCTTTCTACTATCTCCTTTAATGCTGGTGTCACGTCAATGTTCTTTCCTATTACTGTTACTCTCATAAGGTCAGCCCCTCTCTTTAAGTTATAATTATACTATTTAAGATTTCAATATATATTTGTTTTATATATATATTTTACCATCTTAAATATTATTCCTCAAAGACCGTTTTCTGAATTTACAGAAAATTTAAACTTATTTACTCTACATAACTCGTCCTATCTTCATTTATCTCATTATTAAAAATAAAAAAACATCAATTCATAAGAATTGATGTTTTTTTATAAAGTTAGCTGACCTGGATTTTGACCCCACACTCGCCTGCTGGAGCTTTTGCTACCCGGAATTAACCTCTCACTACTAACACTCTCAGTATCTCTACTGGCAGGACTTACCTCTATACCGCACCATGCTCATTAAAACTTTGTTTAACTTACGTGGATCGTTTTGCCTGCGACTGGCATCGACTTTCATCCACAGACCTAACTTTACATTACTATTATATATTGCTTTTAGCAATTGTCAATACTATAATTTTTTTTGCTCCTGATTTTTTTAATATATTTTTACATTCACTAATAGTAGCTCCTGTAGTAATTACATCATCAATTAATATAATATTTTTATTATTTATATAATCACTGTCATTAACTTTAAAAACGCCCTTTAGATTTTTAATTCGTTCTTCTTTACTCAATGTCTTTTGTTCTTTAGTGTTTTTTATCTTTTTAATGCAATTACTCACCGGTATATTCATATTATTACTTATAATCTTTGCAATTAACTTACACTGATTAAAACCCCTCTTTTTTTCAGCTTTTTTTGTCATAGGAACATAACAAATAACATCTGCATTTATGTTATTTTCTTTTATTATTTCCATCAAAAAGTTTGCTAATAAATAACCTGCGGTATAATTACTTTCATACTTAAACTCTAAAATTAACCTTTTTAATATACCGCCATAAAAACCATAGGATAAATTATCATTTTCAAACATTGCTCTATTAATACTTCCCTTGCAACATGGACATATTCCTATAAATCCATCATTATTACAAATTATACATTTATCCTCTAGTGGATATATTATATCTAAAATTTCATTATATACTTTCAACATATAATACAAGATTTTACCATATAACTTATAACTATTATTAATTGAATTGGAACTTTTAATCTTCCTTATGATCTTAAATATTGTTTTTCCCATAATACTTTATTAAATTCTCTAGTAATATTTTTTGCATTATCTATATCCTCTGAAATTTCTTTTGATACAAGGATTAATTCTGATTGAATCTCACTTATACTATTAATTGAACCACACATATAAACTATCTTTTTATAGGAATAGTAAATATCATCAGCAAATAATACTATTATATTTACATTGGGAATATTATTCATGTATTGACCACAATTATTAGTAATTATAAATAATGAATCACTATATCCATCCATTATTTCTTTTACAAAACTAAAATTTTGATTCTTATTATATCTAACAACCCTAATACCTAACTTCCTCAAAACTTCATAATAGTGATTATAAACTTTATTTAATTTTTCTTCAGACGGTACAACAATCAATACTATTCTTTTATTTTCCTTAAACCATTTAAAATATTCAAATAATGATAACGGAATATTTTCTTCTAATCGTATTCTTGTGCTCATTAATCGTGGTTCTATCATTGGCTCTTCTGATAACATATATGGAATTTCAATCTTTTCTCCTATAGGAAAAATAAATTCACTAGAATAAATTATAACTTTGTTACTCTTCCAATATATATTCTCTATAGCCTCTCTAACATACTCATTACTTACCTTTGAAAATAAAGTGATATCATCAAATATAACTAAATCATATAACATATCTATGTTATTTATCTCACTTATAACTATACATTGTAAATTATTTTCTATTTGTTTATCACTTATAGCTTCATCAATCAATTCACGTAAACTACTTTTCTTTTCATTTACATAATCCCTCTCTTCACTACAAAAAACATATAATATATTTTTATTTTCGTATAAAGTCTTATTTATTATATTAGAAAAAACCTCTATAGTATTAAATGGTCTTGTTTTTACAGATAACACTTTTGTTTTTTTTCCATACCACTTATTTATTTTTTTAAAAATATTACTCAATTCCTTATAATTCATAGTATCGACTCCATTTATCTATTCTTCACTTATTTTATCATCAGATACAATTTCTAAAATTCTCTCTTTCAATGATGAATATCTCTCCATACTATTTGTATTATCTACCATGTATTTTAGTGCTTTTTGATTTCCAACAACTACAACAAGTTCTTTTGCTCTTGTTATTCCAGTATATAATATATTTCTATTCATTAAAAATGCTGATCCCATAAAAGCTGGAGTAATTACTACTTTAAACTCACTCCCTTGACTTTTATGTATTGTTATAGCATATGCTAACTCTAATTCTTCAACATATACATTGTCATATACAATTCTTCTTTCATCATCAAAAATAACAGTAACTGTTCTATTCTCTTCATCAATAGCTTCTATAAATCCCATATCTCCATTAAATACACCTACACCTTCATTATCACCATATCCACCTATTCTATTCCATTTTAAAGAATAATTGTTTTTAGTTTGCATTACCTTATCTCCAACTCTAAAAATAACTTCTTTAATTTTCTTTTCTTTTTTATACTTATCTGGTGGATTTAAAATGGCTTGAAGCTCATTATTTAAATTATCTACTCCTAAAATACCCTTTCTTGTAGGTGATAGTATTTGAATATCCTTAACTTTATTCCACTTAGAATTAAATGTTGGCAATCTTCTATTCACTAAGTCTAATATAGTGCTTAGAATATCTTCATTATTTTCTCTATTATCAAAAAAGAAATCTCCACCCTTTTTATTTAAGTATGGTAGTTCTCCATTATTAATTTTATGAGCATTTAAAATTATCATGCTCTCTTTTCCTTGTCTAAAGATTTCATTTAATCTTACTACTTTAATAAATTCACTATTTATTAAATCCCTTAAAACATTTCCAGGACCTACAGATGGCAATTGATCCACATCTCCAACTATAATAACTCTAGTTCCTAATTTAATAGCCTTTAAAAGGCTATTCATTAGCATTATATCAATCATAGATGCTTCATCAATTATAATAACATCTCCCTCTAAAGGTTCTCCTTCCCCCTTTCCAAAAAATGAATTTTCATCATCACTAACACCCATTTCTAATAATCTATGTATAGTTTTAGCTTCTCTCCCAGTTGACTCCGTCATTCTTTTGGCTGCTCTTCCAGTAGGTGCTGCTAAAAGCACTTTCATCCCATTATTTTCATATATTTCTATTATACATTTAATTATAGTTGTTTTTCCAGTACCCGGACCACCAGTTATTATTTCTATTCCATTTTCAAAAGCACCAATTATTGCATCCTTTTGGGAATCCGCAAATTTAATATTATTTTTGCTCTCAAAACTAGATATTTCAAAAGAAATATCTGAATTTATAGTCTGAAAATTTTCTATACTTAAGGTAATAATTTTATTTGTAACTCCTAATTCACAAAA
The DNA here is from genome assembly GCF_019734195.1 of Clostridium sp. K13. Taxonomy (GTDB): domain Bacteria; phylum Bacillota; class Clostridia; order Clostridiales; family Clostridiaceae; genus Clostridium. Next base: position 105,719 of record NZ_JAASHM010000002.1, on the reverse strand, counting down.
ATAATATGGAAGTGAATATACAGCTTCAATATCATTAATTTTTTCAACTTTTATCTTTCCTTCTAAGACACTGTTATATATATTAACCTCTATTAGTTCTTTATCAACCACAAGAACCTTTTGACACTCTGCAATAAGTTTCTCTTTAGGCATATATGTATTTCCAAGACCAGAAAAATTATTTAAAACATATCTTATTCCACTTTGAACCCTAAAATCAGACTGTGGTTCAATTCCTAGACTTTTTGCTATTCTATCTGATGTTAAAAATCCAATTCCTGATATTTCATCATTCAATACATATGGATTTTTTGAAACTATATCTATAGAATCAGGCCCAAATTTTTTATAAATTTTTAAACATTGATTTATTGTAACTCCATGTTTTTGAAAAAACATTATAATATCTTTCAACTCTTTACTTTCAAGATATGATTCATATATTATATTAAATTTCTTTTCTCCTATTCCCTCAACCTCTTTTAATCTCTCAATATTATTATCTAATATATCTAATGTTTCTACGCCAAATGCCTTTACTATTTTTTTAGCAGTAACAGGCCCTATACCATGTATTATTCCTGTGCTAAGATATTTCTCTATTTCCTTAGCCGAAGTTGGTAATAGCTCTTTATACTCTTCTACACTAAATTGCCTTCCAAATTGTTTATGATTTATCCAATTTCCTTTTATCTCTATTTGTTGACCTTCTTTAATTAAAGGCATTATTCCAACAATAGTTATTACCTCTTTATTAGCTGTAACTTTTGCTACTATATATCCACTATCATCACTTTTAAATATTATTGCCTCTACTAAGCCTTCTAATATTTCCATATTATCGCTCCAAACATTTTATTTTACTCATTAATATTATATAATTATATCATAAGTAAAATTTTCATTGATTATTTTAAATAATAGATTTATATTTTACTTATTAATACTATTAACTTATTATTAATTAGTTAAACATTAAACTGGAGGTATTTAAATGTTATTACAAAATTGTAATATAGTCTTTTTAGATAGAATCGAAAAAGGCTCACTATTAATTGAAAACGATGTTATAAAGGAAATTAACCCATTAGAAACTAAGGATTTAGAATGTATTGATTGTAAAGGTTTATATGTTTCTCCTGGTTTTGTTGATGTTCATATACACGGTGCTGGTGGACATGATACAATGGATGGAACTTTTGAAGCAATTAATGAAATAGCTAAAACTATTTGCAAATATGGGACAACTTCATTTACACCAACAACAATGACTATGTCTGCTGATGATATACTAAAATCTATGAAGGCTATAAAAAAAGCAAAACTTGAAGGTACAGATGGTTCTATTGTTTTAGGAGCCCACTTAGAAGGTCCTTTTATAAGCCCAAGTGCAATAGGTGCGCAAAATCCAAATTACCTAATAGCACCTTCATTTGAAAACTTTAAATCAATGACTGGCGATGCTATAGATGCTGTTGTTTCTATTACTATGGCTCCTGAGGTTTCTGGTGCAAAAGAATTAGCTACAGAATTAACTGCTAGAGGTATCCGTTGTTCTATGGGGCATACTAAAGCAAGTTACGAAGAAGCTATTGAAGGTATAAAATGTGGTTTCTGTCACTCAACTCATTTATTTAATGCTATGACTGGATTTACTCACAGAGAACCTGGTGTAGTTGGAGCAACATTCGATTCAGATATAACTACTGAAACTATCTCTGATGGTATACATATATCATATCCATCATTAAGAGTTGCTTACAAACAAAAAGGAACAGATAAAACTTTACTTGTTACAGATGCTATGTGCGCTTGTGGAATGCCTGATGGAACTTACGCTTTAGGTGGACAGCCTGTAATAGTTAAAAATGGTGCTGCTAGACTAGAAAATGGTGCCTTAGCTGGTTCAATCTTAACTTTAAATAAAGCTGTTAAAAATATATATGACAATACAGATTACCCATTATATGAAGTTGTTAAAATGGCTTCTTATAACGGTGCTAAGTATTGTAGAGTTGACGATAGAAAAGGTCAAATCAAAGAAAACTTCGATGCTGACTTAGTTATTTTTGATGAAAATATTGATGTTAAAATGACAATAGTTGGTGGGAAGATTGTTTATAATAACCTTTAATTTAAAATAAATTTCGAAGGAAAATAAAAGTTAAGGGCCTAACGGCTAAGGTAAAGTGATTAATATAGCTCGCGCCAATTAATTATAGGTAAGGGTTTGCTAAAGCAAACGGTAAAAAGTTAAGGCGGAAATTACTTCGTAATTTCTTTAAATATATATTTTAGAAACTTCTTATGAAGTTTCCTCCTTAACTAGCCAAAAGGCTTTTACCATTGGCGTAGTCAACTTTTACCTATTTGAACTAGCGGAGCGCTGTTCAAAAAACTTAACCGGCTGAAGGCCCTTAACTAAATAAATTGCTTCGCAATTTATAAAAAAACGAGATACAAAATTGTATCTCGCTTTCCATATTATAAGTATTTCTTAATTTCTTCTACCTTATTTAATTCTTCCCATGGAAGGCTTAAATCATTTCTTCCAAAATGACCATAAGCAGCTGTTTGTCTGTATAAAGGTCTTCTTAATTCAAGGTTATTTATTATAGCTCCTGGTCTTAAATCAAATACCTTTTCAACAATATTTGTTATCTCTTGATCTGATATTTTACCTGTTCCAAAAGTTTCTACTTCAATAGAAACTGGCTTTGCAACACCTATTGCATATGCTAATTGTATTTCTAACTTATCTGCAACCCCTGCTGCAACTAAGTTTTTAGCAACCCATCTTGCTGCATATGCTGCTGATCTATCTACCTTTGTTGGATCTTTTCCTGAGAATGCACCACCACCGTGTCTTCCATATCCTCCATAAGTATCAACTATAATCTTTCTACCAGTTAATCCACTATCACCTTGTGGTCCTCCAACAACAAATCTTCCTGTTGGATTTATATAATATTTAGTTGACTCATCTAATAATTCAGCTGGAATAACAGCCTTTATTACATGTTCCATTAAATCTTCTCTTATTTGCTCTTGGCTAACATGATCATCATGTTGAGTAGAAATTACTATAGCATCAATTCTAACAACTCTGTTATCATCATATTCTACCGTTACTTGAGTCTTTCCATCTGGTCTTAAGTAAGGTAATGTTCCATTCTTTCTTACTTCTGTTAATCTTCTAGATAATCTATGCGCCATAGCAATTGGTGAAGGCATATATTCTGGTGTTTCATTAGTAGCAAAACCAAACATCATACCTTGATCCCCAGCTCCAACAGCTTCAACATCATCTTTTTCACCAGATCTAGATTCTAAAGCTTCATCAACACCCATAGCGATATCACTTGATTGTTCATCAATAGATGTTAATACAGAACATGTATCGCAATCAAATCCATACTTTGCTCTATCATATCCAATTTCTCTTATTGTATTTCTAACAACTTTAGGAATATCTACATAACAAGATGTTGATATTTCCCCCATTACTAATACCATTCCAGTTGTTACTGCTGTTTCGCAAGCAACTCTTGCCATAGGATCTTTCTCTAGTATATTGTCTAAAACTGCATCTGATATTTGGTCACATATTTTATCAGGATGCCCTTCTGTTACTGATTCTGAAGTAAATAATCTTCTCATTTTGCTTAGCTCCTTTCAACTTTTTGATATTAATTCTAAGCAATAAAAAAAGCCTCTTCAAGAAAGAAGAGACTGTAATTATCTAAGGTCTTTCTTATCTTGCAAAAATAATTTATGCAGGAATTTGCACCACGCTTCGCAAGTTATAAGTTTCAAGTTACAAGTTAAATATGTAAAAATTCCTTTGGAATTTTCACTAACTTGTTATTTGTCATTTATCACTGCTAAACAGGTTGCAGGGTTTCACAGGGCCTTTATCCCTCCACCTCTCTGGATAAGAACTAATATCAAATTTTATTTCTAACACATTTTAACAATATATTTATACTATGTCAATAGTAATTATATACATTATTTTTAATAATTTTTCAAAAAAATAAAAGCATGGTATTAACCATGCTTTGGTGGGGGAGGACGGATTCGAACCATCGAAGCGAAACGCAACAGATTTACAGTCTGCCCCCTTTGGCCACTCGGGAACTCCCCCATATTTGGAGCTTCATGTCGGAGTCGAACCAACAACCTGCTGATTACAAGTCAGCTGCTCTGCCATTGAGCCAATGAAGCTTATTTGGTGGAAACAACAGGGATCGAACCTGTGACCCTCTGCTTGTAAGGCAGATGCTCTCCCAGCTGAGCTATGCTTCCATATCTTTTTAATAAAATTAAATTTAAATGGTGGGGGAGGACGGATTCGAACCATCGAAGCGAAACGCAACAGATTTACAGTCTGCCCCCTTTGGCCACTCGGGAACTCCCCCATTTGGAGCTTCATGTCGGAGTCGAACCAACAACCTGCTGATTACAAGTCAGCTGCTCTGCCATTGAGCCAATGAAGCATATTCCAATTTAATTTTATTCTTTTTTTAGTTATTAATGGTGGGGGAGGACGGATTCGAACCATCGAAGCGAAACGCAACAGATTTACAGTCTGCCCCCTTTGGCCACTCGGGAACTCCCCCATGAACAACTTAATAACTTTGTGCCGTTCGTTTTGTTACTTCCGAACTGACAAGGATTAGTATATAATTAATGCCTAAATAAATCAACCTTCATTTTGGCCTTTTTAAGCTAATTATATTGTATTTTCTTTAATTTACTATCTTTTTCTTCATTTTAATACATTATTAACTTTTTTTATTATATGTATTATTAAAAACATTTCAAATGTTTTTCTCAATTTTAGTAACATATATTTCTCAATAAAAATATATTATAAGTGAATCACTACTTTAATATGGAAAGTTAATTTTAAATTTTTTATTATTTCATTAACATGCTTATATTATCAAATTTCTAATCATATATTTTATATATGATATTCTTTCATCTATTATAACGATAGGGGTGAATTATTTGATAAAACGAAAATTTAACTATAAATCTAATTTGGCATATTATGAAATTGCTGAATTCATGAGAAAGTATATTAATTCTAATACTATAATAGTCTGTATAGGCACTGATAAATGCGTTGGTGATTGTTTAGGTCCATTAGTTGGAACTTTCCTTGAAGAACATAATTTTCCCTTACCTGTTTACGGCACATTAAAAGACCCTATTCATGCTCTAAATCTTGATAAAAAGTTGACAGAAATAAATAAATTACATCCTAATTCATCTATAATAGGCATTGATGCATGTTTAGGTGATACAACATCAATAGGCGAAATTCATACTCGTGATTATCCAATCCATCCTGGAAAAGGTGTAGGAAAATCTCTTCCTGATGTTGGCACTGCCTCAATAATAGGAATAATTGATTCAAGCGATACAGCTGAATTCTTTACTTCTAGGAGCATACGACTTCATTTGGTATTTGAAATGGCAAAAGTTATTTCACATGGATTAATCCATGCATATTATTTAAATACTATAATTAATAAGCAAAGCTAGAAGTTAATAACTTCTAGCTTTGCTTATTATCAAAAAAATTTCATAATAATTAATTTATTAATTGTATCTCTCTACTTGAAAAATCGTTGTCCAATTTGCTAACATAATTTAGAACTTCACCAGTTCCTATAGCAACAGCTTCCACTGAATTCTCTGCTACTCTAACTGTTATACCTGTATTAGCCTCAATAAGCTTATCTAAACCATCAATTAATGCACCACCACCAGTCATTAATATTCCTTTTTCTATTATATCTGCAGATAACTCTGGTGGAGTTTTTTCTAATACCGATTTTACAGTCTCAACTATTAATGATACTGGTTCCATTAATGCTCCTCTTAATTCTTCAGTAGAAATAACTATTTCATCAGGTAAACCTGTGATTAAATTTCTGCCCTTCATTGTTGTTGTTAAATTTCTAGACCCTTGGAAGACTGATCCAATTGATACCTTTAAATCTTCAGATGTCTTCTCTCCAATTAAAATTTTATATTTATTTCTAACATATCTTGTAATTGCCTCATCAAATTTATCACCAGCTATTTTAATTGACTCCCTTATAACTATCCCACCTAATGAAATTACAGCTATATCAGTTGTTCCACCACCAATATCAACTATCATATGTCCATCTGGTTTAGTTATATCTAATCCTGCACCAATTGCAGCTGCTAATGGTTCCTCTATAAGATGTACCTTTTTTGCGCCTGAATTCATTGTAGCATCTACAACTGCCCTCTTTTCTACTTCTGTTGCCTGCGAAGGTATACACACCATTACTTTTGGTGCTATAACACGTCCCTTTCCACAAACCTTTTTTATAAATGCCTTAAGCATTTTTTCTGTTACATTATAATCTGAAATAACACCATCTCTTAACGGACGAACAGCCACTATATTTCCAGGTGTTCTTCCTATCATTTTCCTTGCCTCTTCTCCAACAGCTAAAACCTTATTATTATTTTTATTAATTGCTACAACTGAAGGTTCTTTTAATAAAATCCCTTTTCCTTTAACATATACAAGTACAGTAGCTGTACCTAAATCTATTCCTAGATCACTACCACTTCTCCAAAACCACATTTAATTCACTCCTAAATATATAATAATTTCAAAATAATTGTTTTTTCTACAAATTTATCCCTACTTTATTATATATGTAATGAATTTATCATTCAATGATTTTATAGCTATTATAATTCATTTGCCTTATATTTCATTTTTGTAGCTTTTCCACCTCTTATATGTCTTTCAGACTTATTTAGTTCTAATATTAAATGTGTTTGTTCTGCTATTGCTGGATTAATTTTAGGCAATCTCTCAGTCATATCCTTATGAATAGTACTCTTACTTACACCAAATACTTTTGCTGTTTTTCTTATTGTAGCCTTAGAGTCAATTATATATTGTGCAACTTCTAAAACTCTTTCTTCAATATAATCTTTCAAGATTCTACCTCCTTAACCTCTATTTATTATTTACTTCCTATAAAAAAAATTCATACAATTTATATAAATAATATTAAATATTTTTTAAGTATCAACCATAATATGGTTGATACTTAAAAACAATTACTTTAAATCAAAGTATGCACTAGGATCAACATCATTTCCATTTGCATCTTGTACTTGAACATTTAATACATCTCCGCAAACTTTTGATGTAAATATACCTGAAGTATTACCAACTGTTCCTATTTCAGTTCCAGCACTAACAACATCTCCTGCTGCTACTTTAACTTCTTCACTTAAGTTAGTGTATTTTGTCTTTAATCCATTTGTATGTGTAATGATAATATAAGTACCATCTGTAGTATTACTTGATACTTCTTCAACTTTTCCTTCTGCAGCTGCTTTAACAATAGTTCCTACTGCAGCATTAATGTCAATACCTCTTCTTGATGTATCTTCACTTCTTGTTTCATCTGAGTAAGTTCTAATCATCTTTCCAAATTCTCTTGAAATAGCCACATTTCCATCTATAGGTAATGATAAAACTATTTGAGTATCATTACCTGCAGAAACATCAGCTGTTTCTTCTTGTGTAGATTCTGTAACTTGATTTTCAGCAACTTCCTCTTGAGTATTATCTGCTACTTGTTCTTCTGCATCTGCAACTTCAGGCTCTGATAAAATTTCCTCACTATTATTAGCTAACTCATCATTATTTTCTACTCTTTCAGCATTTTGCTTATTAAAGTTAGAATCAGTCTCTGAAGAAGTATTATCCTCCACCTCATTTAAAGATAATTCGTTATTTACCTTATTTTCTTCTTTAGCAACAGAATTCTTTCTAATTGTAAATGCAGCTACTGTTGCAACAATACATAGACAAACAAATAATACTAAGTAAAAGCCCTCCTTTCTGAAAAAGTCCTTTACTTTATTTTTTTTATTTTGGTCCATTTCAACACCTCCTGTCTTGTATTCTTGCCCGTAAAGATAAATTAATTCACTTTAAACTGAAGTTTTATACGTCAAATTTATACAAAAAAAGACAAGAAGAATTTTTATTTAATAAAACCCTTCTTGTCTTTCACTTATTAAATTTATATATTAACTAAATTTTAAATACCCTATATTAATTCCAGTATAATAATGTTTCAAAATTTCCTCATATCCATTACCTTCTTTAGCCATAATATTAGCTCCCCATTGACTCATACCAACTCCATGCCCATACCCCTTACATTCAAATATGATTGTCTTATCCTTTATTGAATATGTAAAATTAGTTGAATTTAATCCTGCTATAGCTCTAAATTCAGCCCCATCTATCTTATCATTTCCAATAACAACTGTAACAACACCACCAGCATCACTTCTCTTACCTATCTGTAATTTCGAACTTAAATTTTCTATATTTACGCCTGAATTTGGATACTTAGCATTTATTGCTAAAGACAAATCACTTAATGTCATCTCCTTTGTACTTGTGAATTTAGGAGATGACTCTTCTCCTAAACTTTCAACTGATATAAGATATGGTATATCTCCAAATGATAAATCAGATGCCGATTCAGTATTTCCTGAGCTAGTAGAAAAAAATAAAGGATATAAAACTAGTTCTCCATTATATGTTAAGATCATTCCCTTAGTAGCCTCTACTGCAGCCTGTATCTTATTCCAATATTTTTCACCATTTTCTTCTCCCCATTTATTAATTAATTCATCCTTAGAGGAATAAACCTGACAATGCATAGAATCACATATATCCGTTCCATTATGAATTGAACAATTATTCATTTTTCTACTTGCTAAGTAAGTTCTACTTGCTATAGCTTGTGCTTTTAATGCCTCTTCTTCAAAATTCACTTGCATTTCATTAGCAACTACTCCACATATATAATCTTCGATATTTATTTCCTCCACAGTTTCCTTTAATGTTCTATAAACCCTTACTGTATCATCACCATCTATATATATTTCATTACTTATCTCTGCTAATGTTTCCTTAGTTGTGTCCTCATTTTTAATAGGTTGTTTATTATCTTTAATATTTGTAGTTTTTATAGATAACATTGGAATAATTATCATAAATAAAATTATTAATATAGTTGTATATAATATCAGTTTTATCTTACTTATACCACCACAATTTATTTTTTTCATAGCCCCTCCTATTACTCTATTACATCTATATATATGTTTTAATCTGTAAAACAATACCTCTTATTTTCAAACCATAAACTTATGCACTTTTAAAGACAAAAGAAATTAGGAGTCTTAAAAGACTCCTAAGTATTATTTATATGCCCTATATATATCTGCACCAAGTTTTTTAAATTTATCTTCTATATTAGTATATCCTCTATCTATATGATATATCTCACCTATTTCTGTTTGGCCACTAGCAACTAATCCAGCTAAAATCATAGCTGCTCCAGCTCTTAAGTCAGTAGCCTTTACTTGGCATCCAGTAAGGTTATCTACACCTTCAACAATAGCAATTCTTCCATCAATTTTAATATTAGCACCCATTCTACCTAGTTCTCCAACATGCATGAACCTATTTTCAAATACAGTTTCTGTTATTACACTTACTCCTTTAGTAACTGATAATAATGCCATCATCTGTGCTTGCATATCTGTTGGAAATCCTGGATAAGGCATTGTTTTTATATCTACTGCCCTCTTTTCACCTGTTCCATCTACTATCATTTTTTCTCCATCCACCTTACAGTAGACTCCACATTCTTTTAATTTTTCAATTGTTGGCATTAAGTGTTCTTCATTAACACCATTTATAGTTATTTTACTATTTGTTATTCCAGCTGCAACCATAAATGTTCCAGCTTCAATTCTATCAAAAATAGGTGTAAATGGTTCAGGCTGTTTTAATTCTGATACACCATGTATAGTTATTTTTCCATATCCAGCCCCCTCTATTTTTGCTCCCATACTATTTAAAAATCTTGCTAAATCCCATATTTCTGGTTCTTCAGCTGCATTTTCAATAACTGTAACTCCTGGTGCAAAAACAGAAGTCATCATTATATTTTCTGTAGCACCTACAGATGGAAAATCTAAATATATTCTATTTCCATGTAGTTTATTAATTTTAGCTTCAACATATCCATATCCTATTTCAGAATCTATTCCTAATGCCTTAAACCCTTTCAAATGAAGGTCTACTGGCCTACTTCCAATATTACATCCTCCCGGCATTGATATTTTACATCTACCAAATCTAGCTAACATAGGCCCCATTACTAAAAATGAAGCTCTCATCTTGCGTATTAATTCATTATTTGCTTCTATTTCCTTTAGTTCTAAAGTATTTATCTTTAAGTCTCCTGTTATAGGTGAAAATTTAACTTCACAATTTAATTCTCTTAATAAATTTATTAAAACTGTTACATCTTCTAACATAGGTACTTTTTTTAAAACTATTTCTGTTGGATTTAAAATAGTTGCAACTATTATAGGTAATACTGCATTTTTTGCAACACTTATATCAACTTCTCCTTGAAGTTTTTTTCCACCTCTAACTATAATTTTTTCCATATTATCCTCCATATTTATTGTTAGTATGTTACGAAAATTATCGGTGTTCCTATAATTAAATATGAACCTGTATCGTAAGTAATTTGTCCAATGTTTATATTAGTACTATCTATCATTGTTGCCTTTGCTACACTACCATTACTTATATCTAATTTTTCATTAATTTTAATTTTCAATTTATTTTCCACATCTTCAAATATATTTTTTTCTTCTGTTTCTATCTTTCCCTTTATAAATGAAAAATACCTCTCATCTATGAAATTACTATTTCTAATTTCTTGAACTAATAATTCTAAATTTTTTTGTGATAAAGTCTTATCCTTATTTATTGCTATTACTTCAACTTTTGTTAATCCATTATAATTGTAAATATTAACATTATAGTTAATATTTTTACCTTTTGCTGATATACACAATTCACTTGTTGTTACTATTAAATCATTTTTGCTTTTAAAAATTTCATTTATTCTTTTGAATTCATAATTAATATCTGCCTTTACTATATATTCTAATTTAATACCATTTTCAATAAATTCATATTCATTTAATATATATCTTTCAACATCATTAAATAAATCTTTCTTTGCTTCACACTCATACTCTTTTCCATTAATAATTAATAATAGAGAAAAGATTAAAAGAAATACAAAAAATACTTTTTTCATATTGTAATCCCCTGCCCTTCCTCTAAAATTATTGTCCAAACTATTTTTTTTATACACTATAATATATATATATTATAGATCCCTTAGAATAGTTCGCTTTCATCTTAAATTTTTATAAATATCAACTATATTCGTCTATATACAACAGAGTATTTTAAATTTAACTATATCCTTTATAATATTCAAAAAAAATAAAGAAGCCACTTATTTAGCGACTTCTTTATTTCAATTCCAATCTAGCTTTGGCTCTAGCCTCTGCTTTCTTGGCTCTTTCAATATCAATATTATTTTTTTCTTTATTATTTAATCTATCTTGAGCTCTCTTAAAAGACTTCTCTGCACGCTCTTTATCAATCTCTTCTGGAAAATTAAAAGAATCACAACAAAAGTTAATTATATTATCCTTAATATAAATAATCCCTGATGAAGTAAATACTTTTTTCTTATTTCCATCTATATTAGTATACGTAGTTACCGCTGGTATAGTAGCTATTATAGTTGGTGCATAATTTGCTAAGATTTCTATTTTACCATCATTTGCAGTTGTTGCTAAACTAACTATTTCCTCTGTTAGTATTTCACGCCCTGGAGCTACAATATTAAGTTTTATTAATTTTCCCATAAATCATATCTCCTATTTCATACTATTTGCTTTTTCTACAACTTCTTCAATTGTACCTGCAAATAAGAATGCTGATTCAGGTAAGTGATCGTATTTTCCTTGTAATATTTCTTTAAATCCTCTTACTGTTTCTTTTACAGGAACATATCTTCCTTGCATTCCTGTAAATTGTTCTGCAACTGTAAATGGTTGAGATAAGAATCTTTGAATTCTTCTTGCTCTAGCAACTACAGCTTTATCTTCATCAGACAATTCATCAACACCTAAAATTGCTATTATATCTTGTAATTCTGTATATCTTTCAAGTATATTTTTTACTTCTGTTGCAACTTCATAATGTTCTTTTCCAACTATTCTTGGATCAAGTATTCTAGAAGAAGATTCTAGAGGATCAACTGCTGGATATATACCTAATGCTGAAATGGATCTAGATAATACAGTAGTAGCATCTAAATGTGTAAATGTAGTTGCTGGTGCTGGGTCTGTTAAGTCATCCGCTGGAACATAAACAGCTTGAACTGATGTTATAGATCCATTCTTTGTAGATGTAATTCTTTCTTGAAGGGCACCCATTTCAGTTGCAAGTGTTGGTTGGTAACCAACTGCTGATGGTATTCTTCCTAATAATGCAGATACCTCTGAACCAGCTTGTGTAAATCTAAATATATTATCTATAAATAATAATACATCTTGCCCTTGATCTCTAAAGTATTCAGCCATAGTTAATCCAGTTAACGAAACTCTCATTCTTGCACCTGGTGATTCATTCATTTGACCAAATACTAGCGCTGTCTTGTTAATAACGCCTGAATCCATCATTTCATGATAAAGATCATTACCTTCTCTTGATCTTTCCCCAACTCCTGTAAATACAGAAAGTCCACCATGTTCTTTTGCAATATTATTAATTAACTCTTGAATTAAAACTGTTTTTCCTACACCAGCTCCTCCAAACAGTCCTATTTTACCACCCTTTTGATATGGTGCAATTAAGTCAATAACTTTTATTCCTGTTTCAAACATTTCAGGTTCTAAAGACTGTTCCTTGAAACTTGGTGCTGGTCTATGTATAGGATATGACTCCTCTGATTCTATTTCACCTTTATTATCTATAGGTGCTCCTAACACGTTAAATAGTCTTCCTAATACATTCTTCCCTACAGGTACTGATATTGGTTTTCCTGTATCTAACGCCTTCATACCTCTTTTCAATCCATCAGTAGATTCCATTGCTATTGCTCTAACAATATCATCTCCAACGTGTTGCTCAACTTCTACAACTAATTCTCTATCTCCCATATCAATTTTTATTTCATTATATATGTTTGGTAGAGAATCTGAATCAAACTTTATATCAACTACAGGTCCAATTACTTGAACTACTTTTCCAATTTTACTTTCAGCCATACTTCTTCCTCCTTGCTACTTTTGAGCTTCGGCTCCCCCAACAATTTCTGAAATTTCTTGTGTTATAATACCTTGTCTAATTCTATTAAACTTAATATGAAGATTTTGTAATATGTCATCTGCATTTTCAGTAGCTCCATCCATCGCTGTCATTCTAGCACTATGTTCGCTAGCTTTTGCGCTAAGCATACATGACTTAAGCTGACTTTTTAAATACATATCCATTGCATTTTTAAACACCGCATCTTCATTGGGTTCAATTATATATTGTCCTTCTTTACCAGACTTTTTATCTACAGGTAATATTTTAACACTTTTTACTTCTTGCTTAACAGGTGAAATAAACTCTGTATATACTATATTTACCTCAGAAACTTCGCCCTTTTCATATAAATATATAGCATCGTTATATATTTTATTAACATCCTTAGTAGCAGGTATATCTGGCAAATCTACATATTCAGCATATGTACTTATTCCATATCTAGAAACATATGAAATTCCTTTACTACCTACAACTACAACTTTTGCTCCGCTACTCTTTTCAACTAAACTGTTTAAATACATAGCCACATTATTATTATAACCTGCACATAACCCAGTGTCTGAAGTTAATACAATATAGAGTTTATCTCCTTCAAAGCTTTTATAATAAATTGAGTCAAAATCTTCTGGCATACTAGAGACAACTTCTTTAATAACTTCTCTACATAAATTATTATATTGTTCGTTAGCTACAAGTTCCTTTCTTGCCTTTCTGAGTTTAGAAGTGGCAACAAGTCCCATAGCTTTAGTTATTTTTCTAGTACTTTCAACTGACTTTATTCTTCTTTTTATTTCTATAAGTCCCGCTGCGCCCACTGTTTTACCTCCTAAAGAATTGCATAGCTATATAAAGCTATGCATCTTTTAAAAATTCTTTTTTAAATTCAACTATACATTTTTCAATGTTTTCTTTTAATTCCTTGCTTAATTGCTTTTCAACAATTATTTGCTTTAATATATCTCTTTGATGAGTATCCATATATTCTAAGAACTCTTCTTCAAATTTTCTAATGTCTTTAACCTTTATATCTGATAAAAAGTCATTTACAGTTGCATATAATATAACTATTTGCTTTTCAACATCCATTGGTTTGTATTGATCTTGCTTTAATATTTCTATTATTCTCTTTCCTTTTTCTAATCTTCTCTTAGAATCAGAATCTAAATCAGATCCAAATTGAGAGAACGCTGCAAGTTCTGTATATTGTGCAAGCTCTAATCTTAATGTTCCTGAAACTTGCTTCATAGCCTTAATCTGAGCATTACCACCAACTCTTGATACTGAAATACCTGCATTTACCGCTGGTCTTTGACCTGAATTGAACAAATCAGTTTCTAAGAATATTTGCCCATCTGTAATTGATATTACATTCGTTGGGATATATGCTGTTACGTCTCCAGCCAATGTTTCTATAATTGGAAGTGCTGTTAATGACCCACCTCCATTTTCTTTAGATAGCTTTGCAGCTCTTTCTAAAAGTCTTGAATGTATATAGAATACATCTCCTGGATACGCTTCTCTTCCTGGTGGTCTTCTAAGTAATAGTGACATTGTTCTATACGCTACTGCATGCTTAGATAAATCATCATATATTATAAGAACATCTTTTCCCTTATGCATGAAGTATTCGCCCATACTACATCCTGCATATGGTGCTAAATATTGAAGTGGAGCACTTTCTGATGCTGTTCCAGCAACAACTATTGAATAATCTAAAGCCCCCATTTCTTCTAATGTATTTACTATATGTGCAACTGTTGATTGTTTTTGTCCAATAGCTACATATACGCATATAACATCTTTACCTTTTTGGTTTAATATTGTATCTATTGCAATAGCTGTCTTACCAGTTTGTCTATCTCCAATGATAAGTTCTCTTTGGCCTTTTCCAATTGGAACCATAGCATCTATTGCTTTAATACCTGTTTGTAAAGGTTCATTAACTGAAGACCTATCGATTATACTTGGTGCTGGTACTTCTATAGGTCTACTTCCTGAATAATTTATAGGTCCTTTTCCATCAATTTCTTCACCAAGAGAGTTTACAACTCTACCTAAAAGTCCTTCACCAACAGGAACTTCAACTATTCTATTAGTTCTCTTAACTATATCGCCTTCTTTTATTCCTTCTTCAGAACCTAATAAAACACATCCAACATTATCTTGCTCTAAATTTAAAGCCATCCCAAATACTCCATTTGGGAACTCTAAAAGCTCACCTTGCATACAATCGTCTAATCCGTATACTCTAGCTATTCCATCACCAATTTGAATTATTGTTCCAGAATCTGAGGTTTGAATTTGATTTTCATATCTTTGTATTTCTTTTTTAATGATAGATGTTATTTCTTCTGGTTTTATATTCATGCAATCACCTCTATTCCGTAGTAAGCATTAGCTTTCTTAAATCATCTAATCTTGTTTTTACAGTACCATCTATGACATCATTACCTATTCTTACATAAATTCCGCCTAAAATTTCCGGATCAACTTCCTTTTTTAATATAACTTCTTTATTATATTTCTTTTCAAGCTTCTCTACTAAAGAATTATACTCATATTCTTCTAATGGTACTGTTGTTTTTACAATTCCTTGTATTACATTTAATCTTTCTAAATGGATTTTCTCCATTTCCTTTAATTTTTCTTTTAAGAATAAAATTCTATCCTTCTCTATTAATATTAATAAAAATGATAAAAGTTCTTCATCTATTTTACCTTTAAATATATTAATAAAAGTTTTTTTCTTTTGTTTTGTACCTATTTGTGGGTGCTTTATTACTTCAAAAAAATCTTTATTATTTTCAATTAATTCACAAATTTCTCTTAAATCACCTAGGTACTCATCAACTTTTCCCTTTTGTTCTGCCACCTCATATAGTGCCAGTGCATATCTTCGGTCTAAATATTCATACATATTTAATTACCCACCTCAGAAATAAACTCATCTATTAGTTGTCTATTTTTTTCTTCATCAATATTTTTTTCTATTACTTTTCTAGAAAGGTCTAAAGCTAAATCTATAGCTTCTTTCTTTAATGAATACTCAGCTTTTTCTTTTTCTCTTTCTATTTCAATCTTAGCTCTTTCTATAATTAAACTTGCTTCTGATTTTGCTTCTTCAACAATTTCATCATATACTTTTTCAGCCTTTTTCTTATGTCTTTCTGTAATAGCCTTACCTTCTTCTCTAGCTCTTTTTAATTCTCTTTCATTATTAATAGCAAGAGTTCTAGCTTTTTCAAGCTCTTCATCCGCACTATCTAATTTGTTCATTATTTCATGTTCTCGTGCTTCAACTATTAACTTAACTTTTTCAAAAAAGAAATATTTTAATCCAAATAATAGAATTAAAAAATTTACTACAGTTGCTAATATAACACCTAGATTAAATTCCATTACTTTTTCTACCCCCTTCTGGAGTTATTAAAATATTATGCTACTCCAACAAATATTAATAAGATTGATACTAATAATCCATAAATAGCTGTTGCTTCTGCAAAAGCAGAACCTATAACTAATGTTGTTGTAATCTTTCCTGATGCTTCTGGATTTCTAGCTACACCCTCAACTGCTTTTCCTGTAGCATTCCCAATACCAATACCTGCTCCTAATCCTACTAATACTGCAATAGCTGCTCCTAATGCTCTCATTCCTACTTCATTCATTTTAATTTCCTCCTCTTAATTATGCTCAGATACTATTTTTATATTTATCATTGTTAACATTATAAAAATTACTGCTTGAATTCCACCATCAAATATATCGAAATATAAATGTAACGGAATCGGTATAATCAGTTGTGCAAACCATGCTACTTTTTCTAAACTTTCATAAACAAGTTCTACTATAAAAGTAGCTGCTAACATATTACCAAAAAGTCTTAAAGATAATGACACTGGTAACATTACTCTTTCTAATATCGTAATAGGTAATATAAATGATACTGGTTCTAAATATCCTTTAAAATACCCCCCAATACCATTTCTTTTTATTGCATACCCTTGCACCATAACAAAAGATATTAATGCTAAGGTTAATGTAACGCTAAAGCTTTTGGTTGGAGGTGATATTCCTACTAATCCAGTTAAATTCATTACTACAATGAATACACCTAATGCTCCTACAAACGGAACTATATCTAAAAAGCTTTCTCCAACATTACTTGTTACAACATTATTTAGCATATTGTAAATCCATTCAACTATAGTTTGTTTTTTAGTAGGCCTTATTTGCATATTTCTTGTAGACCACCATGCTAATGCTAAGATTAACAAAACAATAACTAATTGCACTATTGCTTCTGGTTTTATATCAATTGCTATATTACCTAAGTAAAAAGAAAATATCGCTTTTGATGGTTCCATCTATTCACTTCCCTTCTGTACTTTTATAGTAGTTATTACTAGTATTATATAATGTATAAAAAATCCTATTAGAAAAGCTAATAAATTGCTTATCTTATTAGAAAAAACTACTGCTATAGAAACTACACTTATTATTCTTATTAAATAACTTAGTGGAAACAAAAATGCTTTATTTTTTTTAGGTTTACTCATAAATTTATTAGTAATAATAGCAGAAATAATAAAGTTTATCATTGAAACTATTAATCCAATTAACAATATAACTCCAATATTATATTGCCCTAATAATACTAATATTAAAACTAAAATAATTCCTATTATTAAATCATTTTTTGCTACAGATTTTACTATTTCATTTAAATCTTTAGCCATTTTATTCTCCTAGTAAATAACTTATTTGGGACATAGTGATTTTACCTTATTCCTATATAAAAACTAACTATCTCTATAGTTTGATATGTATTTTATGTATAAAAGAGCTCTTATATAGGAATACTATTAATTTGTTAGTATCTCGCTATCCCTATTGACAGTAGCTAATTATATACCTACTTTGAAATTAATAAAAACTCAGTTTTTAGTTATTTTTTACAATTTATCGTTAAAATCGCTCGTTTTTAGATAATATTGCTGAAATACTCAACCAAAATCCCATTTTTGCGACTTTTAGTTTTTTTTTGCAATTTTCTTTTTATTCTTGCATTTATTTAAATTTTCATAATATTCACTCTTCTTTGCATTATTTTTTTTGATAACGTTTCAGAATTTTATTATGTCATTTTTTTTAAATTATATTATTATTTTTTAGATTTTTAGAGCTTTTTTTATCACTTTGAAAGCATTATTGCCAATATATTGTATATTTTTTTTACTATTTTTGAATAATTTTTTTACACTTTATTCATTATTTTTTTCAAATTTATTATTTTTTATTTTAATAGTTATCATAAGAATTTCCTATATAGAGTTAAATTATAAAAGGAGCCTCTAAAAAGCTCCTTTTTTCTATAGTTTTTGTTTTCTTTATTAAAGAAAATTAAACTCTTTCAACAACTAAAGCTGTTCCCATTCCTCCACCAATACATAAAGTAGCTAATCCTTTTTTAGCATCTCTCTTTTCCATTTCATGAAGTAATGTAACTAATATTCTAGCTCCTGAAGCACCTACTGGATGTCCAAGTGCAATAGCTCCACCATTTACATTAACTTTTTCCATATCAAAGTTTAAATCTTTAGCTACGGCTAAACTTTGAGCTGCAAATGCTTCATTTGCCTCTATTAAATCCATATCTTCAACTGTTAATCCAGCTACTTCTAATGCTTTTTTTGTTGCATGGAAAGGTCCATATCCCATTATTGATGGTTCTAATCCCTTACTTCCATAAGAAAGTATCTTAGCCATTGGCTTTAATCCTAATTGCTCTGCTTTTTCTGCACTCATAACTACAAATGCTGCTGCTCCATCATTAATTCCTGATGCATTAGCTGCAGTTACAGTACCATCTTTAATAAATGCAGGTCTTAACTTAGCCATTCCTTCAATAGTCGCTCCGAATCTTGGGAATTCATCTTGATCAAATACTTTTGGTTCTCCTTTTCTTTGAGGAATAACCACTGGTACTATTTCATCTACAAATTTACCTTCTTTAATTGCTCTTTCTGCTTTTAATTGAGAACTTAATGCAAACTCATCTTGCATTTCTCTTGTTAAATTCCATTCTTTTGCTATGTTTTCAGCTGTAACACCCATATGATAATCATTAAATGCATCCCATAAAGCATCCTTTATCATTGTATCAACAACTTTTCCATCGCCCATTCTTTGGCCCCATCTAGTTCCTGGAATAGTATATGGTGCAGCTGACATATTTTCCATACCTCCAGCAACAACTACATCACAGTCACCTGCTTTAATCATTTGAGCTGCTAAAGCAACACATCTTAAACCTGATCCACAAACCTTATTTATTGTCATTGCAGGAACTTCTACTGGTAATCCAGCTTTTACAGCTGATTGTCTAGCTACATTTTGTCCTTGTCCTGCTTGAATAACATTTCCCATAACTACTTCTTCAACTAACTCTGGTTTAATTCCAGCTCTATTTACAGCTTCTTTAATTACTATTGACCCTAATTCTGCTGCTGGAACATCCTTTAATGCTCCTCCAAATGAACCTATTGCAGTTCTTACTGCACTAACTATTACTACTTCTCTCATAAAAATTCCTCCCATTACTTTCCCAATAAACTCATAATAGTGTTAATTGTTTAAATTGTTAAACAATTAACACTATTATTATACCACTCTACTTTTTCCAATATCAACTAATTTTAAAAATATTTTACCTTTTGTTATATTTTTTTATTTTTTACCTTATTTTGTTTTTATTTATACTTATAGCTTTTCATATGACACTAAATATATATGTATATTAAATAAAATATATCTTATTTTAAAATTAATTTATGCATTTTCCATATCCTAATGTTATTCTTTTATCAAATATAAAACTTAAATATCATTAACATCTAATGATAATTCTATTTTTCCATGAGTTGGTTCTAACTGTTTTAATTTCACGTCAGCACATTTAAACATAAGCTTCGATGCTTTTACGGAATCTGTATCCGCATATTTATCACTTAAATATATAACCTCACTTATTCCAGATTGTATAATTGCTTTTGCACATTCATTACAAGGAAAAAGTGCAACATATATTTTACATCCAGATAAATCTTTTCCTTTAGCATTTAAAATTGAATTTAATTCCGCATGAACTACAAATGGGTACTTTGTATTTAAAGTGTCTCCTTCCTTATCCCATGGAAATTCATCATCTGAACATCCCTTTGGAAGCCCATTATAACCTATACTTTCAATTATGTTATTCTTGTTTACTATACATGCTCCAACCTGCGTACTTGGGTCCTTACTTCTCTTTCCTGATAATAATGCTACAGACATAAAATAATCATCCCAAGATAAATATCCTTCTCTTTTTCCCAAAATATTCAGCCTCCCTACTATAATATTATTTTTATAATACACTACTATTGTGTCAATTATAATACAATTGAAATAAATTGCGAAGGAAAATAAAAGTTAAGAGCCGAAAGGCTTTTACCGTTGGCGTAGTCACCTTTTACCTTTTTGAACTAGCGAAGCGCCGTTAAAAAAACTTACCTGGCCGAAGGCCCTTAACTATAAATTGCTTCACAATTTATTTAAAAAGCGAAGACCGAGGTCTTCGCTTTTTATTATTTAGTTCCGAAAAGTCTATCTCCAGCATCTCCAAGACCTGGTACAATATATCCTTTTTCATTTAATTTTTCATCTATAGAAGCAACATATATATCTACATCTGGATGTTGCTCTTGAACTAATTTAATTCCTTCTGGAGAAGAAATTAAACACATTAATCTTATTTTTTTAGCTCCTCTTTGTTTTAATAAAGTTATTGCATCAGCTGCTGATCCACCAGTCGCTAACATTGGATCAACTACAATTACATCTCTTTCTGCTATATCTTGTGGAAGTTTACAGAAATATTCTACTGGTTGAAGAGTTTCTTCATCTCTATATAATCCTATATGTCCAACCTTAGCTGCTGGAATTAAGTTTAATATTCCATCTACCATTCCAAGTCCAGCTCTTAATATTGGTACTATAGCCATCTTTTTACCAGCTAACATTTGACATTTAGTTGTGCATATTGGAGTTTCTACTTCAACTTCTTCAGTTTCTAAGTCCCTAGTTACTTCGTATGCCATTAGCATAGATACTTCTTCTACTAACTCTCTAAAATATTTTGAACCTGTATCTTTACTTCTTATGTATGCTAACTTATGTGATATTAAAGGATGTTTCATTTCTGTTACTTTACTCATACTCTTGTTCCTCCCAATAAAACCTTAATATATTATTTAGAATATTTTTTTTCAATTTCAGTTATTTTATTAATTCTTCTTGCGTGTCTATCGCCTTCAAACTCTGCTCCTAAGAATGCCTTAACTATATCTATAGCTAATCCTTTACCAACAACTCTTTCTCCCATAGTTAGTATGTTAGCATCATTATGTTCTCTAGTTGCATGTGCACTAAATGTATCTGAGCAAAGTGCTGCTCTTATTCCTGGAACCTTATTTGCTGCTATTCCTATACCAATTCCTGTACCACAAATTAATATACCAAAATCAAATTCTTTAGCTACTACAGCTTCAGCAACAGGCAAAGCTATATCAGCATAATCACATGATTCTTCAGTATAAGTTCCAAAATCTTTAAATTCAATATTTTGCCCTTGTAAATACTTAGCAATCTCATCTTTTAAATTTAATCCACCGTGGTCACAACCTAACGCAATCTTCATAAAAATCAACCTTTCTATTATTTAATATACAATAATTATTTATTGTAATTTCATATTTATAAAAAAAGAAGAATAGGTTCCCCCATCCTCCTTATTTACACATCTATAATATCATATCCAGCAGCTTTACTTAATCTATTCATTATTGCAACTCCAACGCCTTTTTCTTCAAAGCCCTGACATAAAATATATTGTACACCTAAGTCATCACATTTTCTTAAAGCTTCAAAAAGGTTTTTAGCAATTTGATTTAAATCTTTTTCACTTCCTAAAGATATTATATTACCTTTATCAAATCTATTTAAATTTTCATCTGTAGTTAATACAGCCACCTCGCTATTTTTTTCTATATAATTTTCTAACATTTCTCTAATAATTTCAATAGTTTTTTCATTTTTACCTCTAATTATTTTCAAATGCGCTTTTGGAGCATAATGCCTATACTTCATCCCTGGTGCCTTTGGCTTTAAATCAGCACTTGGTTTTGACTTTAAAGCTTTATCTATATCAATATTAGAATCTATTTCCCTAAGCATTTCTAATGTTATTCCGCCCGGTCTTAATATAAGTGGTGGATTAACCGTACAATCAATTATAGTAGATTCAACTCCAATATCACTACTTTCTCCACCGATTATATAATCAACTCTTCCATCTAAATCATCTATACATCTTTCTACTTCAGTTGGACTTGGTCTTCCTGATATATTAGCAGATGGTGCAGCAATTGGTCTATCTGAAAGCTCTATAAGCTTAAGTGCAATTTCTGAATTTGGCATTCGTATTCCTATTGTATCAAGATCAGCACTAGTCATATTTGGTATAATATCTTTTTTTTCTAAAATTATAGTTAATGGACCTGGCCAAAATTTATTAATTAATTCTTGAGCAACTTTTGGAACTTTTTTTACTAAATTAGAAATATCCTTAGAACAAACATGTACAATTAACGGATTATCTTGTGGTCTGCCTTTAGCTATAAATATTTTCTTTACAGCCTCTTCCTCTAAAGCATTTGCACCTAACCCATATACCGTTTCTGTTGGAAAGGCTACAATTCCACCACTTTTTATTACCCTAGCAGCCTCTTCTATAAATTTAATATCTTTATTAATATCTTTAATTATAGCAACCTTAGTTTCCATAAGGACTTACCTTCTTTCCTTAAATTTCTTTTTGTCCCCTTGCTATCTTTATATTTTCTATAGCTGATGTTGTATATGTAGCATTGACACAATTTCTATATATGCTATCTAATAATATATACTTATTCAATTCACCATTTTTAATAACTTTAAAATAATAAATTGAATTTGAATTTATTCTTTTTAACCTTATATATTCATCCGCAACTTCTTTATATGTTTTTAAAAATCCTTTATTTATAGGCTTCATTTTTTTATTTTTAATCTTTCCCTTTGTAACAATTATAATTTCCATATTTTCATTATTTTTGTTAGTATGTACAATTGCTACTTTATCACATTGAATATATATATATGGTAAAAATAATCCTGTACTAAACTTTAATCTATTATTACCACAAACAAATTTTAATGTACAACTATTTATTTTTCCCATAATGGCTATAAAAATAAGAAACTCTATAAAAAATAAAAATACTATTATTATAAAAGTATTAACATATGATAAGTAAGTTATAATTGGAAGGAATATTGCTAAAAAAAACATAGAAATAATAAATATCTTATTGCTTCTTTTTTGTTTCTTTAAAGCCTTATCAATTTTCATATCATCACCTATTTTAAAAGCCTTACATTAAACAATGCAAGGCTTTTAAACTTACTATATTGAATCAGTGTTACCCATTGCTTGCATTTTTTCTGCTTGGTCTGCAGTAATTAATGCATTTATAACCTCTTCAATATCTCCATTCATAAAACTATCTAATTTATATAATGTTAATCCAATTCTATGATCTGTTACTCTTCCTTGAGGATAATTATAAGTTCTTATTCTTTCACTTCTATCCCCTGTACCAACTTGGCTCTTTCTATCTTCTGCAATTCCTGCAAGTCTTTCAGCTTCTGCTACTTCAAATAGTCTAGCTCTTAATACTTTCATAGCCTTTTCTTTATTCTTAAGCTGTGACTTTTCATCTTGACATGCAACAACTGTGCCTGTTGGTATATGTGTGATTCTAACAGCTGAATCTGTTGTATTAACGCATTGTCCTCCGTTACCTGAAGATCTATAAACATCAATTCTTAAGTCTTTATCATTGATTTCTATTTCAACATCATCAACTTCCGGTAAAACTGCAACAGTAGCTGTAGAAGTATGTATTCTACCTGAACTTTCTGTATCTGGTACTCTTTGTACTCTATGTACTCCACTTTCGTACTTAAGTTTTGAATAAGCTCCATTACCTTTAATCATGAATACAACTTCTTTAAATCCACCAAGATCATTTTCATTTGAACTCATCATTTCAACTGCCCATCTTTGTGATTCTGCATATCTTGTATACATTCTGAAAAGATTTGCTGCAAATAATGCTGCTTCATCTCCACCAGCTCCACCTCTGATTTCAACAAATACGTTCTTATCATCATTAGGATCCTTTGGTAATAATAAAATTTGAATTTTCTTTTCTAATTCTTCTTCTTGATCTTTAAGACTTGAAATCTCTTCAGATAACATTTCTTTCATTTCTTTATCTGTTTCTTCTTCTAACATTTCTTTGTTAGCTTCTAAATCTTCAACTACCTTTTTATATTCTCTATATGCTGTTACTATTATTTCTAAGTCAGCATGCTCCTTACATAGCTTTCTCCATTCTTTTTGGTTAGCCATTATTGAAGGATCAGATATTTTAACTGATAGTTCTTCGTATTTATTTTCCGTAAATGCTAATTTATCTAATAACATACTATCACTCCGTACTATATTTTTTCATATTGAAATATTATAACATAATGCCTATATATTTATCAACCTAAAATCAAACTCATAATATTAATAAATTGCGAAGCAATTTATTTAGTTAAGGGCCTTCAGCTGGTTAAGTTTTTTGAACAGCGCTCCCTAGTTCAAAAAGGTAAAAGTTGGCTACGCCAACGTTAAAAGCCTTTTGGCTAGTTAAGGAGGAAACTTCATAATAAGTTTCTAAAATATATATTTAAAGAAATTACGAAGTAATTTCCTCCTTAACTTTTTAACGTTTGCGTTAGCAAACCCTTACCTATGGTTAATGAGCGTAAGCTATATTAACAAATTTAACTTGGCCGCTAGGCCCTTAATTTTTATTTTCCTTCGCACTATATTTCTAAAGTTCTCCAACGACTACTCTATCGTGTCCTGCTAAGTCCTTAACAACTCTTACATTTTTATAGCCCTTTTCAATCATTAAATCACTAACCTCTTTTCCTTGATCATGACCAATCTCAAAGGCTAATACACCATTTTCTTTTAATATCTTATCACTATCATCAACTATTTTTTTATAAAAATAAAGTCCATCATCTCCACCACTTAAAGCTGTATGAGGTTCATATTTTTTTACATCATCCATTAAGGTATCTATAACTTCTTCCTTTATATATGGTGGATTAGAAACTAATACATCATACTTCTTTTCTTGATTTATAACTTCATTTAATAAATCACTTTTTATAAATGTTGCTCTAGAAGCTAAATGGTGCTTTGTTATGTTTCTCTTAGTTACCTTTTCTGGAACATCATAGTAATCAATTAAATCTACCTTAGTATTTTCTCTTAAATGTGCTATAGATATACCTATTGCTCCACTTCCACAACATAAATCACAAATATTATACTCTTTATCATTGTCTATAATTTTAAGAGTTTCTTCTACTAATATTTCTGTATCACCTCTTGGAATAAGCACACCTTCTTCAACATGAAAATCTAACCCCATAAATTCAGCGATTTTCAATATATATTTAATAGGCATTTTTTCTTTTCTTTTATTTATTAATCTATAAAATTCTCTTTCTTTAAACTTACTAACTTCCTCTTCTTTATTCATAATTAAGTAAAGTTTATCTTTTCCAAGAACTTTTCCTAATAATAATTGAGTATCTAAAATATAAGTTTCTATATCAGCTTCTTTTAATATTTTATTTCCATCTATTAATAATTCCCCAATAGTCTTCTTATATTCAATTCCTTCTGCTGCCATTAAAGATTTTATAGCAACCTCTAATTGTTCATCATCAGGTTCTTTAGTAGTTAGCTCTTGTAACTTTAAACCTGGATATGCAATAACTTTTCCCAATTTACTTTCAGTCCTTCCAAGCCATTTTATTAATTCATAAGTAATTCCAGCTACTATTGGCATTAATACTATTCTTAATATAAGTCTTTGCCAAAATCCACCCCAACCAGTTAAAGTAAATAAAGCAATACTAACAAACATAGTTAAAAACAAGAAATTTGTTCCACATCTTGGATGTAATCTTCCAAATTTTCTTACATTCTCAACTGTTAATTTTTCTTCAGCCTCATAACAAAATATAGTTTTATGTTCTGCTCCATGATATTGAAATACCCTATATATATCATCTAACTTACTAATTAAGTACATATACGATATTAATATTGCGATTCTTATAGCTGCTTCTATTAAATTTAATACTACTGGAGATAATCCAACATTCTTAAATACTGATGCAATAGCAGTAGGTATACCTAGAAATAATCCTGCAGCAACTAAAAGTGATATCATCATTGTTATTGTAACAAGTAAATCATTAGCACCCTTATCACCTAATTTCTTTTTAAGCCAAATATCAAATTTTGATTCTTCCTCATCTTCTTCAAAAAAACTAGCTGAATAATTTAATGTTTTAATTCCAACTATTAATGAATCTACTAGTATAGCAGCTCCTCTAATAATAGGAATATTTAAAAACTTATACTTCTTTGTTATTGGTTTTGTCTTTTTTACTTTAACTTCTATTTTTCCACTTGGAGTTCTTACTGCAGTTGCTAATCCTTTAGATCCACGCATCATAACTCCCTCAATTATGGCTTGACCCCCAACATCACATTTTCTCATATCATCACTCTTTCACTTTATTTTTCATTTTTAAATTTAAAATAACAATGTCCACATAAAGATTCATATTCTACATTGTCTACATTATCTATAGCAACCTGTTGGCCTTCAAAAACAAATTTACCATTTATTTTTCTTCCATTTAAAACTGCCTTTCTTCCACATTTACATATAGTTTTTAATTCTTCTATACTATGAGCTAATAATAATAATCTTGTGCTTCCCTCAAAACCTTGCATTCTAAAGTCTGTTCTAAGACCATAACAAATTACAGGTATATCTAAACAAACAGCTATTTCAAAAAGCTCATCTATTTGGTGTGATTTTAAGAATTGTACTTCATCTACCAATATACAATCTATTTTATATTTAACTTCTTGCCATTGTTTAACTTCTTCATATACATTTTGCTCGTCATTAATTAATAAATCAACCTTACGTTCAACACCTAATCTAGATACTAGCTTATCTCCACCCTTTTTATCTGTAGATGGCTTAATTAATAAAACCTTCATTCCACGTTCTTCATAATTATGTGCAACCTGCATAAGATTTGTTGATTTTCCTGAATTCATTGCACCATATCTAAAATATAATTTACTCATAACGTCTCTCCTTCTAATTTTGGTCTATTTCGATTATAGCATTTTAATATATACTTAATAAAGATGTTTTTATTTCCTTGTTATATTGACTGTATTTATTGCGTATGTTATAATTTTTTTGGTCATTGATTAATTCAATGAATGTATTTTTGAAAGAGGTGAATCAAATGAAACAAGGCATACATCCAGAATACCATCACGATGCTGTGGTTAAGTGCGCATGTGGAAACACTTTCACAACTGGTTCAGTTAAAGAAGAGTTAAAAGTTGATATATGTGCTAAATGCCACCCATTCTTCACTGGTAAGCAAAAAATCGTTGATATCGGCGGTAGAGTTGACAAGTTCAATAAGAAGTTCGGTCTTAACAAATAAGATTAAGTTAGAATTTATGAGAAAGAATTATATTCTTTCTCATTTTTTCTTTTATAGAATTTTAAATAGAAAGAGGCTACTTTCTTTAATATGAATTTAATCAAAAATACTCTAAAATTTTTTGATTAAATCTTATTAAAAGTACGCCTCTTTAAATATTAATTTTACTTTTTAAATGTATCATTTTTCGGAAAAACTTGAATGAATTCCTTATTATTTTTAGTTTTAGATAACATATTTATTAAATTCTCTGTAATATTTTCAATATTACCATCTCTATACATGACCTTTCTAATAGCAAAGGCTACTTCTTTTTCTTCTTCTGATAATAATAAATCTTCTTTTCTAGTTCCAGATTTATAAATATCAATTGCAGGGAATATTCTTCTTTCTTGAAGTCTTCTATCTAAATGAACTTCCATGTTACCAGTTCCCTTAAACTCTTCAAAAATCATATCATCCATTCTTGATCCAGTTTCAACTAATGCAGTTGCAAGAATTGTTAAGCTTCCGCCTTCTTCTATATTTCTTGCTGCTCCAAAAAACTTTTTTGGCATTATTAAAGCACCAGGATCTAATCCCCCCGATAAAGTTCTACCTGTAGGAGTTATTGTTAAGTTATATGCTCTAGATAATCTAGTTATACTATCTAATAATATAACAACATCTTTCCCTTGCTCTACCATTCTCTTAGCTCTTTCTAATACCATTTGAGCTACCTTTGCATGGTTTTGTGGCTCTTCATCAAATGTTGAATAAATAACATCTCCATTTATAGATCTTTTCATATCAGTAACTTCTTCTGGTCTTTCATCTATTAATAGAACTATAAGCTTAACATCAGGATGGTTTTTAGTAATATTTTGTGCAACCTTTTTTAGTAAAGTTGTTTTACCAGCTTTTGGTGGTGCAACGATAATTCCTCTCTGTCCTTTTCCTATAGGACAAATAATATCCATTAATCTAGATGATAAATCTTTTTCATTACTAGTTTCTAGATGTAATCTTTCATTAGGATATATAGGAGTTAACGTTTCAAAATTCTTTCTTCCTATAGCCTTTTCCGGATTATCACCATTTACTTTTTCTACAAATAATAACGCCTTGAACTTTTCTCCATCCTTAGCTTCTCTAACCTTACCTTGAACCTCATCACCTGTTCTTAAATTAAATCTTCTTATTTGTGATGGTGATACATATATATCATTTTCTCCAGTTAAATAATTATTGCATCTTAAGAATCCAAAATTATTATTTTCTTGAACCTCTAATACCCCTTTAGAAGAACCTGATTCATTTATCATAACCTTTAGTCTTTCTTTTTTCTCTTCTTTCTCTTCTTTCTCTTCCTCTGTCATAGAGTAATTGTCTCTATTTTCATGATTATTAGAATAATTATTAGTAACATTTACTTGTTCTTTTGCTTTTGGAGCTATTTTCTCCCTTAAGATTACTCCATTCTTCTCTATAGTATTAGGCGTAACCTTTACTAATTCATCAATTATTTCATTTTTTTTCATTTTACTTATGTTTTTTATTCCAAGTTCTTTAGCTTTATTTTTTAAATCAACTAAAGTCATCTCAGCGTATGTCTCTCTGGTCAAATTGACACCTCCAATAGTTTTTCTTAATTTGGGATAATAATAGATTAAACCTAAGGTTTGATATATTTGAAATGAAATATAATATTACTAAAATAAAATATGCATTAATAGTATATACTTAAATTTATATATAATTATGAACTAATAAACTTTAAAATTCAATAGAAAATTATATTATAAGCTTATCCAATATCAATAATTTTATAACATATAAAAAAATGTGAAGACGAAAGCCTTCACATTTTTTATTTTTCTCTAATTGTTGCCTTAATAAAATGTTTAAATAATGGATGTGGATTATTTGGTCTTGATTTTAACTCTGGATGGAATTGTGCTGCTACAAACCATGGATGATCTTCAACTTCTACGATTTCAACTAATCTTCCATCAGGGCTTGTACCTGTAATTTTCATTCCAGCTTCAGTTATTTGTCTTCTATATTCATTATTAAATTCATATCTATGTCTATGTCTTTCATATATAAGTTCATCTGAGTAACATTCATATGCTTTTGAAGTTTTATCTAATTTACATGGATATAATCCTAATCTCATTGTTCCACCTAAATCTTCAACATCCTTTTGTTCTGGCATAAGATCTATTACTGGATATGCTGTATCTGGATTAATTTCAGAACTATTAGCATCTTCATATCCTAATGAATTTCTTGCAAATTCAATTACTGCTGTTTGCATACCTAAACAAATCCCTAAGAAAGGCACCTTATTTTCTCTTGCATATTTAATAGCCTCTATTTTACCTTCAACACCTCTATCACCAAATCCACCAGGTACTAATATTCCATTAACATCACTTAACATTTCATGTGCATTTTCCGATGTTACATCCATTGCATTTACCCATTTTATTTCTACATTTGTTCCATTAGCTAGTCCACCATGACTTAATGCTTCAACTACAGATATATAAGCATCATGTAATTCAACATATTTTCCTACTAAAGCTATTTTAACACTACCTTCTAAATTCTTTAATCTAGAAACCATATCAATCCATTCTGTGTTATCAATATCTCTACAACCTAATTCTAATTTTTCTACTACTAATCTATCTAATCCTTCCTGATGAAGCATTAATGGTACTTCATATAAATGATCTGCATCTAAATTTTGTATTACGCATTTACCTTCTATATTGCAGAATAATCCTATTTTAGATTTTAAATCATCTGATATTTCTCTTTCTGATCTACAAACTATAATATCTGGTTGAATACCAATACTTCTTAACTCCTTAACAGAATGTTGGGTAGGTTTAGTTTTTAATTCACCTGATTTTCCTAAGAAAGGTAATAATGTAACATGTATAAAACATACATTTTCTCTACCAACATCATATTTTATTTGTCTTATAGCTTCAAGAAATGGTAGTGATTCAATATCACCAACAGTTCCTCCTATTTCAGTAATTACAACATCAACATCTGTTTCTTTGGCTACTCTATGAACTCTTTCTTTTATTGCATTAGTAATATGAGGTATAACTTGAACTGTTCCTCCTAGATATTCTCCCCTTCTCTCCTTAGAGATAACAGACCAATAAACTTTACCAGATGTAATATTACTATTTTTAGTTAAATTTTCATCGATAAATCTTTCGTAATGTCCTAAATCTAAATCTGTTTCTGCTCCATCATCAGTTACAAAAACTTCTCCATGTTGATATGGACTCATTGTCCCTGGATCTACATTTAAGTATGGATCAAATTTTTGTATAGAAACTTTTAATCCTCTATTTTTTAATAATCTTCCTAACGATGCTGCTGTTATTCCTTTTCCTAATCCTGATACAACTCCACCTGTTACAAAAACATATTTAGTGTTCATTTTTAACCCCCATATATAAATTAATTTTATTTTTCTATTGACTATTGATTTTTGTAGTGATATAATTTAAATTACCTCTCTTATTGCCAAAAGAGAAATAATCATAGATATTATAGTATCACATTAGTTTAAATTAAGCTAGTGTTTTTTATGCATTTTTAAAATTTTCTTTTATTTTATCTTCTAATTCAAAGTATTCATCTCTAAATTTCTTATTTATTAATATCTTTTCTTCGGCTTTTTTCATTCTATAACATAGCATTCTATTACTTACAATTCCTAACTTTTCTTCAATTACTTCTTCATTTAAACATCTAAATTTTTTCATAAGTAATAGAGTTAAATATAACTTATCCTTTTTTTTCAATCCCTTTTTAAATTCTTCATAGTTTATTCCGTAATACTTACATAAAATTAATATTACGATTTCATAATTATTTATATTTCCCACTCCTCTTTTATGTTATTTTCTGTAAGTATTTCCTTTATGTGTGTTTTTTATTCATAAAAAAAAGCTTCTATGAATTTTTAATTTCATAAAAGCTTAAAATTTAGTTTACCTTAATTTTTATATTTAATTCTGTAGTTATTCCTTCTTGTCCATCAAGTCCTAATGTATATCTTGAATAAATATCTCCACCATTTTCATCGATGTTTATATTTAATTTTTCAGTATCAACATTTAAATCTAATACCCCATATGGAGTGTTATACAAAGAAACAGCCATAGACCCCTCTTTGAATTCCATATTTGTAGTTGTAGATCCAACTCTTTCTAATACCATAATATTATCTTGTATATTTAAAGTAGTAGTTGTACCGTCCATTCCTGATATTTCCGATTCTTCATATATTGCCTTAAATCCAGATTCATTAATAATAAACTTACCTGGAGTTACCACTTCAATCACTTCATTAGGATCTAAATTTGATGTACTTTTTACAGATATAATC
Organism: Clostridium sp. K13; assembly: GCF_019734195.1. Classification (GTDB taxonomy): domain Bacteria; phylum Bacillota; class Clostridia; order Clostridiales; family Clostridiaceae; genus Clostridium. The sequence goes on along the minus strand of NZ_JAASHM010000002.1, from coordinate 73,248 downwards.
GCTCTTTTTTCCATTTTATCCCCCTATTTTATAGAAATCATATATTGTTCTAATTCTTTATCACTTATAGGTTCTACCACTATATGATTTTCTAAAGTTTGTCCATATATACCATATTTAACATTTAAACTTGCTTCTTCTCTACCTTTACTATATCTAGCTGCCATTCTAGCTGCTAAATGTATATCTTTCTCAGTTCCTTTACCTTCTAATAATACAAGTGCTCCTGAAAAATTAGTTGTATGGAAAGAATAATACTCTTTATGTATAAGTGATTTTATAGCTTCGCCTTCCTCTTGAGTTCTTGCAACTATTATTTTATTATTATCTTCTGTTCTAAAATGTCTTCCGTATCTTAAGAGACTTAATTCATCCTCTTCAACTTCATCTTTGAAAGTTAAAAGATCTTTTAATCTTAATGCATAATTTGGTTCTGTTAACTTACAACCTCCAGCTGGTGATGGATATTCAGTTATTCCCCATTTTGAAGCTAATTCCATTTGAGGCTTTCTACTTCTTCCTGTTATGTTTAATAACTTCTCTCTATCAACCATTCCACTTAGTTCCATCTCTGTTGGATCCATATTTTTAGCACATAAAGGTCTTAAAATTTTATTAGCAAATCCTGATTCTTTTTTTACTATATTTAAAGCCTGTCTATTTTGAGACATAGGTCTTTGATTTAGTACTTCACCAGTAATAATAAAATCTGCATTATGTTCTTCTAATAATTTTCCTGCATAATTCATCATCATAGCATGACAATCTATGCACGGATTCATATTTTTTCCTCTACCATGCTTAGGATTCTTTACTAATTCTAAATGTTCTGGTGAAAAATCTACTACCAACAATGGTATATCTATTTGCTTTGTCATTTTTATAGCACTTTCCTCACTAAAGAAATATGACCTAAAACAAATTCCTAATACTTCTATACCTTGTTCTTTTATTAATTTTGCAGCTAAAATACTATCTAGCCCTCCTGAAATCATAGCTAACGCTTTTGCCATATTGTTTTCCTCCTATTAATCAAGAATGTCTTTTATAACTTCTACTATTTTAAATTTAAACTTAATACCATTATTAACATTACTTGATTCATTATTTTTTTGTTGATCTTCATTTGTTATATTACTATTTTTAGGTTCTATATTTTCAATTTCATCTTTTAACTCACTAGAATCTACTTCATTTTTACTTTCATCAACAAAGCATAGTGATGGAAACATAACACACCACCAATTTTGGCCTTTTCCCTCTCCAATTATAACTCTAAATGCCTCATAATTTCCTTGTGGAAATACATAATCTCCATATACCTTATCTGGAAAGTTTTCATAAGATAACATTGTATTTACTTCATAAGTATAGTTATTTTCTTCAATAACCTCTTTTGCAATTTCATTAACATAATTAATATTTTGCTTTAATACATTCTCTGCCTCATCTAGTGATGTTATGCCATTCAACTTTTCACTAAGAGCTTCCACTACCTTATCTCTTACTTTTAATTTTAGATTCTGATCTTCTTCTGTATCACTGTTTGCTATAACATGAAACCTTATAAGCTTGTCCTTTATATCATTATAATTTAATTCTGTTAACTCTAAACTACTTTCTTTAGTAATATTTTCAATACTTTGACAACCATTTAAAAATAAAACTATTAAAACCATAGGTATTATAAAATAAATATACTTTTTCATAAACATAACCCCTTCCTAGTTTTAAGTATTGACATTATAAAGGGGTTTATTCATTTATATTTAATTTTTATTTTTAAATAGTTCTAGTTAAAAATACTTCTCTATGATTTTCTTTCATTTTTTCATAACATTTTTGAGCCTTTAACATATCATCAAAGAAGGCAAATACACTTGGTCCACTTCCACTCATCATACTTCCTACTGCACCACATCTATTCATATCTTCTTTTATTTTAATTAATATATTATGCTTTCTTAATGTAACATTTTCTAGTAAATTTTTCATATTATTTGATACATAATACAAATCATCATTTTTAATAGCTTCTATTAAACTTTCTGTTTTAGGATGTATCCTAACTCTATCTAAACTAAAAGCTTTATATACTTCTTTGGTTGAAACTCCAAATCCAGGCTTTACTAAAACTAATATTTTATCCTTAAAAGGTGATAAAGTTGTTATTTTTTCTCCAATACCTTCACATAGGGCTGTTCCCCCATTAATACAATACGGAATATCTGCTCCTAGTTTTAATCCCATATCCATTAATTCTTCATCAGATGCATTTATTTCAAAAATCTTATTCATAAGTTTTAAAACAGCAGCCGCATCAGTGCTTCCCCCAGCTAACCCAGCTGATACAGGAATATTTTTTACAATATCAATATGTACTCCATCTTTAATATCATATTTTTCTTTAAACAACATTGCTGCTTTATACGCTAAATTTCTTGAATCCGTTGGAACATAACTTTTATTGCAACTTAATGTTATACCTTCTTTTTGTTTTACTATAGATATCTCATCATATAAATCTATATTTTGCATTATCATTCTTAATAAATGATAACCATCACATTCTCTTTTTCCTACTATATCTAAAGAAATATTAATTTTTGCATAGGCCTTTATTTTCATATATTCAAATCCTTTCAATGGAAAGTGCATATTTCTAAATTAAAGTTCAGAGTATAAACCCTGAACTTTATAAATAATATTATATATATTATTTTTCTTCTAGTAAATATGTCATTGTTGTATTCTTTAATTTGAATTAACAACATTCCCTAAATTTTCATCATTCTCTTGATTGGATTTTATTAAATTTACTAATGGACTTAATTCTTCAAAAAATACAATTATAGTATCTCCTCTTACTGATTCGTCTAGTGCTAATTGTAAAGCCTCAACTTCATCCAACACTATCTTTACATTAGCATTTTCTTTTGACAGTAATATTCCTTCTCTAATTAAACTAGGAACTTCTCCTACCTCTCTTCCTCTTCTATCCTTATCTTCTTTAATTATTATTTTATCAAGATATTCAGCACTTATTTTCCCAATTTCTTTTGCTACATAATTACTTCTATCTCCTGGAACTCCTATTACACCGGTAATATTCCCAATACTTATATGCTTTAATGTTGGAAGCACACTTTTATATCCTTCTATATTATGACCATAATCTAATATAACTTTTATACCATTGTAATCAAAAACATTAAATCTACCTAAATTATCATTAGAGTTAAAGTTCTCTAATCCTATTCTTATCATACTATAATCAATTTCCATAGCAACTAATGCTGCACAAGCAGCCATTGCATTTTCAATATTAAATTCTAATGTACCATTCAATGTTATTGGAATATCTTTAACACTTATTATTTTATACTCTATTCCTCTATTATTTACACAGATATAATCATCTTTTCTATATACTGAAATACCTTTTTTATTTATATTTTCTCTAACTAGGTCATTATCACAATCAGAAGAGTAATAAATAATATTTGAACTTATTCTATTTATAATTTCTTTACTCCACTTATCATCAGCATTAATTACTACATTTCCATCTTTCTTTACTGCTTCTGCAACTAATGACTTTACCTTACAAAGCTCTTCCATTGTATTTATATTATCTACTCCTAAATGATCATCTGTAATATTAGTTATTACTGCAACATCTGCTAAATCATAAGCTAATCCTTTTCTTATAATTCCTCCCCTTGCTGTTTCTAATACAGCAATATCTACTTCCTTATTGTATAATATACACTTAGCACTCTCAAATCCTGTGTCATCTCCATTATCAATACACTTTCCATCGATATATATACCATCAGTACTTGTCATTCCAACGCAATATCCCATTCTAGATAAAGTACTATTTATTATTCTAGTTGTTGTTGTTTTACCATTTGTTCCTGTAATAGCTATAACCGGTATATTTTGAGGATTATTATTATACATCATACTAATAATATTACTTCCAATATTCCTACTGACTCCTTCTGCTGGATATGAATGCATCCTCAATCCTGGTGCTGCATTAACTTCAAGTATTGCGCCCTCTTCCATTAATGATTTACTAATATCATTTGTACAAATATCTACACCACATATATCTAATCCTATAGTTTTAGCTGCCCTTTCGCATATTTCCTTATTTTCTTCAGAAATAAAATCTGTGTAATCTATAGCTATTCCACCAGTAGATAGATTTGAATTTTTTCTTAAAAATAATTTTTCTTTATTTTTTAATATTGAATCTAAATTATAATTGTTATTGCTTAAATTTCTTAATAATTCATCATCAACCTTAACCTTAGTTAATGGTTTTTCATGATCTTCTCCCCTTAGCTCATCATTATTTAGTTCATCAATAAGCTCTTTTATACTTTTTTCTCCATTTCCAATTATAAATGGTGGAATTCGTTTTGAAACTGCTACAACCTTATATCCAACTACACAAACTCTGTAATCATCACCTTCATAATACTTTTCTATTATTATATCCTTAAACTTATCCTTTAATTTTTGATAGTGATTTAATAATTCCTTTTCACTACATATTTTTAATATTACTCCTCGTCCTTTACTTCCAAACTCTGGTTTTAAAACAACAGGATATCCTATTTCATCCGCAGTTCTTAACAAATCAATAACATTATTAACCTTTTCACCTTTTGAAACAGGCAAATTTTGAATTTCTAATAATTCCTTTGTTAATAACTTATCACATGAAATATCAGCTGATACACAACTTGTAACATTAGTAATTGCTGACTCTATTATTCTTCCTTGCTTTCCATAACCAATTTGGTAAAAGCCACTATTTCCAATTTTAAGTACTGGTAATCCAACATTCTTAGCTGCATTACAAATTTCTAAAGCACTTGGTCCTATAAGCTCTTCATTCAGTATAGCTTTTATTATGTCTACTCTATTATTAAAACTAATACTTTTGTTTTCTATAAGTGCATTTATAATATCCACTGCTAATTTTGCAACTTCAACTCCTACCCTTGGATACTCGTATTGATATACAACTATATACCTATCGCCTTCAATTTCTCTAGCTTTTCCATAGGCTACATCTATTCCTAAAATATTTTGTATAGCAATAATTATATGCTCACAAATATGAGCTAAATAAGTTCCTTCATTTAGCCTCTTTACAAATCCACCCTCCTCATCAATTCCACATCTATGAGTATAAAGAATTGGAAGTATTTCTACTAATTTATTATTAAAGTCTTTTATATCTTTGCTAGGTATTTCGGAATATCCTTCTAAATCAACATCTAATTTTATGCACTTTTTATGTGAATAAATATTTCTTCCAGCATAAACAGTACTATTTATGATTCTCATAAAAATTCTTATCCTCCTCAAACGGTACCTTATCTATTAAATTAAATCTATTGCCTTCTTTTAACACATGAAGTTTTACATTAAACATGCTCAATACCTCTTCGCTATATTGCTCTGACACATTACTATAATCAATGGAACTTCCATCAATAAAATATACCGCTCCAGACCCAATCACTTCTGCTGTTCCTTTATCACTTACCACTATTGCTGTATCTTCGTCTATTCCAATACCCAATACTTCTGGATTTTGAGCTATAGCAGTTAATAATCTTCCTATCCTTCCCCTTTGAGCAAAATGTTGATCAATTATTATATTATTTACTAATCCTAATCCAGGTGACATCTTTAAAGTACATTTATGTGGTGACTCATCATCTTCTCCTTGAACTATCATGGTATCGCTCATAACAGATGCTCCTGCTGATGTTCCTGCAATTAGTCCGCCATTATCACAAAGCTCTTTTATGGCATTATATATTGGGGTTCCCCCTATCATACTAGTAATTCTTAATTGATCTCCACCAGTAAAAAACAATAAATTTGCAGTATTTATTAACTTAATATTTTCCTTATTAAACGCATCATCACGTGTACTAATATCAAGCTTAGCTATATTTTTAATACCTAATTTAGTAAATACCTCTTTATAGTTTTGATAACTTTGTTCTGGATATTGTGTTGCTATAGTTGCTATTATTAATCTTTCTTTTTCAGGGTCTATATATTTTGCTACTCTTCTTAATATATCTTTATCACCCTTTTTATCTTCAGCTCCTCCAATTATTATTAGATTACCACTTACTTTTTCGCTCAATTTATCACCTCAAATCACATATTTTTTATTTTATCCAATACATTAAAATATATTCACAAATAATAAAAGGCTACTGTACATCTCGTACAATAGCCTTTTAACCCTAATAATATTTAAAATTTACATTTTCCTGGTATTATTATTTTTTTCCCTTGAGTTAATGATTCTGCACCCTCTAATTCATTAATTTCTATTAATGAATCCATTGTAGTATTATATTTTTTAGCTAAATCCCAAAGTGTATCTCCTATATTAACGACATATATTGTAACTGAAGCCTTTTTACACTCTTTTTCTTCTTCACCTTCAACAATATCAACTATCCACTCTTTATTAACCTTATAACATACTTTTACTAAAACAGATAATGTTGCTCGTACTCCGATTGTGTTAGCTTCAATAGTCGCATCTAAATTTTCTAAATGAACCTTACATAAAGCAACCATATCTGGTTTTGTTCCTTTTAAGTCAATTACTGAAGTAAATGGAATTTCCCCATTACACATATCTATTTTACAATCATCATCAGTTGTTTTGTATAGTACTGAAACTTTTATTACGCCCTCAACCTTTACTTTATCTTCTTCTACTGTCTTATCTGTTATAACAGGACATCCTGTAGCACATATTATACATCCTATTTTATCATTTTCATCCTTAGGATATAAATTATCCTTTATTATTAATTCTGATGTAACTATTCCACCAACTAAGCCAATTTCATACTTCTTTTTAGTTAGCTCTATTGATTTACTTGGAGAATATGCATCTTTAATTACATCAATAACATCTTTAGATATTACCTTAATGCTTCCCTTAATCATAAATTCAACATTAATAACTCTATTTTCACCTAAATCATCTGCTGTTATTATGCTATCTGCATTCACTATATCTATTTGATTTGATGTCATCATTTCACTATTTACACCAATAGCCTCTTCTTCCTTTGACAAATAGATATCATCTTGTAGTAAGAATACATCATTTTCATCCTTACCCTTACATAAGACTTCAATTTTACAATAACATCCAAAGTATATTTTTCCATCACCAAGTTTAACCTCTTTCTTGTGTAAATTCATGCTGCATTTTAATATCTCATCAATTTCCGGTTTATCCATTGTTACCTTAATCATAGATTTTCCCATTAGTTCAATATCTTTTTCACATTTTATTTGATTTATCTCTTCACTTTTTCTTTTAACTTGTATATCATCTCTACCATCAATTTCTTTAACAAATTCAAATTCTTCAATTTTATAAAGTTGCCACCTAGTTGTTCTTATACCATCAATAGCAATCTTACGTTCATTCATAATACTAGCTTGAATATGTTCTATTACACACTCGACTTCACAAATCACTTTATGTTCTTCATTATTAAGATCAAGATAGTCTGCAAACTTTTCTGATAAACAAACAGAGTTTATACTAGTTACTTTACTTTCGTCCTCTGATAAGTACATAACAGAATAATTAATTTGACCTTCTATCATTATCTTATCTGCTAATGTTTCTTTATTAGTAATAGTCGCTTTTGCTTCTATTCCTAATATTTGATACACATCTGGATGAGAGTCTTTTATTAAATATTCACCCTTTAGTACATTATTGGTGGAACTTTCTCTTAGTAATTGTTCATTTTGAATACTTTCTTTAATAACATCTATCTGAGACATCATATCCCCCCCTATAGTTTAACTACTATAATTTATATTCTCTAAATATATATTTATTCTAATCTGCATCAACTGTTTACAAATTTTTATATAATATATTCAACAAAATTTTTATAATACCCTTATTTATTCCATTTAATTACATTATTTTGTCGAATTTTTGCTTCTTTTAAAAAAATTTTATTTTTTTTTAAATAAATTGTTGACTTTATTATAAATATGTCATATTATAAAGATGGTTATTGACCATATAACCTCTCATAAATTCTCAATACCCTTTTATACCATAGTTGAAAGATGGATACCCGCCATCTTTCTTTTTTTTATTTCTTTATAAATATATATTATTAAAAGTTAAATTTTAGAAATAACTTTTAAATATTTTTAAATAAAATAAATAAGAGCTTCGAAAATTTCGAAGCTCTTATTTATACTGCATAATATAATAATACAGTTTTAGTTAAAACATCTGAATAACTATAAGTTACTGTTCTTTGGGTGTCACTTTCCAATCTTACAACAAAAATACTAGGATGAACACTTTCAATTACTCCATCATTTACAAGTATCTTCTTTCTTCCACCATTTGCTTTTAGTGTTACCTTTTCGCCTACATGGTTTTCTATATCTTTTCGTATGTTGGCTAAGGTTCTATTCTTTTCCACATGACCACCATCTTTCTATTTATATTATAAAGCTTTTTAGCATTTTTGTCAATTAAATCCAAATATTTTATCACTTTCCAGTAGTATTGTCAATGTAAACTTTTTCTTTTTTTTAAACCATTTATAGCATCTATTAATTATTATTGCATTTTTTATTATTTTTTATTCATTTATAATATCTATATTGGGGCAAAGCTTAATAAAAAAACATACTATAAACTGTAATAATGTAATTATTAGGAGAAAAAATGGTAATAGGTGATACTGTAGTTAGAAAATCATACGATAAAGATATAACTTTTAAAATAATAGATATAAAAGAAGTAGATGGCAAACTAGTATATATTCTTAAGGGAATTAGCATTAGAATAATAGCTGATTCTCCTGAAACTGATTTAGAACCAGTTGATGTTGACTTTGTTGGTGAAAAAGAAAAAATATTAAATAGCCGTGTTAATGATGCTATAAAAAAAGCTGTTAATACTCGTTCTGAAAACTCTTCTAAAAACAACTGTAAAAATGGGCCAATTTTATTGTCTCGAGGAAGTAAAAGTCAAAAAAATACTCCAAATAAAGACTTAATGTTTGGCCGCCCTGGAAAAATACTTCACATTGATGGTGATAGAGATTATTTAGAAACATGTTTAAAAGTATATAAACAACTTTCATTAGATGCTGTTGGTCGTGCTATATCTGAAAGAGAGCAAGCTGGTCATGTTGTAGATTTAGTTAAGGAAATTAAACCTGATATAGTAGTATTAACAGGACATGATAGCGTTTTAAAAGAAAGTAATGATTACTTAGACTTAAATAACTATAGAAATTCAAAATACTATATAGATGCTGTTAAAGCTCTTAGAAATTATAATTCAAGCTATGATGAGTTAGTTATTTTTGCTGGAGCTTGTCAATCATGCTATGAATGTTTATTAGATGCAGGCGCTAACTTTGCTAGTTCTCCAAGTCGTGTTTTAATCCATTGTCTTGATCCTGTATTCGTATGTGAAAAAATTGCTTATACAACTATTGATTCAGTTGTATCAATAACTAATATTGTTGAAAATACTATAACAGGTATAAAAGGTATTGGTGGATTACAAACTCGCGGTAAGTATAGAGAAGGTTATCCGAAATCTCCATTTATATAAATTAATATAATTTAAAAGTCGGCTTAAAAAGCCGACTTTTAAATTGTATTATATTCATTTTTAAACTCATCTAAAAACTTAAGATATTCATCCTTTTCATTTATTATACTTTCTAATTTACTATCAAAAGTATTTTGTCCCCAGTTAACCTCATTATAGTAATATCTATTAGCTAATCTCCAATATCTTTGTGGGAACTGCAAATAGGCATATAATACATTATATTCACATTCTTCTAACCTAGAAACCTCATTATAAGCCTCTATTATAGCTTTAGCAAATTCCATATTCCATTTATTTCGCTTCAATACTTTTATCATAAAGTTTGATATATCAAATGTTCTTATTTCTCTTTTACAATAATCAAAATCTATTACACTAACAGAATTGTCTTTTCCTAGTATAATATTATGATAAGTATAATCATGGTGACAGAAGCCTTTCTCAATTTCAGCCTTTTCACATAATTTATCATATTCTGATGTTCTTAATGTATTTAAAGCCTTTTTTCCTATTTCCTTATAGAACTCCATTGATTTTAAATATAATAAATCAAAATCACTTTTTCTATTCTTTTTTCTTATCATATCTCTCATTTTATCAAGGGATTTTATTCTTTTCTCCATAAGACTTGGCCATCTTCCTAAATCACTCTTTAATTTAGAGTTTTCTGGTGGATCATACCCCTTAGATGCTTCATGTAACTTAGCTAATGTTGCTGCAGCTATTTTTACTTCATCTATGTTATGAAAATCACACTCTCTCCCTTCTAACCATTCAGATAGAGTATATAAATCTTCATTTACTAACGCATATGGTTCACCATCTATGTTTAAAAAATATCTGTCTACAGTATTAAAACCATTATTTATTAAATGTTCCTTAGCACCATAAACAAACAAAAGTTTTTGTGGCCCATAATTTATCTTTTTAAGACATCTCTCACCTTTATTAGTTTTTAAATAATAGATACCCTTATTAGCTTTTATTATATCTATTTTTATTTGAAACTGTCTTTCTATTTCAAATTCTCTCATCATATTCCTCACCCCCTCTATATTTATATGTGTATACCATCTCTTTTATTAACATTTTTTATTTATTATAATATAATAAATTATAACTATTTTGAAAGGATTAAATCATGAAGATTGGTATTGATGGAAGAGCCGCAAAATGGTATAGGGGAACTGGCATAGGAACCTACACTTATCAATTAATTACTAACTTAAGTAAATATGATAATTCAAATCAGTATCTTACTTTCATTCCTGAAGATTCTGATTTAAAGCTTGAAGATAACTTTTCTATAGAATACACAATAGACTCATCTAACAATAACTTTTGGGATAATATAAAAGTTCCTAATTTATTAGATAACTTTAATATGGAGCTATATCACGTTCCTCAAAATGGTGTAGGCCTTTCAGACAACATTAATTGTCGTAAGACCATTACCTTACATGATATAATTCCACTAAGAATGCCTGAAACTGTAAGTAATAGATATTTAAAAATATTTAATGAGGAAATACCACAAATACTAAATAATTGCGATGGAATAATTACTGTTTCTGAGTTTTCTAAATTAGATATAGCTAATGAATTTAATTTTCCTCTTGAAAAAATATTTGTTACTCCTTTAGCCGCTGAAGATATTTATAGACCTATAAATCGATCCTATTGTAAAAATGTAATTAAAGATAAATATCGTATCAATAATAATTTTATATTATATGTTGGTGGATATAGTCCTAGAAAAAATATTATTGGTATTATGGAAGCATTTTCTCTATTAAGAAACACCATTAAAAAAGACTTAAAAATTGTAATTACCGGTAAAAAGGGACTTTCATATGAGAGATATAAAAATCGAGCTATAGAATTAGGTATTACTGACTCTGTTATTTTTACTGATTTTATTCCATTAGAAGATTTACCTTTATTTTATAATGCTTGTGAATTTTTAATTTATCCATCATTTTACGAAGGGTTTGGTCTTCCACCGCTAGAAGCAATGGCTTGTGGCACACCTGTAATTGCATCTAATGTTACATCAGTTCCAGAAGTATGTCAGAACTCAGCAATTTTAGTTAATCCACATGATGTTGATGAACTATCATATTCAATGGAAAGAGTATTAACAGATAGCTTTTTAAAACTAACAATGATTGAACGTGGTTTAAGTACTAGTAATAAATATTCTTGGAAAAATACTGCCTTAAATACTATAGATGCTTATAAAAATATAATTGACTTTTAAATTTTACTATATTAAAAATTATTTTTATCTAAATTTAATAAGGGTTATGCATATGCATAACCCTTATTATTTTATTCTAAATTTTCATTTATATTTCTTAACAAATCACTTCTAAAAGTATCAATTTCAATTTTATCCTTTAACCTACTTAAAAATACTTCATAATCCCAAGACTTCTGTTTCAAATAGTAATCCTTAGAAATATTAATAAAATCTCTTGGATAGTTTAGCATTGCATAAATTACTTCCTTCTCTTCATCTAAAACTTCAGATACACTACTATAATCCTTTATTATTTTACTAATTACTTCTTTATCATAAAGATAATTCTTAATTACTTTTATTATAAGATTATATATATCCATAGATCTAATATCAATTTTACAATAATCAAAATCTATCATATTAACTTCATCTTCATCAATTATAAAATTATGATGTGCTAAATCTAAATGACATAAAATCATATTTTTTTCATCTGCATAAAGTTCATTATAAGAACTATTAGTTAATAGATTTATACTTTTATTTAAATCATTTTTTGCTTTTGATACATTATCTAAAAATAATATATCAAATTCATTTTTATAACTAAACTTACCTATGACCCTTTCTGCTTCTGTAATAAAGCATAAATCATTCAAAAATTCATATATTAAGTTTTTAGATTTATTTAATCTTATATCTTCATTTGTAAAATTATTAATTATATTCTTCGATGCATTATGAAAATTTGCTAAAGCTTTAGTACACCATTCTACTTCAATTGGATTTGTAAAGGTTGCTTCTCGTCCCTCTATCATATCTAATAATACATATGACTTCCCTTTCCACTCTGTAATTATATCTCCATTAGAGTTTGTACAATATTGAAGTATATATCTATCATTTTCCTTAATTATATTTAAAGCTTTATCTATAAATTTTATCCTATCTTGTGATGAACTAATTATTTTTAATATCTTCTTTCCCTTATCTGTAAATAAAATAAATACTTTTCTTAATGGAATAATATCATAAACCTTTACGCCTAGTTTATAAAAAAACTCCTCGCTTAAATCATAGCTACATAATATCCTTTTATCTATATATCTAAACTTATTCATTTTGTTCCTCCATTCATAAAAGTTCAATACCATCTATCTTTTGAGCAATACCAATCTCCTTTATCCATTCTTCATCACTAAATCTTTCTCTATCTTCTTTTAACTTCAGTAGTTCTTTAATTGATTCTAAAGGATAATTAGCTAATATAGTCATATAATTTATACTAGCACTATTTAAATTTGCTTTATATGCAAAATCATTTATTAAATTAATAATGTCTCCTTTATAACCCCTTTTCCTTAACCTTTTTATATAATTATAACAATCATGCTCAATCATATTATAAGAAATATATCTTGTAGTTCTTATACTTATGGCTAAACCATCTTTCTTTAGATTTCCTTCATCTACTCTTCCTAGGCATATATCATAATTATTCATACTCCTTATTATTATTTTTAAGTACGCTTCTTCATCTAATGTATTTAATGATTTATTAGCTCTATTTAAAATTTTATTTCCCTCTTCAATAATAAAAAAATCAAAATCACTTTTATTATATTTTTCTTCAAATGATTTCACCATTTTTAATATTTTTTTTCTTTGAACCATAAATGACTCCATTTCCCTACCTATTGAACTTTCAATTCTAGGAATTATATTTATTTTCTTTCCTTTTAAAATTTTTTGTACTTCAATTATCAGAGATATCTGCTTGTCTGTATCCCAAACATATTTTTTCTTCATTCCTTTAGGAAAATTCTCTTCTCCAACAATTATTCCATTACTATTTAAAAACTCTATTATATCCAAACAGCATCGCTCCTTAATTGAAATACTCTTCTAAAAATTCTTCTCTATATTCAATGTCTTCTAAATATTTTTTTATCTTTTCTATAAAAAATTCCTCTCCCCAAGGTTGTTGTTCCCAATAATATTGAATCCCAACTTGCCAAAATACTTGTGGAAATCTAATAAATTCCTTTATTAATTTTAATTCCTCATCATAAACATTATTACTTTTGCAATAATTATTTAAAATTAAATTAGCTTTTTCTTTACTCCATTTACCACCTTTCATTGATCTAATCAATAATGAAGATAAATCATGTAAATGAGTATCTAAAATACAGTAGTCAAAATCTATTACATTAAATTCTCCATTCTCATCAACTAAAATATTATGATGTGCAAAGTCATGATGACAAAATCCGCTCTTCATTACTTCCTTATCCATCAGTTCAATATAATTGCTTTCTTGCAATGACTTAACCACCATTTTTCCTCTTTCTATTTCACTTTCTAAATTATCTAAATATATATAATCAAATTTAGATTTATATGCTTTTTGATATATTCTGTTTTTAAAATCTAACATTTCATTACATCGTGTTTCAAAAACTTTTATCCATGAATACCAGCCTATTCTTGGATTCATACTTCTATTTAAAGTAAATCCAGTACTGCATGTATGAAGCTCACCTAATTTTTTAGCTACTAAACCCAATTCTATGGGATTATTATAATTACTAACTCTAGATGGAATCCATTCTGTTAAATACGCATACTGATTTTCAATCTGTATATAATCACCATTATTTTTATTTTTTAATATAATGGGAATTTTACTAAAGCTCCTTTTTTGTAAATGCTTAATTGCAGATAAAATAAAATAGAAATGTCCAAAATCATATTTAATTATTTTTATTGCATAGGTTGAATTATCACTTTCTAATTTATAGCTATTTTTAACTTTTTCAAGTGATTTTACATTTATTGAATAATTAGATTCTATAGATTTTTTTAGATTTTCTGTATCCATAGCAAACTCCTAAAGTTTTATTCTATTTATTATATGAAATTACATATTTCATTGTGTTTACTATCACATAAATTACTTATTTATAATATTTATAATATTATAGGTTTTTTAGGAGGCGTTATACTTTGAAAGTTTCAATAGATGCTAGAGGAATTAATTTATACAAGGGATCTGGTATAGGTACCTATACTGAAAATCTTCTTATAGAACTTCTTAATATAGATAATAAAAATAATTATTCTATTTTTTGGGCTGGAGATAATTATGAAAATTATAAAAAATATAATTCCAAAATAATTTTTACGTCAAAAAAACATGGTGGGTTTTATGAAAATTATTATTATCCAAATTACATTAAAGAAAATAACATAGATTTACATCATATACCTCAAAACGGTATTGGATTAAATGAACTATATACATCTTCAGCTATAGTAACTATTCACGATCTAATTCCTTATATTTTACCTGAGACTGTCGGTAGAGGATATCTTGAAAGATTTTTAAGGGATATGCCTTTTATAGTTAATAACTCTAAGGCAATATTAACAGTTTCTGAATACTCTAAAAATGATATAATAAAGTTTTTCCCTTCAGTAAATCCAGATAAAATATTTGTTACTCCCCTAGCTGCCAATAAAAATTACAAACCATTAAACAAATTTAACTGTATCGATTACCTTAAAAATAAATATAGTATTGATTATCCTTTTATATTATATATAGGTGGATTTAGTACAAGAAAAAATGTAAAAGAACTTATCATTGCTTTTAGTAAAATTCAAAAATCATTAAAAAAGGACTATAAATTAGTTTTATGTGGCTCTATACGAGATGAGGGAATTAAACTTCAAGAACTATGCAAAGAGCTTTTAATAGATGATAAAATTATATTTACAGGTTTTATACCTGATGATGATTTACCTATATTTTATAACGCTGCTGAACTTTTTGTTTATCCATCATTATATGAGGGCTTTGGTCTACCACCTCTTGAAGCTATGAGTTGTTCTACTCCTGTAATTACATCTAACTTGACCTCAATTCCGGAAGTAACCAATAATTGTGCTGTTTTAATAAATCCTTTATATAACGATGAACTTTCTTTATCAATTATTGATTTATTAAATTCAGATTCATTATTACAAGAGTATGGCCAAAAAGGATATAATAATAGCTTAAAATTCACTTGGAAAAACACAGCAATTTCCACCTTAAAAGCCTATGAAAGTGTCTTTCAAAGTAAAGAAAATTAAAAAATAGAGACTATGAAAAATTCATAGTCTCTATATTATTTAATTTGTTGTATTTGAAGTTAGTGTTATAGTAGTATTTTGAGTTTTTCCATCTCTTATAAACTCAATATTAATACTATCTCCCTCTTCTTTAGAATTTTTAACCGCTTGTAATTCATCAAAAGTTTTAACTCTATTTCCATCAGCCTTAACTATTAAATCTCCAGCTTTTAATCCTGCTTTTTCTGCTGGTGAAAACTCATTAACTTCAACGATGTAAAGTCCTTCTTCCATATTTAATTGCTTAGCCATGCTCTCATCTATAGCTCTTATTGATACACCTAAGTTTAATATCGGCTTAGATAATGATTCAATTTTATCTTTTACATCATTAATAGGAATTGCAAATCCAATACCTTCAGCGCCGTCACTTGCCTTTAATGTATTAATACCAATAACTTGCCCTTTTGTATTAATTAATGGTCCACCACTATTCCCTGAATTAATAGCTGTATCTGTTTGTATTAAATTAGTGCTAACTCCCGTTTGTGTCTCAACACTTCTATTTAATGCACTTACTATACCTTTAGTTAATGTAGATGATAATTCCTTAGATAACGGATTTCCAATAGCTAATACTTCTTCACCTGGTTGTAATGCATCAGAATCCCCTAACTCAACAACTCCAGGAACTTCTATATCATCATTAATTTTTATCATAGCTACGTCTTGATCTGCATCATAGTTTACTACAGATGCCTTTACTTCTCTGTTATCACTTAATGTTACAGTTACTTCCTTAGCTCCATCTATAACATGATAATTTGTTAAAATATATCCATCATTATTTATTATGAATCCTGATCCCATACCTTCCGTTTCTTGTTGGAACCAGCCATTTACACTTTGTATTGATTTAGTTGATACCATAACTACTGCTGGAGCCACTTTCTTATATATATCTGCTGCTGATAATGCCATATTATCAGTAGCAAATGAAACTGGATCTACCGTTACAGTATTACCTGAATTATTATTTCTATTTCCATCTGTTATAAAATAAGTAACTCCTGAACCAATTACCCCACCACATAAAGAACATATAAGTGCAAGGGCTATATACTTAGCAATTCCATTTCCATTCCTATTTTTCTTCTTCTTTTTTTTATCTTTATTTGGCTCTTCATTAAAAGTATGTTTTACTTCTCCCTCTTCACTTACTTCTGTTTCGCTATAAGCTGCATCATAAATATTCTCATTATCCATATATACTAACTCCTTTTTCGTTTTTATTTATTTCATACTTATAATATAACCACTCAATGTGTCAAATATATGACAATAAAAAAAAACAGGCACCATTTTTTGATGCCTACTCATTATTATTTTTTTTGTTCAGCTATATCCTGTAACCTTTTAACAGTTTGTCTTATAGCATTTAAAACATTCTCCTTATCATTTAAAGCTAAAAAATCTTTATCAGATTTAGTTACATATACAGTTGTTAAATCCTCACTACCTAATTTCTTTAAAGGATCATCTTGATTTTTAGTAAGTAAATAATACGGAATATCACTAAACATTCCTTCAGTCTGACTATTACTTTGCCCATTAAGAACGTTATTCAACTCATGGTATACTGCCGTTGTATAGTTTGATTTAGTTCTTAAAGTTAAAAATTCATCTAAATTACTTTCTAAAAGTCCTGATTCATAGTCCTTCAAATTTACATCTAAATCCAGCTTGTCCAGTAGCATTGTAAGTCCACACTTTGATCCAATTCTTTCAAGTCCTCTTCTAAACTTAGTTATAAATTGACTATTTTGATATTCTTTTGTATGAACTTCCTGTTCATTAATCGGATCAATCATGATGGCTGCTGCAACAGAATCCTTAAATTGTTCTGCAAAACTTGTTAGTACAAGAGAGCCATATCCTTCTCCAACAATTATATAAGGTCCTGATAAGCCTGCTTTTCTTAATAATATTTTCAAATCTCTAGCTTGTTCCTTAGGTGTTCTTCCTGAAGATATATCACTATATCCGTATCCCTGTCTATTGTAAACGAAAGTTTTTACATTATCATTTTTCTTTAGTTCTTCTACAATAGGAGTCCACTCCTCTAAAGTAGCTCCCATATCACCATCAAAGATAATAGTGTAGCTACCTTCCCCTTCTATTCTATAATCTAGCCTTAGATCATCTACTGTAGTATAATTTACCCTTTTTCTTAATCTTTCGCCATCAATAAAGTCAACTACATTTTGAGTAACAACTCCAATAACTATTATAATAACAATTATCCCAAATATTATTTTAAATTTGTCTTTAGGACTTCTTTGCTTTTTCATACTTACTGTGCGTACTCCATTTGAATACGGTAAAAACTTCATTTTATTTCTCTCCCCATACTTTCTTATATACAATAAATATTTTTATACTTAAGATTTTGAAATTATATCTATTTAGTTTTAATTATTTAGCTTTAAATTAGGCTTTGCATTTAAGTTTAAATCACTAATTTTTTCATTAATAAAATTGAAATAAGCTGCACTTCCAATCATAGCTGCATTATCAGTACATAAAATTGGAGCTGGGAATAATACTTCTATCCCTCTTTTAGAAGCTTCTTTAATAAGAGTTTCTCTTAAGCTTGAATTAGATGCTACTCCACCTGCTATTGCAATTGTCTTAACATTTTTCTTTTTACAAGTTAATAAAACATTTTCTTTCAATACATCTATAACTGCATATTGGAATGAAGCTGCAACATCAGCATTATTCACTTCAATATTTTGCATTTTACACTTATTTAAATAATTAAGAACCGCCGATTTTACACCACTAAATGAAAAATCTAAAGTTTCCTCATGAAAATTAGCCTTTGGGAATGCTATAGCTTTAGGATTTCCTTCCTTTGCTAACTTATCTATTTTAGGACCACCTGGATATCCAAGTCCTAACGCTCTTGCAACCTTATCATAAGCTTCTCCCGCTGCGTCATCCCTAGTTTGACCAATTACCTCATACTCACCATAATTTTTAACATGTACTATAAAAGTATGCCCTCCAGATACTACTAATGATACGAATGGTGGCTTTAATTCTTTATGTTGTATATAATTTGCACAAATATGTCCTTCAATATGATTTACTCCTATTAAAGGTTTCTTAGTTGCAAATGCTAATCCCTTTGCAAACTGTAATCCAACTAGTAAAGCTCCTACTAACCCTGGACCATATGTAACACCTATAGCATCAATTTTATCTAAAGTAATATTTGCCTCTTCAAGAGCTTCTTCTACTACTCCATTAATAGCTTCAATATGCATTCTTGAAGCTACTTCAGGCACTACTCCTCCATACTTTTTATGTGTATCTATTTGAGAAGCAATTACATTAGATAATACCTCTCTTCCATTAACAACAACTGCTGCTGAAGTCTCATCACAACTTGATTCTATTGCTAAAATATACTTATCTTCCATTTATTTTACCTCTTCTTTTTACTATATAACACCAAACTGTATTATAACGTAATCATAAAACATAATCAAATTATTACTTGTTAATATAAATTTGCTAATGTATAGTTTAACTATACTAAAATTCTTATTTAGATTATATACTTTTAAAAATTATTATTCACTATTTTTTATTTCATTTTATGGATTTTTAAGGATTTCTTAATAATTATGTATTAATTTAATCCTTACCATAATAATTATTAACATTATTGTTAAATATTATGTCGTTTTATTTTTATTTTTTAGGGAGAAAATATATGAAACCTTATGCAAAAGTAATAGTTTTAGGATCACCTATAACTAAGTCAAATTTTAAATTACATAATAAAGATGGAAAAGCCATATTACCTTACAATACAGGAAAATCACATGATAAGTATGCATTATACGAGGAAGAAATAGCCTATCATGCCAGAAGTCAAAACCCTGATATAGTATTTCATGAATCTCTTATTGCTGTATTAAAGGTTTATTATAAAAGTGAAAAAAGACATCCAGATACAGCTAATATAACTAAAAGCATATTTGATGGTATTGAAAAAAGCGGTCTAATTGTAAATGATGCACAAATTCGAAGAATAATAGTAGAAGAATTTTATGATAAAGAAAATCCAAGATTCGAACTAGAGCTGTTTGGTGAAAGTGAATTCTCAGTTTCATATTCTATTAATGAAAGAGAAATTAAAAACGAAAAAAGACTTTATTCATCATTACATAAATCTATAAATTCTCCTGTAAAATCATCAAAAACAAAAGTTTTAAAAGAAAAATCTGATAATACAGTATCTTCAATAAATAAATGCTCTATTTGCAATAATATTTTAAAAGATAATAATTATATAAAGGCAGATAAGGGCAAAACTCTTATTTGTAAAACTTGCTTTAATAAATTATTTTAAGGAGATTTTAAATTATGAGTAATAAATATGTATTCTTAGGGGATAGCTTAATATATGGATATGGCGTTAAACCTAAAGATAATTGGGTTAATAAACTTAAAACAACTTACAACTTAAATGTATCTAATAAAGGAATTAATGGTAGTACATCAACTGATATGCTAGTTAGATTTCAAAGAGATGTTCTTGATTCATTACCTAACACTTTATTTTTAATGGCAGGAACAAATGATTTACTTTCTAATAGAAATGTATCTTCTATTATTGATAATATTGAATTAATGATTAAAGATGCATTATCAAATAATATTAAAGTATTAATAGGTATTCCACCTAATATTATTCCTGAAATGGCTAATACTCTTTTTATGAGATGTGATACTTATGATTATTGTAAAGAAAATTTAGCTTTACTAAGAAAAGAAATTTTAAATCTTTGTACTAAATATTCATTAAAATACATAGACTTTTATTCAGCAACAGAAGATACTAAAGGAATCTCAAACCTATATCTTGATGGAATACACTTTAATCCATTAGGACAAGACCTATTATTTGAAACAGCTAAACACACTTTTATTTAAGGTAAGAGTGAAGAGTGAAGGTTGAAACTGCTATGGCAGTTTCTTAAAATATATATTTTTTAATTCGGCTTAGCTGAATTATTTCCTTAACTTTTCACTCTTACTTCTTCACTCTTCACTAAATAAATTGCTTCGCAATTTATTTCAAGTATTCTGCTACTTGTTTTCCAACCTTAAATCCATTTTCTCCACTATTAAAAAGTAAATCTATTCCACCTTCCATAGTACCTGTTATAAATACACCTTCCACAGAAGTATGATTATTTTCACTACGAACTATATCTCCATCCATTATTATGCTCATTTTTTTCATGAAGTCATTATCTGGTAAGTATCCTACAGATAATATTAATGAGTCGCATTCAATAGAAGTTATTTCTTCAGTTTCAACATTATTAATTCTAGCTAAATTTACTCTTTCTTCACCTTCAATTTCAATTACTTCACTTGTATAAATTATAGGAATATTAAATCCGTTAATAATATCTAGTTCATCTCTATTAAAACTCTTTCTTTCAGTAACTATGCCTTTTACATTAGCACCTTCAATTACTAACCTTCTTGCTAAAATAAGAGTCCAAATATTATCTCCTATAATTATAATCTCTTTTCCTGGTAAGTATCCGCTGTAATTAACTAATCTATGTGCTGAACCTGTAGTAAATACTCCTGTAAATTTATTAATAGGTATCATAATATTACCTGTATATTTTTCCCTACATCCTGCAGCTAAGACTATAGATTTAGCGGATATTTCTTGTATTCCTTCTAATGGATTAACATAGGTTATAACCTTATCCCTATTTATTTCTAAAACTCTAGTATTTATTTTATATTCTCCACCTAGTTCTTTATAATCTTTTATCAAGATACTACCAAGCTCTGGACCAGTAACAACATTATTTAAATAATATTCCCCAAATCCATTATCTATAAATAAATTTAAATTCCCACCTAATAAATCCTCTTTTTCTAAAATTAAAACATTTTTAACTCCAGATTTAAGAGCAGAAACTCCAGCTGAAAGTCCTGAAGCTCCTGATCCAATTATAACTAAGTCATATTTATTCATTATCTGACCCCTCTCCAGCAATGGAAAGTTCCTTTATTAAAATACTTGGACTACCAACACTACTCATAGGGAATTTTAAGTCATTTCCTATTTCTTCAACATCCTTTAATAAAGCAAAGAAATTTCCAGCTACTGTTATTTGTTCTACAGGTTTAGTTTTAGTTCCATTTTCTATATAAAATCCTTTTGCTGCTAAAGAAAAATCTCCAGTTATTGAGTTTGCTCCTGAATGTAAACCTGCAAAATCAGTAATTATCAACCCTTTATTTATTTTTTTGATAATTTCTTCTAATGAATTTGTTCCAGGTTCTATATAAAAGTTTGTTGGTGATACTGAAATAGGTGAAGCATATGAAGATTTAAATCCATTTCCTGTAGATTTAACCCCAGCTTTATTAGAAGTCTTTAAATTATGAAGTAAGCTTTCTAACTTTCCATCTTTTATTAAATATGTTTTAGTTGTAGCTACTCCTTCATCATCAAATCCAACTGATGCTAATCCATTCTCTAAGTGTGGATTATCTACTAAGTTAACTATATCCGCTGCAATAACTTCTCCTTCTTTTCCTTTTAAAAGGCTTAATCCTTTTTGAACTGCATCACCACTAAATACACCTGAAAACGTAGAAATAAGAGATACCATTGCATCATTATTTATTATTACTTTATAATTACCTGATGGTATTGATTTCCCTCCTATTTTACTTAAAGCTTCATCTACTCCCATTTTAGCAATTTCATATGGATTAACCTCATCTAATGATTTTGCAACAACATATCCAAAGCCATCATACATATTATCCCCATCTTTAACAATTGGAACAACATATGATGTTAATATATTTGATTTATTGTGTAAATTTAATCCCTTAGAATTTATTATTCCATATTTTCCAGAACTATAAGATACTGCACATCCACTAAAGCTTTCTACTTTATCACAGTATTTCTTCGCCTCTGATTCCATATCTAAAGCAATCTTTATTAATTTATCAGCTGAAATATTCTCTAAAGCTTTATAATAGGTATTAATATTCTTATACTCTTTATCTCCATCATAAATAAATTGAACATCATTATTTTCAATTGCTAAAACATTTTCTTTAGCTTTTTTTACAAGCATTTCTATAGCATCTTCATCTAATATTTCCGTATAAGAATATCCTATTTTATCTCCTAGCTTACCTCTAAAAGATAAACCAGCCGAATTATTAACGTTATATTTTTCTACTTCACTCTTATATACACTTATACTTAAACTTTCTCTATCAACATAATAAACTTCATATTCTGAAAATCCAGCTTCCTTTGCCTTCTTGAATAAACTCTTTACGAATAAATCTAATTCCATATTACCCCTCCTATCTTCCACCTACAGTTATTTCTTTTACTCTAATCATTGGTTGCCCTACATTAGTGGCAATACTTCCTGATGATGATCCACACATTCCTTGACCTTGTGTCATATTATTTCCAACCATATCTATATCCATTAATATTTCGCTACCTTTTCCTATTAAACTAGCTCCTCTAACAGGTTCTTGAATAACTCCATCTTTTACTAAATACCCTTCTGAAACAGCAAAATTAAATTCACCAGTAACTGGATTAACAGAACCTCCTCCCATTTTCTTAGCATATAATCCATTACTAATAGATTTAATTATATCTTCTGGATTATCATTTCCATTAGCTATATAAGTATTAGTCATTCTGGATGTTGGTGCAAACTTATAGCTTTGTCTTCTTCCGCTTCCTGTTGGCGCCATTCCCATTCTACGACCATTCAATTTATCAATCATATAAGATTTTAATATTCCATTTTCTATAAGAACATTTTTTTGTGTCTTATTTCCTTCATCATCTATATTTAATGAGCCCCAAGCATTAGGAATAGTACCATCATCAATAGCTGTAACTTTAGTTGATGCTATTTGCTCTCCTAACTTTCCTGTAAATACTGAATTTCCTTTTGCAACAGCTGTTGCTTCTAACGAATGTCCACACGCTTCATGGAATATAACACCACCAAATCCATTATCAATGGCTACTGTCATTCTACCCGCTGGACAATTCTTTGCATGTAACATTGTATATGCTTGTTTTGCAGCTTCTCTTCCGTAATATTCTGGATCTATTTCTTTAAACATTTCAAATCCCATATGTCTACCAGGACCTTCAAATCCTGTTTGATTTTCACCATTAATAGAAGCTATAGCATTTACAGTAAGCCTTGTTCTAACTCTCTTATCTCCAGTATATAACCCTTCTGTATTAGCAATTAATATATTTTGCTCTTTATCAACATAGCCTACACCTACTTGAACTATTTCATTATGATAATTCTTTGCAGCGTCATAAGCTACTTTCATAACCCCTATTTTTTTATTAATTTCAATAGATGATGGAGCAAGTATTATTGGATTAAAGTTAATAGTATCTCTTTCATTAAGAACTATCATTTTTTCCTCCTTTAACTCACCTAATGCAAGTGCTGCTTTATGTGCTACATTCAAAAGAGAAGTTAGACTATTATTATTTGTATAAGCATATACACTTTTTAATCCCTTAAATATTCTAATACCAATTCCATAGGTTCTACCTCCTACAGAATTTTCTACTTTTCCATTTAATATACTAATTGAATTATTTAAAGTATCTTCTTCAAATATTTCTGCAAAATCCCCTCCAGTTATTAAACATCTCCCCAGCACTTTTTCTGCTATTTCACGAGATAACATAAATTCTTCCTCCTTTTCATGTCTAGAATAAATTTACCTAGACTACTTTTTATTATATTTTATTATATATCATATCTTCTATTATTTACTATAAATTTATATTTGACTAATTAATAATTATAAAAAAATAAAGTCAGCCTAAGCTGACTTTATAAATTTTATTTATAAAACTAAAAAAGCTAGAATTAACTTCTAGCTTTACTTGGCTCCGCGAAGAGGACTCGAACCTCCAGCCTATCGGTTAACAGCCGAGTGCTCCACCATTGAGCTATCGCGGATTATTAGAGAATTTGTTCTCTGAAAATTGCATATGAATTATTTTTATAATTGGTCAAGCCCTCGACCTATTAGTATCAGTCAGCTACATACGTTACCGCACTTACACCTCTGACCTATCAACCTTGTGTTCTTCAAGGGGTCTTACTAGCTTATGCTATGGGAAATCTCATCTTGAGGGAGGCTTCACGCTTAGATGCTTTCAGCGTTTATCCCTTCCCGACTTAGCTACCCAGCCATGCTCCTGGCGGAACAACTGGTGCACCAGAGGTCAGTCCATCCCGGTCCTCTCGTACTAAGGACAGCTCCTCTCAAATTTCCTACGCCCGCGACGGATAGGGACCGAACTGTCTCACGACGTTCTGAACCCAGCTCGCGTGCCGCTTTAATGGGCGAACAGCCCAACCCTTGGGACCTACTACAGCCCCAGGATGCGACGAGCCGACATCGAGGTGCCAAACCTCCCCGTCGATGTGGACTCTTGGGGGAGATCAGCCTGTTATCCCCGAGGTAGCTTTTATCCGTTGAGCGATGGCCCTCCCACGAGGTACCACCGGATCACTAAGCCCGACTTTCGTCCCTGCTCGACTTGTAGGTCTCGCAGTCAGGCTCCCTTATGCCTTTGCACTCTACGAACGATTTCCGACCGTTCTGAGGGAACCTTTGGGCGCCTCCGTTACTTTTTAGGAGGCGACCGCCCCAGTCAAACTGCCCACCTAACAATGTCCAGTCACCAGATTCATGGCGTCCTGTTAGAACCCCAGTACTGTCAGGGTGGTATCCCAAGGTTGACTCCACTAAGGCTGACGCCCTAGTTTCCCAGTCTCCCACCTATCCTGTACAGACAATACCGGAATTCAATGCTAAGCTGCAGTAAAGCTCTACGGGGTCTTTCCGTCCAATCGCGGGTAGCGAGCATCTTCACTCGCACTACAACTTCGCCGGATTTGCAGTTGAGACAGTGCCCAAGTCATTACGCCATTCGTGCGGGTCAGAACTTACCTGACAAGGAATTTCGCTACCTTAGGACCGTTATAGTTACGGCCGCCGTTTACTGGGGCTTAAGTTCACACCTTCGCTTGCGCTAAGTGTTCCCCTTAACCTTCCAGCACCGGGCAGGCGTCAGCCCCTATACATCAGCTTGCGCTTTAGCAGAGACCTGTGTTTTTGCTAAACAGTTGCTTGGGCCTATTCTCTGCGGCCTGCTCTCGCAGGCACCCCTTCTCGCGAACTTACGGGGTCAATTTGCCTAGTTCCTTAACTGCAATTCTTCCGCCGGCCTTAGGATTCTCTCCTCATCTACCTGTGTCGGTTTGCGGTACGGGCACTACTTCTCTCTCTAGATGCTTTTCTTGGAAGCATGGAATCATGTACTTCGGCCTATATGGCCTTCCCCATCACGCCTCAGAATTGTTACAGCGGATTTGCCTACCGTAACTCCCTAAACGCTTAGACTAGCATTTCCAATCGCTAGCACACACTATCCTTCTCCGTCACACCCTCGATAATAACGATGGTAGTGGTATCGGAATATCAACCGATTGTCCATCGCCTACGCCTTTCGGCCTCGGCTTAGGTCCCGACTAACCCTCAGCGGACGAGCCTTCCTGAGGAAACCTTAGATATTCGGCCTGTAGGATTCTCACCTACATCTCGCTACTAATGCCAACATTCTCACTCGTAATCAGTCCACCGCTCCTTACGGTACGACTTCAGCCCGATTACGACGCTCCCCTACCGCTTGCTAATGCAAGCCCGTAGCTTCGGTGGTAAGTTTGAGCCCCGGACATTTTCGGCGCAGGATCTCTCGACTAGTGAGCTATTACGCACTCTTTAAATGAGTGGCTGCTTCTAAGCCAACATCCTAGTTGTCTTAGAAATCCCACATCCTTTTCCACTTAACTTACACTTTGGGACCTTAGCTGACGATCTGGGCTGTTTCCCTTTTGACCACGGATCTTATCATTCGTAGTCTGACTGCCGGACTTAATGTATGTGGCATTCGGAGTTTGATAAGGTTCGGTAAGCGCTATGCCCCCTAGCCCATTCAGTGCTCTACCTCCACTACACATATCCGACGCTAGCCCTAAAGCTATTTCGGGGAGAACCAGCTATCTCCGAGTTCGATTGGAATTTCTCCGCTATCCACAGCTCATCCCATGCTTTTTCAACAGCAACGTGGTTCGGTCCTCCACGAAGTTTTACCCTCGCTTCAACCTGGCCATGGATAGGTCACCCGGTTTCGGGTCTACGGCATGCAACTAGTCGCCCTATTAAGACTCGGTTTCCCTTCGGCTCCGTACCTTAAGTACTTAACCTTGCTACATACCGTAACTCGTTGGCTCGTTCTACAAAAAGCACGTCATCACCCTCATATGGGGCTTTGACCGGTTGTAGGCACACGGTTTCAGGTTCTATTTCACTCCCCTCCCGGGGTTCTTTTCACCTTTCCCTCACGGTACTGCTTCACTATCGGTCATCAGGTAGTATTTAGCCTTGGGAGGTGGTCCTCCCTGNATCTTAACTTTCACCTACAGGACTATTACCTCCTACGGTCTAACTTTCCAGTTATGTTCGGTTAGTTACGACTTCTCGTTAATGCTCTGTCCGCAACCCCAAAGATAAATCTTTGGTTTGGGCTCTTTCCCTTTCGCTCGCCGCTACTAAGGAAATCGATTTTTCTTTCTCTTCCTCTAGGTACTTAGATGTTTCAGTTCCCTAGGTTTACCCTCGTATAGCTATGTATTCACTATACGATACATGGGGTTTCCCATGTGTGTTCCCACATTCGGAAATCTCCGGATCACTGGCTATGTGCGCCTACCCGAAGCTTATCGCAGCTTATCACGTCCTTCATCGGCTCCTGATGCCAAGGCATTCACCATGCGCCCTTTGTAGCTTGACCTTTGTTCGTTTATTATGCCTTATTACTGCGTCAACTTCGAAATCTACTTGTTCACGTACCTAAAGTACTGTTCACTACGTATATTTCTCGTTTCCTTGTACTAAGTCATACTAAACTTCACAATCATCTTCTTTTTCAAAGTTTTGCATTTAATATCACAAAGAATATTTCTTGGCTTACTTCTCAATATGTTTT
>NZ_JAASHM010000002.1:0-42500 GCF_019734195.1 Clostridium sp. K13 | reverse complement strand
TACATATAGCATATCTTTTATTAGTTTCGCTGTTTCATTAGATGCCTTTATAAAATATGGTGATATTGGCCTTATTAATATTATTCCAATAACAATGATTATTCCTAATAAAAAGCTAAGCTTTACTAAAAGCTTTGAAAAGTTTAAAACTTCTTTCTCATGTTTTTTACCTTCTCCAATAAGATTTCCGACAATTATAGCTGCTCCTCCACCAAATCCCATAATCGCAATACCTGCCAATTGTTGAAATACATTAATAAAACTATTTGCAGCTATTACATTTGATCCTAATCTTCCAATTATAGCTGCTTGTACCGAAATTCCTAGCCCCCAATTTATTTCACTTAATAAAACCGGTAAGCTATATCTTGCTATGCTTCTCCAATACATACGAGTTTTTCTACATATATCTTTTAATTTATATCCAATTTGATTTTCAAATTTATACATATATATAATCACTAATAAACTTTCAAATATTCTACTTATTAATGTTGCTACTGCTGCCCCTTGAATTTCTAATCGTGGCATGCCTAAATGACCAAAAATTAAAATATAATTTAAAAATACATTTAATACAAAAGACAAACCATATATACACATAGATATTTTAACATTCTGTATACTTCTAAGCCCCATTAAGTAAACGCCTGTAAAAGCAGAAAATATATATGAAATACCTACAATTTTTATGTATCTAGCACCATATTTTATAACTATATGTTCATTGGTAAAAATTGATACTACCTGTTCTGGAAAAGCTAGTACTACTATAGAGCCTAGTAATCCACCTACAACGGCTATTCTCATCATAAATGCCATAATTGATTTTATTGAATTAGTATCTTCTTTACCCCAATATTGTGAATTTAAAACCATAGCTCCGGATGCTAGTCCAAAAATTAATGTTGTAAAAATGAAATATGGCTGATTTGCCTGTGAAATTCCAGCTAACTGTAACTCATCTATATTTCCTATCATTAATGTATCAGTTACACTTACCCCAACATTAATAAGATTTTGTATTGCTATGGGTATTGCTATTAATAATAATTTTTTTAATAAACTTTTTTCTCTTTCACTCATTCTTACCCTCTCACAAATTGAATTTCATTATATATTTCTAATAAATACTCTTTTACACTCAACCCTTCCCCCTTTTTATTCCTACACTGTAATTATATACAATAACATTTGACTATCAATAATTTACCTCATAATTATAAATTTCGTATAAAATACTAAAACCACAATGCGTGATGCTTAGTACTATCATACTCTTCATTATACATTGTGGTTAATTATTAAATATTAAATTATATATTCAACTTTAAACTAATTCTTTTCTTATGAAACTATTCTTACTAACCTTAAATGGTACTTTTACTTTACACATCATACCTGGATGTGGGCATCCATCTATAGATTCTCCATCTTCGTTATAAATTTCTTCAACAACAAAGCTTTCTCCAAATTCACCTGGAGTTAGTATTTCTACTTTATCTCCTTTTACAAATTTATTTCTTTGCTTGCATAATGCAATCTGAGTTTCTTCATCATATTCATGTACTATAGCAACAACATCATATTCTCTAACATGATCATTTGTATGATAAATTATTGCGTCACTTTTAGGTTCACTAAAGAAAAATCCAGTATTATATTCTCTATGACTCACCTTATACATTTCATCTCTTAGCACCTTAGGTAACTTATAGTTTTCTGGATCTTGATAATATAAATCTATTGCTTTTCTATAAGCATTAACAACTATAGCAACATAATATTCACTTTTATTTCTTCCCTCTATCTTTAATGATGATATGCCAGCTTCTAAAAGTTCTGGTAAATGTTCTATCATACATAAATCTTTTGAATTCATTATATATGTACCATGTTGATCTTCTTCAATAGGAAAATATTGATTTGGTCTCTTTTCTTCCACTAATGAATATTTCCATCTACAACTCTGCGCACATGCACCTCTATTTGAGTCTCTTCCTGCCATATAGCTTGAAAGTAAGCATCTTCCTGAGTATGACATACACATTGCTCCATGAACAAAAACTTCTAACTCTAATTCTTCTGGAATATGTTCTCTAATTTCTTTTATTTCTTTTAAAGAACATTCTCTAGCTAAAACTACACGTTCAGCTCCTAGATCATGCCACATATTACACCCTTCATAATTTACTGTATTAGCTTGTGTACTTATATGTATTGGTAAATTAGTATGTTTTTGAACCGTTCTAAAAACTCCAAGGTCAGATACTAAAACTGCATCTACTTTAGCCTCTTCTAGGCTCTTTAAAAATTCTGGTAACTTTTCTATACCTTCATTTCTTGGCATTACATTTACTGTACAATACATTTTCTTTCCTAAGCTATGAGCTAATTCTGCACCTTCTTTTATCTCTTCAAATGAAAAATTTTGTGCTGCTGCTCTTAATGAAAATGCTTCTCCTCCAAAATAAACAGCATCTGCTCCATATTGGAATGCTATTTTTAACTTTTCTAAACTACCAGCTGGTGCTAATAATTCCGGCTTTTTATATTTCATTGTCATAATACTTCATCCTCTTTATTTATAATATTAGTTAAAATTATTATATACTACTATTTATTTTATTCAATGAAAAAACTAATACAATACTAACTTTATATTTAAAACTTCTTATTTTATCACTAAAGAAAATTCTATAACGTAAAATATACTATCAAACTACTTACTTCTAAATACAATAGTACCACTACTGTTAAAATTTAAATGTCACGTGGTACTTATCATTTTATATATTTTTTATTACAATAATACTAAGATGTAAATAAATTAGAGGTGCAATAATGGATAAAATAATGAGACCTGTATGGGCTGAAATAGATTTAGATATACTTGCAAATAATATGAGAAATATAAAAAAATTAGCTGGCAACAAGGAAGTTATGGCTGTAGTAAAAGCCGATGCCTATGGACATGGTGCTCTAGATGTTGCTCCTTGCCTTTTAGAAAATGGAGCTTCAAGACTTGCTGTTGCAATGCTTACTGAAGCAGTTGAACTTAGAAATAATAATATTACAGCTCCTATAATGATTCTTGGATACACTCCATTATATTTAGGTGAAGAGTTAATTAATTATGATATAGAACAAACAATTTATGATTTAGATTATGCTAAAGAATTATCATCATTAGCACTAAGTCTTAATAAAAAAGCAAAAGTTCATATAGCATTAGATACTGGTATGGGCAGAATTGGTTTCCTTCCTACAGATGAAAGCTTTAAGGCTATTTGTGAGATTTGTACTTTAGATGGATTAGATGTTATTGGAATCTTTACTCACTTCTCAAGTTCAGATGAAAAAGATAAAGATTATACTCAATACCAATTTAATCAAATTTATGACTTTATTAATAAGCTTGAAGATGCTGGAGTTAATATACCTTTAAAGCACGCATCTAATAGTGCTGCAATTATAGATTTACCTAATACCTATTTAGATGCTGTAAGAGCTGGAATTATTCTTTATGGATATTATCCTTCAAATGAAGTAGAAAAAGAAAACTTATCAATTAAACCAGCTTTAACATTAAAAGCTAGAATTGCTCATGTTAAAGAATTAGAAAGCGGTATGTATATTAGCTATAATAGGACTTTTAAAACATCTAGAAAAAGTAAAATTGCTACTATTCCTATTGGATATGCCGATGGATATATCAGAACTTTAAAACATGAAGCTAAAGTTATTGTTAATGGACAGCTAGCTCCTATAGTAGGTAACATTTGTATGGATCAATTTATGATTGATGTTACTTATATAGATGATGTTAAACCTGGTGATGAAGTTATATTACTTGGTGAAAGCAATGGAATTAAATTTAATGCTGATAATCTTGCTAAATGCATGGATAGCATAAACTATGAAGTTCTTTGCTTATTAAAAAAGAGAGTTCCTAGAGCTTATATTAAAAACGGACAAATAATTCATGTTAAAAATAATGTTTAATTAATATATTGCGAAGCAATTTTATTCAAGGTAAGAGTGAATAGTGAAAAGTTAAGGTTGAAACTGCTATGGCATTTTCTTAAAATATATATTTTTTAATTCAGCTAAGCTGAATTATTTCCTTAACTTTTCACTCTTACTTCTTCACTTTTCACTTAATAGATTTCTTCGCAATATATTTCAACTACCAAATACAAATTAATACTATTCTACTGTCTCCAATTTACCCTATATCTTATCGCAATAATCCCCATATCCTAATTCTTTCATTTTATCCTTAGGAATAAATTTTAATGCCGCTGAGTTTATGCAGTATCTTAATCCCCCTAATTCTTTAGGTCCATCGGTAAATACATGACCCAAGTGGGAATTTCCTGATTTACTTCTAACTTCAGTTCTAAACATCCCATGGCTAAAGTCTTCTTTTTCTTTTATATACCCATTATTAATAGGCTTTGAAAAAGCTGGCCATCCACATCCTGAGTTAAATTTATCCTTAGACGAAAATAGTGGTTTTCCAGTAACTATATCTACATATATACCTTCCTCAAAGTGATTATCATATTCATTAACAAATGGAGGTTCAGTACCATTTTCTTGAGTAACTTTGTATTGAAGTGGTGTTAATTTTTCTTTAAGCGCCTCTTTCTTTTTATCTGATATACTCCAAGCTTCTTCTATAAATTGCTTTCTTCCTGAACCAACATAATAAGCCTTATATCTAAATGGATTTTTCTTATAATAATCTTGATGATACTCTTCTGCCGGATAAAACTCTTTTGATTTTAATATTTTTACAGCTATAGGTTTATTAAATATTCCACTTTCATTTAGTTTTAATTTATAATCCTCTGCAATTTTCTTTTGTTCTTCATCAACATAAAACACAGCTGTTTCATAGCTTCTTCCTCTATCATTAAATTGACCTCCCTCATCTGTTGGATCAATACTCATGAAGAATGCTTCTACTAATTCTACATACTTAACAACCTCTTCATCATATGTAATTTCTACAGCTTCATAATGCCCTGTTTCTGTACTACATACTTGTTCATATGTTGGATTGACTATATTTCCACCTGTATAACCTACTACTACCCTTTTGACTCCATCATATGAATCAAAAGGTTTTACCATACACCAAAAGCATCCACCAGCAAAAATAGCTTTCTTTAAATTGCTCATTGCAATCTCCTCCTATAATATAAAATTTAATCATTGTCTATTAACATTTCATATACCAGCTTGGTATATAATTTTTATAATTATCATACCATTGAATAACCCTTTTAGTTTGATTTATAGCTATATCAACCTCTTTTTCTCCAAAGGACTTAGCCCATGCAACAGTACTTATTTGATTGCTTGAAATATATAGCAGCATTAGTTTAAAAAAATCATTGGGTACATTATTTTCAAAATATCCATTAATATATCCTGATGCAAACTCTGGACTCACTTCAACAGACCAAACAATTCTATTAAACTCTTCCCATGGATCACCATAATCAAATCTATTAAAATCTATAATTCCCAATTCATTATTATCTGTAATTATCATATTTCCTATATGGTAATCTCCATGTTGAAAGCATTGAGGTCTATTTTTTAAAAGTTCTCTATTCTCTTCAAGATATTTAATAATCTTATAATCATTTTCTAAAACAATTCCACAGGATTTATAATTCTCTATCTTTTTATCTATCTTATTATTAAATCTTTCTTCCCAATTCTCTATATTTTCTGGTGCAGTAATACAATGAATTTCTTTTAAATATTTTCCCGATTTAACCCCTAAATTATATTGTTCTTTTTTACTAAGCTTATCTATTTTTTCTATAGCATCTCACCATTTATCCACGAATATAATGAATATACAGATTTTCCAGCATTGCATATACCATAATCAATAGCAACTGACATATTTAAACTTCTTTTATTTAAATCTTTTATAATTTCAAATTCTTTTTTCTTTTTTTCATATTGTGATACATCACATATCCTAAGTAGTAAATTCTTATTATCCTTAGTTCTTATATGAAATTTTTTATCTTCTGACCATCCTTTATCAACTTCCTCTACAGATATCCATTCACTTTTATATTTTATATCATCATATTCTCTCATTATTCTTCCCCCATTTATTACTTAAGTTTATTTAATTATAAACTAATTAAAATACCTTTTAATAAATTTAATCATATTATCTTTATTATTCTCAAATTGTGTTACCCTATTAACATTTGCACCTGAAGGATGTGGAAATCCCATAAGAATTTGATTTTCCTGTATAATTTCATTCTCCTTCAATTTTAATAACACCTCTTCAACTGCTTTTCCTAAAGGTATTAATAATATCTTTTCTGACTCATCTAATTTTTTAAATTCATTTATAAAATTATCATAAACATATCTCATTAAAAACTCACTTTTAATTAGCTTAGGAGTATGACCACTATAATTTTCACCTTTAATAAAAACAGGATATGGTATTAAAGATATAGTATGTAATAAGTAATCTTTTTCTTCAAATAATTCACTACAGCTTTTTAAATTAAATATAGTATTAAGTTCAATTCCATCTAACATAGAAATAATATTTTTTCTTAAGCTTCCACTAAACCTAGCAGCAACCTTACATTTATATTGTATTTCCCCAATATTATCACTTATCTCTAACTCTTTTCTTGCTGTAGCTATAGCTGTACTCATCTGCTGAAACCCTGGAGTTATTCCAATAATAAATATCTTTGCTTTTGGATTTAAATATTCATTATGTGGAGCATAATATATTTCTATATTTTTTTCTTTATCTACCAAAAACTTATCTACTAATATCTCATCTTTTGTATATTTATCTTTTAATGGTAGTTGTTTTATTGCTTCTTTATAATCATATAATGTCTTTTTCATATGTACCCCTTTATCTTTAATAGTTAATATACCTATTATTATATACAAATATAAAAAACAAATTAAATAACAACTTTCTTTATATAAAACTGTTAGAACTTTTTATAAATACATAACTTTAAACGTAAATAAGTTACCCATTTTCATGAGCAACTTATTTAATAAATTTATTATAAATTTTTATTCCTTCTTATTGTTTTATAAGCAATATATCCCCCAAAAATTATAATTAGAACTATTCCTATATATCTAAAAAAACTTTCAATATTAACTATATTATAAGTTTTTTTAGTATTTATATCATTCTCTTTTAACACATCATCATCTTCTTGATAATCAATGCCTTCTTGCCTTTCACAATATACTACATATCTTTGATAATTTTTAGTATATGGATGACATGTGATTAAAGTTATTAAATCTCTTCCTTCTTGTATAAGAACTTCTGATATCTGATCTGGAGTTATAACTTTAGTTTCCATAACCTTATAAGTAAGCTCTCCCCACATATTAGTTACTTTAACTTCATCACCTATCTCTAATACCTCAATGTCTCTAAACATTGGATGAGTCTTCATTCCCCTATGAGCAGATATTACTGAATTAGTATTAATTCCACCTATAGGTATAGATGTTTCACTTAAATGTGTTGCACCTTTTTTCATATTTTCTTGAGTTGCACCTAAATAAATAGGAACTTCTATATCCATTTTAGGTATAGTTAAATATCCTATAATATTCTCTTTAAATCCAATCTCTAATAAATCAAAACTAGGTAATTCATATGAAAAAGGATCTAATAAATTTTGTTGCCCTTCATTAAATATATTTTCATTATAGGTTTGCATATTATCATACAATTCATCTATATTTTCTTTTATATAAACATCACTTTTATCTTCTTTTATATCTGATGATTGATTCTCACTTTTATCTGCTACGATAACATTAGATATATCTTCCTTATAATTAGAAATAGTTCTTTGTATCAAATAGTTATTTATTATTTTACTTGCTATAGGATATATAAAAACTAGAAGTCCTATAAAAAAAATTATAATTATGATTATTTTTTTAATTTTTTCTTTCATTTTTTATCCTACCTTTTAATTTTTTAAATATAAAAATAGATATTAAAATAATAAATACTAATATTATAATTATAAATAAATACTCCCAACTTTCCTTTTCATTATCTAATTCATTATTATTAATACTTGCTAAATACTTATCAGTATCAATTCTTGTTCCTCTTACTAATAATCTGTGAGTATTAACTGCATAAGGTGTACATGTTATTAATGTTATATAATCCTCTCCTAGCTCTGCTTGTAAATCCTGTGTATCTGTAGGTTCCACAACTTTTATTTGATCAATCTTATATACTAAAATTTCAGTTAGCATTTTAATGGTAAATACATCACCTATTTCTAATTTATCTAAATCAGTAAATAATTTAGCTGATGGTAGTCCCCTATGTGCACTTAACACAGAGTGATTACCTTCTCCACCTACTGGAAGTGGTGTAGTTTCTATATGACCTACTCCACGCTTTAAAACATCTTCATTTACTCCATGAAATATTGGAAGATTAACGTCTATTTTAGGAATCTCTATATATCCCATAGTTCCATCTATATTTAAAATTTCATTATATTCACTATTTACATTATTTTCAGCTTCTTGTGAAAAAGGATCTACAACTATTGTATTTTTAAACTGCTCATTATAAACTCTTGCTTCATTTAGAATTTTTTCGATTCTATCTTCTTCCATTTGTTCAACAGTATAATTATATTCTTGTATTGCAGTTGTTTGAAATACATTCATAAGTAAGTTACTTATAATAGGATATAGTAATATTCCTAAACCTAATATAAATATTAAAATTATCAATATTTTCATCAATTTTGTCTTCATGTTGTCACCTATAACAGAAAGGGAGAGTGTAATCCTCCCCCTAATTTTTTTATATTATTATGCTCTTTTTGTTGTTCTCATATATAAGAATGCTGCTGCACCCATAATTGCTAATCCACCTAAAGTGAATATAACTGTACCCATACCACCTGTTACAGGTAATGTAAATTTTCTATTTTCTACTGTAACTTTATTACTTTCTAAATGTGATGTAGCATTTACAGTTACCTTTAATGGTTCTCTTAATAAGTTATATTGCTTGTCTGCTTCAGTTATTTCACCATCTCCATTTGAATCATATCTTGGAGCTACTGTTTCTACTATCCAGTAATCTGTTGAACCAGTACTTACGTTATTTCCCGTTATTCCATATGAAAGACCTGCAAATATAGCTCTACCATCTTCACCTGTAGTTACTTCCCACTCTTGAGTTTTATCTGCTGGATTAACTATTGCATTTGTACCATCTTTAGCATCTTTTAAGCTTGGATATATTTTAAATTTAGCACCTTGTAATTTTACACTATTATCAGAAGCATCAACTTTTTCTAATAATACTCCACCAGTATGTACTTCTGGTATTTGACTTGGATTATATTCTGTATTAGTACCAAAACTGTTTGTATAATCTAAAGTAACATTATTAGGTATTTCTGTAACTAAAGCTGCTGAAGTATTAATTACTGTTGTAAAAGCTATTCTAATGCTAGATACGCCTTCATTAAATTGTGTTGCTAAATATCTACGCCCTTGTTCATTGAATGAAATTTTTATTGTTCCACCACCATTTTCTGGTTTTGTATCATTTTTAGCTTTTGGAGCTTCAAGACTATAATATGTTTGATCAATTCCTACTTTTTCGCCATTTTTAACAAAGTAAACTTCTAAGTTATCTGTATAATTTAATCTTTTATCTAACTCATCAATAATATCGTACTTTTTAGCATCTAATATATCAGCTGGAATGCTTGGCTTAATAATCCACTTAACATCCTTACCAATTCCTGCTGTTTCATGTTTATTCCCTTCGCTAGTAACATCTTTATCAATGCTTGGTCCACCTGCAACTACATTCTTTGGATAAACATGTACATCATATAACCAAGAATTTGCTATTGTTGGATGTGCCATTGGAATACTTACTAAGAAAGGATTTCCTTTTTTTAAAACCCCTGCATTATCTAATTCTGTAACTAAATATATACCTTGTGGTAATTCACCTATTGAAGCTACCCCTTTAATTGTTTCACCGTCTCCATTTGCTGTTGTAATTGTTTGGGCAGTAAAACTCTCATCTCTAACTACAGCTTCTGTATTATTTCCTACTATTTGTTCA
This sequence comes from Clostridium sp. K13, assembly GCF_019734195.1. GTDB lineage: Bacteria > Bacillota > Clostridia > Clostridiales > Clostridiaceae > Clostridium. The sequence goes on along the minus strand of NZ_JAASHM010000002.1, from coordinate 32,326 downwards.
GGTAATGTATTATCTTCAACTTTTTCAATTTTAAATGATACTCCTTCTAATGGCTTTGCTCCTGATGGAAGTTGGCTATCATCTTCTAAACCATTTGCTGGTGTTCCTGGACTAGGCATTGACTCCATTGCATATTTATGAATTGTAATAGATCCTTTTGCCTTTGGGTCTGGTAATACAGTACCCTCATTTCTTGTTGTAGCACTAGTAGTAACACTTCCTAATGCAAGCATTGCACTTAATGTAAGGCCTAATATGCCTCTAAATTTTTTAGTAATTTTCATAAAAATTCCCCCTATTTCTATCCTTTTTAATAATTTATATTAAGTAATTTTAATTTTTTAAAACCATAATTACCTAAAAACAATTTATACATTTCGGAAAAGTTTCCTGTTTTTTCAGAAACAATCTCCTTTCAAAATAAACATTTATATTTAATTTAATCTATATTTTTTCTTTCTTACTATAATAAATAAATATAACACTGTAGCTAATCCTATTAACATAACTCCAATATAGTTACCTCTAGTTATTCCACTTCCTCCAGCTGTTGGTAAAACAATACTTTTCTTATTTTTAATCTCTATTGTAATAACAGCTTTATCATTTTCACTTATATCAAATGTAATAGGTTCTTTCAGTAATTCATATCCATTTGGTGATTTAGTTTCAATGAGTATATATTTTCCATAAGGTAAATCCTTAAAATAAACCAATCCCGTTTTATCTGTAGTAACAATCCTTTGTTCAAACTTTTCATCATTACTACCATCTTCTTTTAACTTATTTAAAGTAAATTCAGCACCTTGTAACTTAATATTTGAATCACTACTATCAACTTTAATTAATTTAATATCCCTAAGCTTTTTCTTATTCATATAAGTTACCTTATTTATATCAGTTGATGAAGTTATCTCTCCTTCTATAAGAGATTTTCCATTATCTGGTTTTTTGCTATTTATACTTACTACCTCATATTTATCGCCTAAGATTTCTTCTATTTTATACTTTGTATTTATTGGAATATCTCTAATTTCAGCAGTTTGTCCTGTTTTTAATTTAATTACCCAATTTTCATCAATCTTTACTGCATTTTTTTCAATTTCCCCATCTATTCCTTCACCTGAAACATAATATTTACCATTATAATTTATAGGATCTATTTCATTTCCTAATATAGAAGTGAAGGTTACCTTAAAGTCAAATACATCATCTTTATAATTATCAATATTATCTTCCTTTAGAGGCTCTATTTCTTTGCAAATACTCAATCTTCCTGTTTTTATTTTATTAATAAATTTTGTATAATAAATATACTTTTCATATAATGAAGTACTATGAGGAATCCTAAATTCACTAGCTATAGTTCCTTCTCCTTTACCAAGTACTATTTCATTATTCTTATCTGAAAGATCTTTCGTAATCCAGGTTGTACTAAATCTATTGTCTGGCTTTTCATTTACAACAACATTACTTCCTTCAGTAAATCTATTATAAAATGTTGCTAAATTAGTATGCTTTAATGTAAATGTATCACCATTCATAGTCTTATCACTTACTTCACCATTAACATTTATCTTATAATCTAAATTCTGCTTTAAAACTTTATTTTCAGATACATTAAATCCAAAATCAATATCATTTGCTATCTCTGTTGTTTTGTTTGATAAAACTTCATTAACCCCAGAAGTATCTACTTCTTTTTCAACTATTAATTCATTATCTGAAGGAATAAAATTAAAATCCATATAAAGGTTAGATTCAATCATCCCTCTTTCCATATAAAATAATGTAAGTGTATGAATTTTATCAGTATCATATTTTCCATCACTTGCATATGAATCATTTGGTAAAATTAAATTACTAGTAACTGCTTCAACCGGTTGATATAAAGAATTACTTTTTAAGTCACCTATTACCACATTATCAACTGTTGATTTTCTAGATGCAAAATCAATTTTCCCAGTAGTCTGACTATGTGCACCACCCATATCAAGTTCAAGCTTATTATCAATATATACCCAAACATCATCATCGCCTTTAAAGTTAAACTCTATAGGAACATCTTTACCATGAATATTTTTTACTTTTCCATCAGCTGTTAACTTAAATTGAATCTCTATTTTTGATCCAAATCCATAATTTAATTTACTTGCGTTAGAGCTATCTAATGGATTATTAAAAGGGAAAAATCCTGGTTCATTTTTTCCTGTTCCCCAGCCACTTGTTCCATTCATATCTCTTACAATAATACTATTGTCGTTATCTGAAACATCGAACCAATAATCTAAATTGTTAGTTTCTCTATTAATTCTAACTACATCTGTGATATTACTACTATTAAATTTATATCCACTTTTACCACTACTAAATGTATAGTAATACGTATCTAATCCATTTTCCGTTTTTAATCTTTTTTTAAATGGAAACTCTAAATTACTTATAGTTTCTCCTACATTTCCTGTAACAAAACTTTCATCAAAATAAGGTAATCTAACTTGCGTACTTTCTATTTCACCTACAAATCTTATGTCATTAATATAAATATCTCCACTAGCCCAATATCCTAAATAAATATTGGCTATATTTGAAAAATCAAAATTTGAATTATTTTTCAACTTTTCTAAATCTATTATTATCTTTTTCCATCCTGAACCTTTTGCTGGCATTTTATTATCAGAATACGTTGTCGTAAAACCTTCTGCCCATCCCCCAATTTTATTTAAATTTCCATCTTCTATAGAAATATATGGTGAACCTGAATTTCCAGTTCCGTCATTATAAACTTCAAATACTAAATACTTACTAGTGCTTGAGTAGTCTTTTTCTTTAGCAGTAATTTTAATTCTTTCACAAATAGAATTACTATCATTCCCATCGAGCCATATTTGTAACGTCCCACTCCTTCCAAATTTATCCTCGTATTTAAACCATCTATCTCCTGCTCCCATTATCGAAGAATTATCTTCTCCATAATAATATTTATTACTATTTTCATCTGTTGTATAAAAACCACCTGTACTATTTTGGGTAATATACCCTTGACTATCTAAATTTTCACTAACTATTCCCTGCAAAGACGCTGAATAATTCGCATTACGATTAGCTCTATTAATTGCCCAATAAAACCTATAAGCACTTCCACCTAATGTTTGTCCTTTTAAGGGATCTTGTTCTGGCTTATTAGAATTTCCTGCTGCCCCATTAAAATCCCCAAAATATAGTGGATATTCCATTTCATTTTTAGATGCATAATCTGATACCTTCTGATTAAATTTTTCAAATGAATAATGATCTCCATGTTCATCATCTGATGTATCTGATGTTTGATACTTTCCATAATAATTGTAAAAGGTAACGTTTCCAAGATAATCTGCATTATTTTGACCAACCTTAACAGTATCAGCTATAACTTCATTTCTAGGAAAATATCCCATTATGATTATGCTAATTAAAAAGATACTTAAAAATTTGAATATATCAAATTTTCTTTTTTTCACAATTATTCTCCCCCCTTTTTTCATAATATTTAATATTTTAAGTTAAACTTTAAATTTAATCTTAAATAGCATCTCTCTTTAAATAATATTTCGTTTTTATTCTAAATAAAACGTAACTTATTTCCGGTATCCTTTCCAGTTTTGCCTATGATCATTTACTGTTATTAGTTTGCACAATAACAACAAAGTCTTATTACAAATTAAACCTTTTTATTTAATATTGTTGCATTTTATTTTATTTTTTACTTTTTTTAATTTTTTTTCTTCTAAATTTAACTTAATATTAACATCATATTTCTTACCAGTCAACAATCCTTAACTTTTTTGTAATTTTTTACAACTTTAATTTTGAATTAAATTAAATTAAACTTTTTATAAAAATTCATTTTTTAATAAATAAAAAAATAAATAAGCTGCTTTACATATAACAGCTTATTTATATGATGTTAAGTTTTATCTAGCATTTTCTATTATAGTTATCATGTTTTTCTTATCCATCGCACCAACAAACCTTTTAACTATCTCACCTTCATCATTAATTATAAATGTTGTTGGAAATCCACTTATATCATATTTATAAACTAGCTCTCCTCCAAAATCCATAACCACAGGAAATGTATAATTATTCTCCTCTAAAAATTTTATTACATCATCCTCTGAACCTTCTCTACCTAAATTGGGTGACGCTACTCCTAATATTATAATTTCATTATTATTTTTTCCATATTCATTATATAACTCCTCTATATCAGGCATTTCACCTCTACAAGGAGGACACCAGGTTGCCCAGAAATTTAAAAATATAGTCTTCCCCTTATATTCACTTAAACTATGTTCATTTCCATATTGATCCTTCAGTATAAACTCTTTAGCACTCTCTTTATTTCCATTTTCTTCATCCTCATTTATAATTTCATGTTTTTTTATGCTATTATATTGTTTGTCTTGATTAATACTTATAAAACCATTAAGAACCATAACTAATCCACTTATTATAAGAATAACTCCACATATCTTCTTTATTATTCCCATATAATTTTTCATTTTATCTATACCTTTAAATAATTTATTGTAAAATGCTGCTACTATTATAAATGGTAAAACAAATCCAATTGTATATATAAGGATTAATAAGTTAGCCATGATTGAACTACTTGAACTTGATGCCATAATAAGTACTGATGCTAATATTGGGCCAATGCAAGGTGTCCATCCAAAACTAAAAGTAAATCCTAATATAAATGCAGATAAAGAGTTCATTTCTTTTATTTGTACATTAAATCTCTTTTCCCTATTTAATAATGCTGATTTAATTATATCTACATAAAATAAACCCATAAATACTATAATTATTCCGCCAATAAGCATTATATAATCTTTACTTTTAATAAAAAATGAACTTAATATATTTACGGATGAGCCTAATATAAAAAATGTAGTTGAAATTCCTAAAACAAATAAAATTGTATTTTTAAATAATGACGTTTTTACAAACTTATCTTGTCCACCTTTTAATGTTTCAGTATTACTATTAGATAATATACTTAGATAAACTGGTAAAATAGGTAATATACATGGTGAAAAAAATGATAATACCCCCTCTATAAAAACTACAAGTAAATTTAAATCTTTCACTTCCTAATCTCCTTTATCCCCTTTTTATAATTAAAAATCCTTTAATATTATTTATACTATTAAAATATTTTTGTAATTTATACTATATACATTAATTATCAAAATTATTTTTACTATATTATTTACTCCTGTTGTTTTAACATTTATTCCCCCAGCTGCAATATCAATTTGATTATATTTAGGCTCTAAAAAAGCTAAACCAGATGATGCTACTAAATTGAAATTAGTTTGATTATAATTAGCAACAGAAATTATATATCTACTAGCACTAGGATTTGTAATTTTTCCATAATTATCTGGGACGCTAAATCTAGTATCTCCAAGTAATGCAACCTTAAGTAATAACCATAAATTATACTTTCCATCTAAGAATATAATCTCCATAAATTCTAATTTTCCACACTCCTGGCTGCAAATTAAAAAATCCAATAAATATTAACTCATCTCCCGTTATCTCATCTGGCAAAAAATATTGTACACTAACTGTAGTTTCCTCAAAGATAAATTTATTTACTTCTGTCCCCCTAAAAAAGCTTGTATTTTTCCTTAGTTTTCTCCTGATGGAGATATAATATCAATGGACATTATATTTGGTCTTCTAACCCAAATTTTAAAACTTAAAGTCTTCATAATTTTAGAGACATCTAGCTCTCTAGTTATACTACTTCCAACAGAACTTATAAACTCTTTATTCATATAATCTATTCCAATATCTACTATACCAACAATAACTCCTGACCCTTTTAAATCTAAATATGGATTTATCTTAATTGGCTTTATATTACTTACATCTTCAAATGATGTTCCTTCTAAAACAAAAACACTTCTGTAATTTACGAATAAAATAGATGGTACTTCTTTAACTAACTCATAAATCCTATCACCATCAATATATGCTATTGCAAATTTTTCTGTAATTACATATACACAAGCATAATCTAATTTTTCTATTTCTTCTAAAAAATTACCTATATACTCTATTAAATACTCATATCTATTATCACTATATATAAGTTCATTACACTTACTTTTATCTGCCATCAATCACTCCAAAAAATTTATATTACTCTTATATATATGTACCTAATCTATATTCTTATGTTAATTCTATATATTTTTAATTCAATAACTATTTATTATAAGATTTTAAGATAAATGATTTTAACCTTCAGTAGAGATTTCTCTCAAACTGAAGGTTAAAAATTAATTTATACTTTCTTTCTTTTATAATAAGTATTTTCTAAAGGTAACTTAGTTCTAAAAATACCATCATACTTATAATATGCCCCTTGTACTGCTGGTGCTGTTGGTATACAAGTTATTTCACCAACCCCCTTAGCACCATATGCTAATTCTGAATTATTTTTTTCAACTATAATACTTTCTATTTCTGGAACCATAGTTGTTCTAAAAAGTCCTAAAGTTCCAAATTTAACAGTTGGAATCGAATCTTTTAATGGATAATCTTCCGTTAATGCATATCCTAGTCCCATAACTACTCCACCTTCAATTTGCCCTTCAACATTTAAAGGATTTATTGCTCTTCCAACATCATGAGCTGCAATAACTTTTTCAACCTTTCCATCCTTATTCAAAACCACAACTTGAGTGGCAAATCCATAAGCTACATGACTTACTGGATTCTTCTTATCACTTCCCATTTTATCAGTTTTTCCATAAAACTCACCATAAAACTCTTGCCCATTAAGCTCAGATAATGTTTTTGTTTTAAGTGCTTCTTTTAATTTTAAAGCTGCAACTCTTGTAGCTTCTCCTGTAAATAATGTCTGTCTTGATGCAGTTGATGTTCCTGCATTTGGAGTTAACTTAGTGTCTGGCTTTATCCATTTCACAACACTTGCGTCTAAATCTAAAGTTTCACATACTATTTGTGTCATAGTAGTTCCTATACCTTGTCCCATGCAAGCTGCTGAGGTTCTTATAATAACATTTTCATCTTTAACCTCCAATATAGTTCTTCCTATATCGGGAAGGCCAACTCCTATACCTGCATTTTTAAATGCACATGCTATTCCTACAAATTCATTTTTTTCATATTCTTCTTTAACAGCTAATAAAGTATCTTTTAATGCTGTTCCTGCATCTGCAATTTGTCCATTTGGTAATTCTTGACCTGGTTCAATTGCATTTCTCCATCGTATCTCCCAAGGTGATATACCTACAAGTTCAGCTAACTGATTTATATTAGCCTCATTTGCAAATGCTGATTGAGTTACTCCAAATCCTCTAAAGGCTCCTGCTGGTGGATTATTTGTATAAACTGCTATACCTTCAACTTCAGAATTTTGATAATTATAAGGACCTGCTGCATGAGTACATGCTCTTTGTAATACTGGTCCTCCTAAAGATGCGTAAGCTCCTGTATCAGCAATAATCTTAGCTTTCATTGCTGTTAATTTTCCTTTTTCATCACAAGCAGTTGTAAATTCCATCTTCATTGCATGTCTCTTTGGATGAACTTTTATACTCTCCGATCTTTTCAATGCCATCTTTATAGGCTTTCCAGTTAAAAATGCAAGTAATGCTGTATGATGCTGACAGCTCATATCTTCTTTGCCACCGAAGCCTCCGCCAACATACTTAGATATTATTCTTACTTTATTTTCTTCTACACCTAGTAATGATGTAATTTCATGTAAATCATCATAAACTGATTGAGTTCCAGTATAAACTACTAGCTCTTCATCTGTCGGAACTGCTAATGCGCTTTCAGGTTCTAAAAAAGCATGCTCAGTAAATGGAACAGAATAAGTATTAGTTACAACATACTTAGAATTTTTAATAACTTCATCAACATTGCCTCTTTTTAGAACTTCTCTTGCTAGTATATTGCCACCCTTATGAAGTTCTGGTGCACCTACTTTAAGTGAATCTTCTGGAGAAGTCATAGGTATTAACTTATCATACTCTACTTTAATTAAATCTATAGCCCTTCTTGCTATCTCTTCACTTTCTGCCGCAACTAAAGCAATAGCATCACCTACATATCTAGTTTCCTCTCCTATTGCAATTAAAGCTGGCCAGTCCTTTTTCAAATGTCCACAAAATCTATTTCCAGGTATATCATTAGCTGTAATAACTTTAACTACTCCTTTTAATTTTAAGGCCTCATTATAATCAATATTCTTTACTAACATTCTAGGAAATTCAGCTCTAAGCGCTACACCATACAACATTCCTTCGATTTTCAAATCATCACAATATCCATCTAATGCTAATATCTTATCCTCTGCATCAACTCTTCCTAAAGAATCTCCAACCAATCCTTTACATTTTACTAATGGAACTTCCTTATTCTCTCTTATAATTTCAGCCGCTAGTAATATAGCCTCTTCAATTTTCTTATATCCTGTACACCTACATATATTTCCCTTAAGAGCCGTCTTTACCTCATCCAATGTTGGTGTTAATGTCTTATTAAATAACCCTGTAGCACTTATAACCATTCCAGGTATGCAAAAACCACATTGAACAGCACCAACCTTTGTAAAAGAGTAAGCAAATGCCCTTTTATAATTCTCATCTAATCCTTCAACAGTAATAACAGCTTTGTCTTTAACTTTATCTCCTTTTAATATACACGCCCTAGTTGCTTTTCCATCAACTAAGACCATACAAGCTCCACAAGCTCCTTCCCCACACCCATTTTTTACTGATATTAACTCTTCTTTATCCCTTAAAAATCTTATTAAAGATTCATTTTTTTCTATACCACATACTTTTCCATTAAGCAAAAAATTAACCATATACCCACTCCTCCCAACATTAATATGTACAATTTTATTCAAGGTAAGAGTGAATAGTTAAAAGTGAAAAGTGAATGTTGAAACTGCTATGGCAGTTTCTTAAAATACATATTTTTTAATTCAGCTTAGCTGAATTATTCCCTTAACTTTTCACTCTTACTTCTTCACTCTTCACTTAATAAATTGGTTCCCAATTTACTTATATTGTATTGTTAGTGCGTGTTTTGGACATTTTGTTACACAAAGTCCACATCCAAAGCATTTTGATTCATCTATGTGTAGTTTGTCTGTTATTTCAATTGCTTCATATACACAACTTACTTTACATTGTCCACATTTAATACATTTATCTAAGTATACCTTTGGTGGAATAGCATTTGTTCTAAAGTTTCTTTCTTCTGCCTTTTTATGTGAAAGGCCAATTATTTCATTAACATCTTTATATCCATGACTATCTAAAAATTCATTTAATTCTTTAGATATTTTTCCATATACTGTTGGTCCTCGTAAAATAGCTTCAGTACATACTTGAACGGCACTAGCACCAGCCATTAACATTTCAGCCGCATCTCTTCCTGAGCTTACTCCTCCAACACCTATAATAGGAATTTTAACTACTTTAGAAGCATCATAAATATTTCTTATAGCTAATGGTCTAATTGCTGATCCTGAAAGCCATCCATAACCTTTTTCACTTCCCATAATTGGATATCCAGTTTCAATATCAATTCCCATACAAGGTCCAAAAGAATTAATCATAACTAATCCATCTGCTCCAGCTGTCTCTAATGCCTTAGCTATATTTTGAATATCTGTATGTGGGCTCATTTTCATAAAAACAGGACAATCTAATACTGCCTTTGCTGCTTTCATTGCGTTAACTATTGGTTCAATATCTGTTCCAACATAATGTGTAGAAAGCTCTACTGCATCTGCATAAGGCTTAACTAAAGGAGCAACCTTTGAAATTTGTTCTGCTGTATATCCCATGCTTACTATCATAGGAACTCCAGCTTCCTTAGCTCTTTTATATTCTTTTGCTACCCATTGTTCCTTTGGTAGCTCTGACCATAACTCTGTATTTAAAAATCCTGAATTAGTTTTTGCCATACAAGGTCTTGGTACATCTGCTGGCTTTTCTGAAATAGTTTTAGTTACTATACCTCCTGCTCCCCCATTAACTGCTTTCACACAAAGCTCTCCATCTTTCGCACCAGGTCCAGCTGCTGTAAAAATAGGATTATTAAATTTCATTCCTAATATATCAATACTTAAATTTGCCATAATCATACTCCCCTCTCTTTTATCTAAAAAATAATTAACTTAAAAATTCTTAAAGCCTTTTCCATAACCTTTCAGCTACTTGTCGTGATTTTTTATAAATAAGCTCTTCATCAATGTTAACTATTACCCTATCTTTCATTACAACTTTTCCATTAATAATAGCTGTATCAACACTTCTACCACAAACACCAAATAAAATGTGCCCAAAGTAATTCTCCTTATCTATAGGAGTTATAGGATTATAATCTACAACTATAATATCTGCATAAGCGCCTTCTTCTAACACACCTAATGGATTTTTATAGTATTTAGATGCAATTTCCTTATTGTTATTAAATATCATTTTAGATGTTTCCATAAAACCAACATTAGAATTACATAAGTTATGTTTATGAATAATATTTTCAACCTTCATTGATTCAAACATATCACTTGTATATCCATCTGTTCCAATGCCAACTCTAATTCCCTTATCCATCATTTTAATAACAGGAGCTACTCCAACAGCATTTGCCATATTAGACTCTGGATTATTTACAACATTTGTATTAGTTGCTTTTAATATATCAATTTCCTCTTCATTAACATGAATACAATGCCCTGCAATAGTCTTATCACCTAATATTCCATAATCCATTAATCTTTCAACTGTTCTTTTGCCACTATACATTAAACTATTCTTTAAATCCTCAATACCTTCTGACACATGAATATGATATCCAGAATCTATTCCATTCATAGCTTCTTTACACTTTTCTAAACTTTCATGACTTAATGTAAATGATGCATGCATTCCAAACATACCCTTAGTCATATCATCCTCTTTTGTATTTGCATATTTTATAAAATCTATATTTTCATTAATTCCTTGTTTAAGTATTCTTTGTCCATCTCTATCAGAAACTTCATAGCAATAACATCCCCTTATTCCTAATTCATCTGCTACATTAGATATAGCAAATAAACTTCCCTCTACAGCCATAGGACTTGCATGATGATCAAAGACAGTAGTTACACCACTTTTTATACATTCAATTAAAGTTGTATAAGCACTATACCTTATATCTTCTAAGGAGAGTTTTTTATCAATTCTCCACCAAACATTTTTTAAAATATCAGTAAATGTTTCTGCTGGAGGATTTTTTAAATTTAATCCCCTAGCAAAAGCACTATATATATGATGATGAGTATTTATCAGTCCTGGCATTATAAGCTTTCCCTTAGCCTCTATAAACTCATCATATTTATCTTCATACTTTAACTTAATTAAAGATGTTTCACCAATATCTTTAATTATATTTCCCTCTATAGCTATACAACCATTATCTATAAATCTATTATTACTATCGTTAGTAATTACTCTTCCATTACCAATTAAAATCATTCTTCCACCTACTTTTTAATATTTTTACCTTTACAATTAATCATAATGTAGTAATTACGTTAAAAAAATTAAATTTTAAACAACTAGGTGCTACTTTTATAATTTTTTTAATATTCACCTTTCCAAACAATTTCTCTATATTTATCAGGATCAGTATCCCCTTCTGTACTAAATAAAAGAATCTTTGAATTTTCATCTAATCCTAACTTTTCTTTTAACTCTAAATATTCATTATTAGTCATTATTTCATATAGTAATCCTAATGTTACTGCTCCTGACTCACCAGAAACTACCTTTTTATCTTCATTAATTGGATTTCCAAGAATCCTCATACCATTAGCAGAAATATAATCTGGTGCTGAAACAAACATACTTGAACAATTTTTAAGAACATCCCATCCAATAATATTAGCTTCACCACAAGCTAATCCAGCCATAATTGTAGGCATATCACCATCTACTATTCTTAAATTTCCATCATTAGCAACAGCTGATTTATAAATACAAGCTGCTTCACTAGCCTCTACAATAGTAGTTATAGGACAATTTTCCTTATAGACAGATGCAAAAAATCCTTGAATTGCACCAGCTAAAGATCCAACTCCTGCTTGTATAAATATATGTGTAGGTCTTTCAACTCCAAAATCCTTAAGCTGATTTAGAGCTTCTAATCCCATAGTTCCATAACCTTGCATTATCCAAGCTGGAATATCTTCATATCCTTCCCATGCTGTATCTTGGATAACTACTCCATTATGCTCACTTGCATATTTAGCTGCTAATCTAACAGCCTCATCATAATTCATATCAGTTATTGATGCATCTGCACCTTCTTTTCTTATATTTTCTAATCTTATTTGAGAAGAACCCTTAGGCATATATACTACTGATTTTTGTTTTAATTTATTAGCAGTCCACGCTACTCCTCTTCCATGATTTCCATCTGTAGCAGTTACAAATGTTATATCTCCAAGTTCATCCCTTACTTCATCAGATATTAACCTTTCATATGGTAGTTCTGAAATATCCTTCCCTAATTTTTGAGCTAAATATTTCGCCATTGCAAAAGAACCACCTAATACTTTAAATGCATTTAATCCAAATCTATAGGATTCATCCTTGATATATATTCCTCCAACCCCTATTTTTTTACTTAAATTATCTAAGTTAACTAATGGTGTCTCTTTATATTGTGGGAAGCTACTATGAAATTGTTTTGTTTTCTCAATTTCCTCTTTACTTAAAAAATCTAATCTATTTTCACTCTTTACCTTTGGCAAAGTATTTTCTTTCCATTCTATTCTTTCTTTCATAACTATTTCTCTCTCCTTTTTAAACTTTATTTATAACTACAATACATTCTTTATTTTTTCTTCTACTTTAACCTCTTGCTCTTTTTCTTTTGGTAAAATTAAATTTAATATTATTGCAACTAATGTTGTTACAACTATTGATGATTTTCCAAATATAGAAATTACCCAAGCTGGAAATAACCCTAAAGAACATTCAACTTGTACGATTCCAGTTCCTAAAGCTATAGCAAGTCCAACTATAGTTGTATTTCTAGTGGTTAACTTACTAGCTGAAATCATTTTTATTCCAGTCATTGTAATTGTTGCAAAAACAGTAATAGTAGCTCCTCCTAAGACACATTGAGGTATGCTTATTAATATAGAAGAAAACTTAGGTATTAAACCAGACAATATTATTACTATTGATGCAAATATAAAGATTCCTCTATTTATAACTTTATTCATAGTTACTATTCCAACATTTTGACTAAAAGTAGCAGTTGGCATACAACCAAATAATGAACCTAATATACTTGATATACCATTCCCAACTATTCCACCTGATATCTCTTCATCTGTTGCTTCTCTATTCATAGCTCCATTTGTAGTCGCAGATAGATCTCCAATAGCTTGTACTGAATTTACTATATGCATTACAACCATAGATATTATAGCCGTAGCATTAAAGCTTAATCCAAAATGCATAAATTTAGGCATTTGAAACCAACTAGCCTCTCCTACTTCTACAAAAGAAACCATACCTAATAATAATGAAATAATATACCCTACTATTATTCCACATAATATAGATGCTAACTTTAAAGTTCCCTTAGTATAAAAATTTAAGAAAATTACAACTGATAACGTAATCACTGCAACAAGCCAATTTAAAGGTGATCCAAAGCCTTCATTCCCAACTCCTCCTGCAATATATTTAACCGCAGTTGAATATAATGAAAGTCCAATAGCAAAAATTACTGTTCCTGTTACTATTGATGGAAAAAATTTAGTTAGTTTTTTAGAAAACATCCCAAAAATTATAGCAACTACTCCACCACAAATTTGTGCCCCAAATATTGTGGCCATATTAAATTCACCAGCTATAGCCGTTAAAGTTGGAACATAAGCAAAACTAACCCCCATTATTATTGGTAATTTTGATCCTATCTTCCTTCCTATTGCAAATATTTGAATCAAAGTTGCAATTCCTGAAAAAACAAGTGATGATTGTACTAATAAAATTTTATCTGTCGCATCTAAACCTGCTGCTGATGCAACAATTATGGCTGGTGTTACACATCCTACAATCATAGCTACAACATGCTGTAATCCTAATGGTACAAGTTCCTTTAAACTAAGCTTTCCATAAAATTTGAAAAGTTGTGACTTTTTATTTTCTTCCATAAATCCTCCACCACTCTTTTAATACGTTTACATAAGGTCTCTTTTGTAATACAGCTTATTTATATATTTTCGTTCCTGTTTTACCAGCTATGCCGTATTTAGCTTTTTCTAGTAATGTAATTAATGCATATCTTCCCTCTTTAGAATCTGCAAAATCAATTCCAGCTTCTACTTTAGGTTTCATTGACCCTGGTGCAAAATGCCCTTCTTTAACATATTCTTTCATTTCATCTGTACTAACTTCACTAAGCCATTTTTCATTTTCTTTTCCAAAATTTATAGCAACCTTTTCTATTGCGGTTAAAATAATAAAGCAATCTGCATCTATAGCTTTAGCTAATACACAACTAGCATAATCTTTATCAATAACTGCTCCTACACCTCTTAAGTGATTACCCTCACTGATTACAGGAATTCCACCCCCACCACAAGCTATAACTACCTGTCCACTTTCAACTAAAGTTTTTATAGTTTCAACTTCAACTATTCCTATTGGCTTAGGTGATGCAACTACTCTTCTATATCCTCTGCCACTATCTTCTATTACCTTTTTTCCTTCCTTTATTATGCTATCTGCTTCTTCTTTGGTTATGAAAGCACCTATAGGTTTAGTAGGATTATCAAATGCACTATCATTTGGATCAACCTCAACTTGAGTTATTATTGTTGATACACCTTTATTTATATTTCTATTTAATAATTCTTCTCTTATAGCATTTTGCAAGTCATATCCTATATATCCTTGACTCATTGCTACACACACAGACATAGGACATATTGAGTATTTTTTATTTGTTTTATGAAATTCTGTCATTGCACTATTAATCATTCCTACTTGTGGTCCATTTCCATGAGATATAATAACATCGTTACCTTCTTCTATTAAATCAACTATAGCCTTTGCTGTTGATTTAACAGCTACCATCTGCTCTGCCAAAGTATTACCTAAGGCATTTCCACCTAAAGCAATTACTATTTTCTTTCTCATTCCTATACCCCTTCCCTTTTCAAATATTATCAATTAACCTCAAATTAAATATTAAACCCAGAACCAAAAGTAAAAATATTATTTTTTACTCTTAGTTCCCAGTTATAAATTGATTATTTAATTTATTTACTTTGACGTTCCTTTCCCTTTTCCTCAAGACTTTTTAAAGTTTCTTGTGGATTTTTAATTTTACTTAGGAAAATCATTGCAGCAATAACATATGGCTTAAAACTAGCTTCTTTATATAATGATGTTCTATATCTATCAAATACTGAAGCTTCTACTTCTCCTTCTTCACAGCTTACTCCTGTTATATCTGCTGGTAAGCAGTGTAAATATATTGCTTTTCCATCCTTTGTTGTCTTCATTAATTCTTCAGTACATTCCCAGTCCTTATAATTTGCATTTTGTGCTAATAGCTCTTTTTCTAGAGCTTTAATACCTTCACTATCACCTTTAGCATATAAATCTGTACGTTTTTCCATAGCACTAAATGGAGCCCAGCTCTTTGGATATACTACATCCGCATCCTTAAATGCTTCTTCCATAGAATTTGTTTTTGTAAATGATCCACCTGACTCCTTTACATTTTTCATTGCTATTTCTTCAACTTCTCCCATTACTTCATATCCCTCAGGATGAGCAAGTACAACATCCATTCCAAATCTAGTTAATAATCCTATTACACCTTGAGGTACTGATAATGGTTTTCCATAAGAAGGAGAATATGCCCAAGTCATGGCTACTTTCTTTCCCTTTAAATTTTCTATTCCACCAAATTCATTTATTAGGTGTAATGTATCTGCCATTACTTGAGTAGGATGATCTATGTCACATTGCAAGTTAACTAAAGTAGGAACTTGCTCTAAACATCCATCTTCATGACCTTCTCTAACAGCTTCTGATACTTCTCTCATATAAGTATTACCTTTACCTATATACATGTCATCTCTAATTCCAATTATATCTGCCATAAATGAAATCATATTTGCAGTTTCTCTTACAGTTTCACCATGAGCAATTTGAGATTTTCCTTCGTCTAGATCTTGAACTTCAAGTCCAAGTAAATTACAAGCTGATGCAAAGCTAAATCTTGTTCTAGTTGAATTATCTCTAAATAATGAAATTCCTAAACCACTATCAAAAATTCTTGATGAAATATTATTTTTTCTTAAATCTCTTAAAGCTTCAGCAATTGTAAATACAGCCTTTAATTCATCTTCAGACTTCTCCCAAGTTAATAAAAAGTCGTCATTATACATATTTTCAAAGCTTAATTCATTTAATTCTTTAATATATTTATCCATTAATCCCATTTTATATCTCTCCCTTTATTCCTATTATTTAAAATTTTAACTATTTCTCTCTACAATAAATAGTTGGCATAGCAGCATAAACTGCAGCACATCTTACTAAATCTGCCTTCCAAGTCTTTTCGTTAGGAGCATGAGCTTCCTCTTCTTTTCCTGGTCCAAATCCTATACATGGTATTCCAAATCTACCCATTATAGAAACTCCATTAGTTGAGAATGTCCATTTATCAACCTTTGGTTCACCATACATTCCTTTATATGCTTCAACCATAGCCTTAGTTGCTGGTGCTTCTGCTGGTATTACCCAAGTTGGGAAATAACAATCAGTTGGATATACAAGATCTGTATAGCTTGGTCTCTCATATTTATACATTGAAACTTCAGCCTTATATTTCTTTACAAATGGTAAATTTCTTACTTCCTCTAAAGCTGATTGATATGTTTCTCCGTCTGTTAAGCGCCTATCTAATGATATTGCACACATATCTGCTACTGCACAACGTGATGGTGAATTAAAGAATATTTCAGAAACAGTAACAGTTCCTTTACCTAAAAATTCATCATAATGAAGATTATCATTTAATACTCTTACTTCTTGAAGTATATCTGCCATTTTATAAATTGCATTATCTCCACGTTCTGGTGCAGATCCATGACAAGATATTCCCTTAACTTCAACTCTTATTTCCATACGTCCACGTTGACCTCTATAAATATTTCCATTAGTAGGTTCTGTAATTACTACAAATTCTGGTCTCACCTTATCTTCATTATATATATATTGCCAACATAGACCATCACAGTCTTCCTCTTGAACAGTTCCTGTTACTAATACAGTATATTCATCACTTAAAAGACCTAAATCCTTCATTATTTTTGCTCCATAAGTTGCTGATACAATTCCTCCAAGTTGGTCTGATGCACCACGACCTCCTATTTCTTCATCAGTTTCATACCCCTTATATGGGTCAAAATTCCAATTACTTAATTCTCCAAGTCCAACTGTATCAATATGAGCATCATATCCTATTAATGTTTTTCCAGTACCCATATAACCTAATATATTACCCATTCCATCAATTTCAACCTTATCAAAACCTAGCATTTCCATTTCTTCAGCAATTCTATTTATAACACCTTTTTCTCCACAACTTTCTCCTGGTATTGCTATTAAGTCCCTTAAGAACTTAGTCATACTATTTTCATACCCTTCTGCTTGTAACTTAATTGATTTAAAATCCATAATACCCTCCCACTACTTCAAATAAATTTTGTACTAAATCATTACACTAATATTTATAGCAATAACTATGCCAAAATATTTTTAATTTTAAGCATAAATTTTACTTTTTCCAAAAAATACATTTAAAAACAATGCTATTTATATTAGTTTTTTATTTATTTTAGGCTAAAATTTACCCCAATTATCAAAATGATAATAAATTATCATTTTGATAATTGGGGTAAACATAGTGTTATCCTAATTAATTCTATTAAACTAATAAAAAGTTATCATTTTGATAAACTTTTATTATTATTCTAATTTTCTATATAATGTTGCAATACCAATTCCTAATTTTTTTGCTGCTAATTTTTTACCTTCAGTTGTATCACCATATATTTCAAGAGCCTTTTTTATATATATTTTTTCAATATCTTTTAATGGAATTATATCTTTTATACTATCATCATATTTTTCTTCTAATCCCATTTGTTCATGAAAACTTTCTATAAATGATTGTGGTAACATGGTATCATTAATTATACCTCTTTCGTCACATAAATTTACCATAAATTCAACTACATTTTCTAACTCTCTTATATTTCCATACCATTTATACTTTTTAAACATCTCTAAAACATTATCTTCTATTAAATATACTGATTTGTTAAATTCAATATTATATTTATCTATTAATGAATTAAGTAATAATTCTAAATCCCCCTTTCGTTCTCTTAATGGCGGAATTTCTATTGGTATAACATTTAGTCTGTAATATAAATCTTCTCTGAATTTTCCCTTTCTAACTAATTCCTTTAAATCCTTATTAGTAGCCGCTATAACTCTTAAATCTAAAGAAATTAATTTATTAGAACCTATTCTTACTATTGTTTTTTCTTGTAATACTCTTA
Source organism: Clostridium sp. K13 (assembly GCF_019734195.1). Taxonomy (GTDB): domain Bacteria; phylum Bacillota; class Clostridia; order Clostridiales; family Clostridiaceae; genus Clostridium. Next base: position 13,626 of record NZ_JAASHM010000002.1, on the reverse strand, counting down.
ATAGTTTTACTTGTAAATATAATGGCATATCTCCTATTTCATCTAAAAAAATAACACCCTTATTTGCTAATTCAAATTTTCCAATTCTACCATTAGAATTTGCACCTGAAAAAGCTCCCTTATCATATCCAAAAAGCTCACTTTCTAATAAAGTATCTGGTATTGCAGCACAATTAATTGCAATAAAAGGTTTATCTTTTCTATTTCCTTCACAATGAATAGCCCTTGCTACCAATTCTTTTCCAGTTCCACTCTCACCTGTAATTAAAACAGTTGAAGTCGAATTGCTAATTTTTTTTATTTTACTCTTTAAAATCATCATTTCTTTAGAGTCACCTAAAATTGAAAATATATTTGTTTTATTTATTCCATAAGTTAATGTAATTGCTTCTTCCTTTATCTTTTTTAACTTATTAAAAATTAATACACTATTATAATCCTCCAAGTTAGTAGTACTTGGTATTAACCTTCCAACAACCTCATATTTCTTTTCATTTATTTCTATAATATAAATTTGTGATTCTTGAAAGTAATCTCCTGTTAACTCTATTTTAATGCTTTGTCCAACAATATTTGTATTAATGGCTAATTCCTTTACTCCTTTTAAATTTATACTACTTATTATGTTATTATTTTTTATAACAATTACTCCATCATTTACTGAATTAATTATTTGTTTTAGAAACACTAAATTTTTTCTCTGCATCATTTCTTCATTTTGCTCAATAATTTTTGCAGAAATTAATTCTGACATATGTCCTATGAAAGCAATTATGCTGTTAAAATTTTCCCTCAATCTTTGTTTTTGTTTATCAGTTGTACACACTAAGCCTATAACTCCAAAAGTATCTTCCCCATAATAAATTGGATAGCTTATCTCCATTTTTTCTAAACAATTATCTTTATCTATACATTTCTTACATAATTTATTTTTACCTGGATTCTCAATAACTTGCATTTTTCTTGTTCTTAATGTTTCTGAATAAACTAATCCATTCTTTTTTATATTAATCCCTATTTTCTCTTCATAAACTCCAGTGCCAATAATCCTATTTAAATTCTCATCAACTATTTCAACATCTATTTTTAATATATTAGAAATAGCATCTGCATAAGACTGTAAATATTCCTTTATATCATTTAATCTTATTAATCTCATTGTACCCTCCATTTACTTACCTCAAACCCCTTTATTTAATTTTACCTTTTTATACATAAAATGTAATTATATATTTTCATATATATTATTATTTTTAGTAATACTAAGTATATAATCATACTTATAAAGGAGTCCTAATAATGAGTAAAATGAAAAAAATAAATGATTTAACTAATGTTCAAATGGAATCTTGTACAAAGTGTGCAAAAAAATCTAAAGAACCTAATGATGGATACTTTATAGAAAAAGACCCTAATGATAGCTTTAGTTCAGAAGGTACAGTTAGATATGGTGAAGAGCAAGATGTAGATGACTTATAATTATTTCACTTTATAAAAAAGAATAATACTATTTAAATTTAATTGGAATTTTTTAACTATCTTAATTTAATATAAAGAAAAGACTCTTATATCAGACTTTGATATAAGAGCCCTTATTTTAATTTTTTACTATTCTTAAAAAGCTAATACTTTATAATTTTCAAATAATTTAAATCCTTCCAATAAATCTTTAGTAAGTATTATTTCATTCTTATCTGTAACCATTATTCCACTAATATTATTTTTTTTCATAAATTCATAAGCTTTATCTTTTCCCATAATGAATAATGGTGTAGAAAGTGCATCACCTTCAATAGATGAAGTACTTACTATAGTTATTGATTTTAAATCAGATTTAACAGGATAACCAGTTTTAGCATTTAATATATGACAATATAATTCATTATTATATACAAATGCCCTCTCATATCCACCTGATGTAACTATTGATTTATTTTCAACCTCAACAGAACAAATAATATTTTCACTATGTTTTTTAGGCTCAAATATTCCAACATTCCATAATTCTTCTTTATTTTTTCTTCCTAAAACCTTTATATTTCCACCTATATTTATTATAGCTGATTCTATATTATTATTTTTATAAAATTCTATTATTTGATCTGCAATATAACCTTTTGCAATACCACCTAAATCTATTTTTTGTTTTTCTCTTAATAACATAACTGATGAATTAACTTCATTTAGTATAACATCTTCATAATCAACTAAACTAAGTAACTCTTTAACTCTATTATTACTTAAAATATTAGGCTTATTACTATTAATTGCCCATTCTTTAACTAAAGGAGCTATAGTTATATCAAAAATACCATTAGTTAATTTAGAATAATAGCTTGATTTTTTTAATATCTCAAAAGTATCAACTGAAACTCTAGTAAAACCCTTAGATGTACTTTTATTTAATATATTTACCTCACTATTTTCTTTAAAAAAACTTAATCTTTCTTCAAATTCATTCATAATTAAAGTTGCTTTATCTGCTATTTTCTCTATTTCAAATAAATTATTTTCTTTATAGCCTATTTTTTGCTTAACTCTGGTACTAAATATAAAGTCTTCTTTTTCAAAAAAACCTTTCATATAATTATCACTCCTATATAACTTATCTATAAGTATTCATTTCATTATCTAGTATTAGTTATATTATTTTTTATTAAGAATTTTGTAAATTACTTAAAGCATCATTTACAGCATTTATTATTCCTATACTTGTATATGTTGCACCTGATACCGTATCTACATTTGTACTTTGTGCTGATACTATTTCTGATGGTACTGTTTCAATAGCCCTCTCACAAAATCCTGGTGTTTCATTATGACTAACTACTTGGACATCTGAAATTTGCCCGTTTGATATAGTTACTTCTACCTTTAATCCTAAAGAGTATCCAGATGAAGTTCCATAGTAAGTTCCATCGGCATATTGTCCACTTGTAACATCAACACCTTCTGTACTATCTAAAGAAGTTTCTCCTTTATGATGATCGCCCTTACCAGCATTTCCTCTTACTGGTCTACCTCCATAATTTTGTGTAAAACTTTCACTTGAGCCATTACTTCCATTAGAAAATGAGTCAGTATTGTTACTATTAGCTACTTGAGAATTAATTTGATTATTTGCTTGAAAATTGCCAATTACACTAGTTCCTACAGCTCCTGTAATAACTCCACAAACAGCTGCTGCCACAATTTTATTTCTACTATTTTTCATTTTAACCCACTCCCTCTATTTTTTATCAGTAATATAGAACTTATCACCTTTTATGTTATTATCTTCTACAAAACTACTTAATAAATTATCTGTATTCTCTTCTTCATTATCCTTTGAAGTAAATGAAATTGTATTATCCTTTGGACATACTTTATCTCCTACACATTCCATACATGAAATACAACTTAAACTTCTTACTTCTTCTTTTTCATGTACCTCAATTCCCATTGGGCATTCCCTAGTACACTTTTTACAACTTATACATGTCCCTTTATTTCTAAACACTCTAAAAACCTTTATCTTATTAAATAATCCTAAAAATGCTCCATATGGACATACATATCTACACCACGGTCTTTGTACAAAAAATGATAAACCTATTATTAATACTAATATAACAAATCCTATAATACCCAATACAGTAAACTTTCTATTAAATATTGATAAATATGCATGATAAGGATTAATTGCTTCTAATAATGCAACTGATGAAGTTGCTGTTAAAATCACTGTTAATACTAATACAACATATCTTAAATATTTAAGCTTACTGTCTATTTTCTTTGGAATAAATGTATTATATTTTCTTTTAAATATCTTTTTCCCTAATCTTGATAATAAATCTTGTATTGCTCCAAATGGACAAATAAATCCACAAATAATAGGTCCAAAAAGTACTGCTGACATTATTGCTAATCCTATTATTATTCCAAGAGCACTCTTAAGCTTTACTACTAAAAGAGTGGATGATGCAAAGAACTGATAAATACTAGTTACTCCACATACTGGACAAATATAATGAAATAATGCTTCCGATATCCATGGTATTTCTATTCCTATTGTGCTTAAATAATGATTTAAAGCAGCTACCGTAACAGTAATTAAAATTATTATTTGTACTGTTAATCTTATATGTTTTATTTTAGATTGCCTCAAGCTTATTCCCCTCCTAATAATTTATCTATATTTAAATTTTATAGTTTTGTAGAAATAAAATCTCCGTAAAGTTTGGGCATGTTTGTGGCAAATTTGTGGCACTTAATTAATAAATTGCGAAGCAATTTATTTCTGTTATTCACTAATTATATATATCAAAACTAAGCTTTGCTTAAAGCATCACTTACTGCATTAATAATTCCTTTACTAGTATACGTTGCACCTGATACTACATCAACACTAGTGCTTTGAATTGCTATTATTTTACTTGGTATCTCTTCTATTGCCATATCAGCAAAACCTGGAGTATCATTATGGCTAGTAACAGTGATACTTGTTATTATATCATTGGATATTTGTACATTAACTTGTAATGTTCCTGCAAACCCTGATGCTGATCCTGAATAAGTACCATCCTTGTATTTAGATGTATTTTCTACAACATCATTGTTAGTTGAGTTAGAATTTCCACTATTACTTGTTTCATCTTTTCCTTCTTCAACTATAGTATTGTTAGATGTACTATTACTTGCATTATTATTTACAGTAGTATTTTGTGAGTCTTGAGTATAAACTTCATTGATTGAGCTAATTGTGTTACTCCCATTATTATTTTCAACATTATTACTATTTTCTGATACTTCATCATTACTAGCTATAATTTCTTCACTATTCTCTGTATCATTTTCTACTTCATCTTCAATATTTTTCTCAATACCCTCTATTTCTTCAGAAACAATCTCCTCATTATCTATCTCAATATTTTCAACATCTTGTGGTAATTCTCCCTTTACCTCCTTTTTATTATCAATTACAAAACTTGTTCCAATAGAACTTACTATAACTCCGCAAACAGCAGCCGCTAATATCTTATTTTTACTATTCTTCATATCAATATCATCCTTTATTAATCTTATAACTTCAATGGAACAAAAATAATTTCTTTTTCCATTTCACTAATAAATCCACCAATTTTATATACATCATTAAGCAGATTCATATTTATAACTTCCTCTGACTTGCCATTAGCTATAGCTTGTCCTGATTTCATTACTATTACATTATCACTATATTTTATAGCTTGATTAATATCATGTAATACCATAACAACAGTTAAATTATTTTCTTTATTTAACTCCTTAACAAGCTCTAATATCTCAACCTGATGATAAATATCTAAATATGTAGTTGGCTCATCTAAAAATAAAATTTCACTTTTTTGAGCTAGTGCCATTGCAATAAAAGCTCTTTGCCTTTCTCCACCTGACATACTCATAACAGCTTTATTAGTTAAATTTTCAAGACCGGTTCTTTTTATTGCCCATTCTATTATCTGATCATCATTTTTATTATTTCCTTGGAAATACTTTTTGTGAGGAATTCTGCCATAAGATACTAATTCTTTTACAGTAATATCACTTGGAACTGTATTTTGTTGATGAACTGTGGCGATTTCTTTTGCTAATTCCTTTTGTTTCAATGACTTTATAGATTTACCTTTAATAGTTACTTCTCCAAATGATGGTTTATTTAATCCAGCAAATATGCTTAATAAAGTTGATTTTCCGCTACCATTAGGGCCTAATATAGTTGTTATTTTTCCTTTTTCTATTTCAACATTTAAGTTATTAATAAAAGTTTTTTCTTTATCATAAGAGAAACATAAATCCTTTGCTTTTATCATTACTTTAAGTCACTCCTTCTTAAAAGATATAAGAAAAATGGTGCTCCAAATATAGCTGTTACAACCCCTACTGGTATTTCATTAGGTCTCATTACCATTCTTCCAACAGTGTCTGCAAATAAAACTAAAAATCCTCCTACTATCCCACTACAAGGAATTAAGTATTTATGATCTGATCCTATTATAATTCTACAAACATGAGGAACAACTAATCCTACAAATGATATTACTCCAGCAATTGATGTTGATATACTTGCTAAAAATACAGCTACAGCAGTTACTATTATCATATATAAATCTGAATTAAATCCTAAACTCTTTGCATTTTTACTACCAAGAGCTAATATATTGCATACCTTACTTAATACTAATGCTGCAATTATTCCTATCACTGAATAAATCAATAATATATGAACATTACTCCAATTAACTGTTGCTAAACTTCCCATCATCCATTTTTGAATATTACCAGATCCAAGTCCAGCACTAACTGTTATCATTGATGAAAATCCACCTAATAATGCATTACAAGCTGCACCAGCTAATACAATTCTTATTGGTGATAATCCATTTTTATATGCCATAAAATAAATAATTACGCAACAAACTAATCCACCAAAGAAACCAAATACAGGTCTTAAACTAGTAACACTTGGTATAAATACCATAAAGAAAACTGTTACTACACAAGCACCAGAAGATATTCCTGTTATATATGGGTCTGCTAATGGGTTTCTTATTACTGCTTGCAACAAAACTCCTGCTATTGCTAAATTAGCTCCAACTAATACAGCAATAATTACTCTCGGCATTCTTAAATCCCTTATTATGCCAATATTTCCATCTTTTTGTCCAGAGAATAACCCACTTATAAGTTCATTAAATGTAATATTAACACTACCTAATTTTAATGATACAAGTACAGTAGCTAATAATATTAACAGTGATATTATTATAAATGATACTTTAAATTTTTTATACGAAACTTTCATAACTATTCTCCATCACCATGAACTATATCACTTAATATATCTAATCCCTCAATAACTTTAAGATTTGCACTCATACCAAAATAAGTGCTATCTAAATATACTACATTTCCCTCTTTTACTGCCTTTATATTTTGCCAAGCTGAATCAGTAGACATTTCTTTTTCTAATGCAGCTTTAGTTTCTTCTGGCATTGCATGTACCATAACTAAAATCTTTTCTGGATTAAGCATAGCTAAATCTTCCTTATTATAGGTTGTAAATGATGTACTATTATCTTCAACTATATTTTTTCCACCAACTATTTTAACTAAACTTCCAATATAAGATTTTGATGTTGCTATCATAGTTGAACCTGGTGCTGCAAATAAAACTAAAATTTCAGGATTTTCTAGAGTTTCTGCTTTTTTCTTCACTTCCGATTCCTTTAATTCTATTTCGTTTAATAAGTTTTTAGCTTCATCATTTTTATCAAATTTTTTCCCTAAAATAGTTATTGCTTCTTTTAATCCATCTAAGCTTTCTAAAGAAACAAATTCACTTGGTATATTATTTTCTGTGAATAAATTCATATAATCTGAACCTAATGTATCTACTGATACTACTATAGTTGGATTTAAAGATTTAATTATTTCTAAATCTGGACTCATTGGATTTCCAATTTCAACTGCCCCTTCAGTACTTTTCGGTAATTCATATGATGTTTTTGGTACTCCTGAAACCTTAACTCCTAAAGCATCTAATATTTCTGTTACCGCAACAGAGGTTGCAACTACTACTTCTTCACCACTTTCCATAGCTACATCTTTATTTTCATTATTATCAGAACTACAGCTTACTAAATTTAACATCAAAATTCCTGTTGCTATCATAGACATAATTCTTTTATATTTCATAATGTATAACCTTCCTATAATTTACTTTATAACTAATTATTTTTTCTTTACTTTTGTAATTACTAATGCTCCAATTACAGCTACAACAATTACACCACCTATAAGCAAAGGTAAATTACTATTTTCCTTTTTTTCAGCTGCTACTGCTAAATCTTCTTCATGAGAAGAAACAGCTTCACTTTCATCCGAAGCTGTTTCTTCTGTTACTATATCCTCAACTTCGTCTTCAATAGCTTCTACTAAAGTTAAAGTGTCCATTTTAGGTATAACCTTAAATTGAACATCTCTTTCCATAGGTCCAACATAAATAATAGCCTCCATATCAGCATCTACTTTATCAACTTGAACTTTTAATTTAACAATTCCCTCTTGGGTATTCTCTTCTAATATCTCAACTGGAACCTCTTCTCCATTAACTTTCATTCTGTAATTTTCCATATAATCACTGCCTGAAAAACCTATAGTATAAATTATATGTTCTTTTGTTACTTCAACACTCATTGATGGTAAAAGATAGGTTCTTGACATTGCCATTCCAGTTTCAGATTCATGATAAACCTCATTTTCAACTTCATAAATTCCACTTTCAATATTACTTTCTGTAGCATATGCACTCTTGCTTCCTAAAATAAAAAATATTCCCAAAGCCAGTACAGCCATTGCCATTAATTTAATTTTATTTAATATTTTCATTGCTTTCTTCTCCTCAAAATAAAAACTAAATTAGGAGGCAAATAAATAGTTAAAACTATTTTCTTTACCCCCTGATATTACATACTTTCCAATTAAATTACTTTCTTTTCTTTGTTAAAACTGTTCCTGCAGATGTTAAAAGTAATCCTAATCCAGCTACTGCTGCTGAGCTAGTTGCTGCACCAGTTTGTGGTAGAGTATCTACTGTATATTCCTTGATAAATGTTAATGTATCTTTTAATAACTCAACCCCAAACTCAACTTCTCTAGACATTGGAACTACATAAGTTTTTACTTTTATAGTATCGTTTAAGCTTGAAACCTTAAATCTAATATTAGTTGAATCTCCATTAGTAGTCTTAGTTACAGTAACTTTTTTGCCATTTACATAGATTTCATGATTTTGCATAAACTCGGCTCCTGTGAAAGTTAAAGTTACATAATATTTCCCTTCAATTTCTTCAACTTTTGAAGTAGAATTTAAGTACTTTCTAGCCATTGTTCTTCCCGTTTCACTTTCATGAGTTACGTTATTTTTGATAGAATATAACTTTCCTTTTGTAACTTTTTCTTCCTCAGTAGTTGTTGTATTATTTCCTGTTGTTCCATTGCTTGTACTACCATTATTAGAAGAACCTCCAGTTGTTGTTCCACCTGTTGTTCCATTGTTTGTTGTATTATCTGTAACTAATGTTAATGTATCTTGTAATACCTTAACTCCAAACTCTACATTCGCCCCCATCATAGAAACAAATGCAGAAATTTTTATCGAATCATCTAGACTTCCAACAGGAAAACTTAAACTAACAACTTCACCATTTAATGTTTTAGTTGCATCTACTTTTGATCCATTAACATATACTGTATGATCTTTCATCATTGTTGATCCCATAGCTGTAAATGTTAATGTAACATATCTCTTACCATTTACATCTTCAACTTTTAATGTTTCTTCTAACGCTTTTCTCGCCATACTTAATCCAGTTTCACTTTCATGAGTTACCTCATTTTTACCTGTATAAACTTTTGTTCCTTGTTCTTCAGTTTTTCCATTGTTTGAACCTTCATTTCCAGTGCTTCCACTATTGTTTTCATCACCTGGCTTATTTTGGTCTCCATTGCTTCCTGATTCATTTTCATCAACTTTACTTAATGAATCTATATCATTAACAAAGTCAATTGATTGAACCTCACTGAACCCCATAGCTTCAACATTTATATCCATTTCAACTTCAACTTTTGCATCTATTGTTGGTACTTCAAATGTTACTGATTTATCTTCATTTATAGTTGAATTAGTAGCAACTCCATTAACTTTTATATTAGTATTTCTTATTCCAGTTAATCCAAGGCCTTTATACTTTAATGTCATAACTATTTTTCCATCTTTCACAGTTACAACTGTTTTATCTTCTATAAATTGTCTAGCCATACTTTGTTGAGTTGTTCCAACTTTATAAGTTGAATTATTTAACGTATAAGTTCCATCTTCTAAAACTTTTGATTCTTCACCATCTGTATTTCCATCATTATTTGAATTATCGTTATCAGGAATTTCAGGTGTTTCAGGTGTTTCAACATCTCCTCCATTATTTACTGAATCATCAACAGTTGGAATTGAACTTGTATCATTTACTAAGTCAAAAGTTGTTCTATGAACCCAATTCATTGCTTTAACTTCATATGTTATATCAATATTAATTTTTGAATCTATTGATGGAACTATAAAGCTAATTGATCCATCTTCATTTTTTATTAATTCTATTGCTTCACCATCGACAGTAGCTCCATGTACCTCTTTTATAACATCTGTTCCTGCTTGATTAAATTTAATAGTTACTGTGATTTTACTATCTTCAACCTTTATAGTAGATTTTCTTTCTATATAATTCTTCATACTACTTTCTGATTCTGAATTTGCTTTAAGAACTTTATTATCTACTTCATATGTTCCATTTTCTACTTTTTGACCAACAGTTAATACTGATTCACTATCTATTACTGTTGCTCCAACAGTTTGTATATTGCTTCCTAACACTGTAGTTGTAACCATTATTGCCGCTAAAATTGTACAAAGTTTCTTTTTTAACATAGATTATATCCCCCTAAAATTTTATTTTATTTATTTATCTACATTGACATATCATTAATTATCTTTCATAATAATTGATATTGATTATCATTTACTTTTTATATATTATCATATATTACAAAAAAACATTTTAACTATATTTATATATTTTTTAACTATATTTTGTTTAAAATATTTTTTATGTATATTAAGCAAACTTGTAGTTTCTCAAAATATTCTAAACTATTAAACAAGGAGGTTTTACTCTAATATGACTTTAAGCAATGCTTTTACTAATTTTTTTAATTGTTTAAATGTACCTACAATTGTTCTAAATAATAAATTTGATGTCATTTCCACTTATAAAAGCGATACCAATATAAAAAACTCATTTTATACTCCTAAAGCCATTGATAAAATAAAAAATCATATTTTTAAACCTGGAATTTTAAAATTAGACCTCTGCCATAATATAAAATACAGCTGCATAATGTTTAGCCATTATAATAATACTGAAATGTATATTTTAATTGGTCCTTATACAATTGAAGGTGATTATAACTTTGAAAAAGATATATTATGTATAAATACCTCAACACTAAATAATGTTTTAAAATTTTACTCTTTTATTATTGATAAGCATATTTGTCCTCATAGTATAACAAAAAACAACTCCCCTTGTGTTATACGCGCAATTGAATATATAGAAAGAAATTATACTAAAGAAATTTCTATAGATGATCTTTGTAAAGAATTGAATATTAATAAATGCTATTTTTGTAGCATATTCAAAAAAGAGACAGGCTCTACTTTTATAAATTACTTAAATTCTTATAAGATAGAAAAAAGTAAGGAACTATTAAAAAATCCTAACTTATCACTTTTAGATATTGCTTTATCTGTAGGATTTAATAATCAAAGCTATTATAGTACTGTTTTTAAAAAAATAACATCAAAAACTCCACTTGAATTTAGAGAAAAATTTATTCAAAAATAAAATTAGCTGTCACATAAAAATTATATTTAATGTGACAGCTAATATTTTAATTTACTTCTAATTCTTCTTTATTTTCAATTTTCATAAATTCATCAACATCATTATTTTTATAATATCTATATACAAAATAAAATGTTAAACAGGTTATTATAGTTACAACTATCCCTCCTTCTGGCCCAAATGCTCCTCCATTTATTATATTGTTGCTTATATTCTCTACTTTATATAATCCATTTACACCAATTCCACTTACTCCAAATCCCCAAATATATCCCTGAAAATAATTCCATGTTATATGATAACCTATAGGCATCCAAAGATTTTTAGATTTCATGAACATATATGCAAATAATACACCAACTAAAAATAAATTAATAAACGATAATAAATCTATACCATTATTCCCTAAATGTAATGCTGCAAATATTAAAGCTGGACCTAGCAATACTATCCATTTGTTTCTTGTTTGCTTTAATACAGACATAATATATCCTCTAGATAATATCTCCTCACCAAAGCCAACAAATATAAAACCTACTAATCCATATAATAGAGATATTGTTATTTGAGGCTTACTAATTGGATTTATTAAGCTAACATCACCTATAGACATTATTACTATTGCAACTATGCTCATAGTAAATGCCCCTAAAGCTAGTCCTACTATTAATTCTTTATACCCTTTTTTAATAGGTGTTATACCCATCTTACTAATCTTTTTCTTCTCAAATAATTTCCACATAATAATACAAGATAAAATAAATATTATATTACTAATTGACGTTGTAATTTGAAAAATCAATTCATATTCTGTGTTTAACTCTATATTAAAATTCATTAAATAATCAGTATTTCCATTTGATAAAAGAACAATACCTATTACTATTCCAATTAATATAGATATTCCTAAAGTTAAAGCATATGAAAGTAAAAATACTAAAAGTATTTTCCACCCACTTCTTACCTCATTATACTTATTTTTAAGCATCATATTTCTCCCTCCTTTTATATAATTAAATTTTATCATTACCAACTCTATTTTTACAATATTTTCTACAAATCTCATTGTTTTTGTAACTTTTCCTAATAATATAATTTTGCTATTACCCCACTTCTATAAATATATAGCAACTTTAATTTTATAATGACGTAATAAGCTTAATTTTTAATACTATTTTCAAAAATAAAATTAAAATAAAAATGCTGATAAGATATCTAATCCTATCAGCATTTTACCCTTATTTTTTATTCAACTTTATGTCCAGTATTCTCTATGCAACTTCTTATTTCTTGTTCTGTTGCTGGCTTATTATAAATTACTTCAACACTTCCACGTGCCATATCTACACAAACATTATCCACGCCATCTATTTTTTCTAGTGCATTCTTTATTTGTGTTTTCATATTTTCATTTGCAATACCATTTACCATATAATGTTCTCTTTCCATTTAATAATACTCCTTACATAAAAAATTATATAAATAGTATTCACCAAAAATATTATTACTATTAATATTAAATAGAAATTTTTATTCTATATTAACTAGCTCATTTCTTATTTCGTTTAAATTATTAAAGCTTTTATAACAATTTTTTAAAATATTTTCATCTGCGTCTTTTAAATCTACAACATGAATAGGGATCATCCCTGCATTAAAGGCAGCTTCTATTCCTGCACTTGAGTCTTCAATTACAATACATTCATTTGGTTCTACCATTAATTTTTTAGCTGCTTTTAAAAATATCTCAGGATTAGGCTTAGTTTCTCTAACTTCATCACGACATACTACAACATTAAAAAATTTTTCAATATTTCCTTGTCTTAATTGCTTAAATGCTCGTTCTGAAACAGCAGATGTTGCAAGTGCAATTTTAAAATCATTATCTTTTAAATACTTAAGAATTTCATGAACTCCGCTCTTTAAAGGAACTCCTTTTTCTATAGCTATAGTTAAATTTTCATCTTTTTCTATATACATATCATCTATTGGTAATTCATCTCCAAATGTATTTAGAAATACTTTTTTTACATTTTCACGTCCTGTTCCTAATACCGATGCGTATATATCTGGTCTTATGTCAATATTTTGGACACAAAAAGTCAAACTTTTTTATGCTGCACTTCTAGCTAATAATTCACATTGT